>NZ_JBXCIW010000003.1:0-345870 GCF_056786335.1 Paenibacillus sp. Y280
TGGAGTTCACCTCATAGGTGTATTTTGAAAACAGCAACAAACGAGCTGTTATCTCTATTTTACTCCATAATACTCTTTCAATCTATGGAAATCAGATATTTATATCACGGATTCAGGATAAAATAAATATGCATTCTTGGTTTGGAAAAAATTAAAAGAGGTGGATAAACATTGATTAGAAAGAGGATTATCACAACAGTAATTGCATTAACTGCAGTAGTTGCAGGTAGCTCATCCGCACTTGCAGCTTACGATGCGACAAAGTTTTCACAACCAAAAGCAACATACGATTCGCTAGTAAAGACAGCTAACAATTACTCATACCTAGCTGCTGCAAACCCTGATTACAACTGTCTTGCCTATGCAATGCATATCACACACTCGTGGATTTGGCCATGGGGCGCAAATAACCCATCATCTGCAACAGTAGATACATATTTATCTTGGCAGGGATATATCCCCAATAATTCAGGATCATCTACTGATACAAGGATTATTTCCTACGGCACTACTTCGAGTATCGGTCACTTCGGAAGACCTTCTGACAACAACTATGTAAACTCTAAATGGGGGCAACTAGAAGTACTTCAGTCACTATCGTGGGATCCTTACAGCGGAAATTATGGCAATAAGGTTAAAACCTATAAAGTTGGATAATTACTAAACTAAAATAGAGGTGTAATCAATGAAAAAGGTTTTTGTATCTTTATTTGCTGCAGCTTTTAGCATCACTATGTTATACAACTTTTCTGCAGATGCATCAACTGTACAACAGATTGATAGCAATTTAGAAGAATTTAATAATAAACTGGAACAAGAAGTAAAGAACAAAACTCAACTTGCACATAGCAGTAATCCTTACGACTATATCAAGAACAGTAACGAGTTTCAGAATATCGTAAATCTCGGAGATGATGCTCTACCTGTAATTGAACAAAAGATTGATGAATCTCCCGGAAGTGGACTCAATGATTACATCCTAGCCATCGCAGCTGAAAAAATTGCAAAGATTGACCTTAAGAAACAAAGAGAAAGTACTTGGGAAACAGGTGATGAGTTTTCTAAAAAATTAAAAAATCACCTTAAAGCTATCCCATCCAAAGTTGAGAATATTGTTCAGTCTCAAAAGTCTAAAGAAGAAAAGAATAAAGAGCTAGTAGAGTTAGGAACACCTGCTCTACCGTTTATTCTCGAGCAAATCGAAAATGGAAATACAGAGCTTGATCTTTCAGTAAAAGAACTTGTCAAAGATAATAAGGATCTTACCGTTGGTACTTCTGATAAAGTGGATCAAAGTTGGGCAAAAGACAATAAGAACAAAGTAAGCAAACTTAAGGAATATGTTGAGTCAAAAATCTAAACAAAAGTATAGCAAAACGGACATCTCTAAAGAGAAGTCCGTTTTTTTTATCATATAATTTTTTTTGGTTGTTGAAACATAATAGCATTTTCAAACGTGTTATAAGTAGAAGGAGGGAAATACTTGAGAATGGATGAAGATTATAAATATGAATATCTTTTAAATTTAATTGACCAGTACTCCGATATGATTCTCCGCTTGTCACTAAGTCATCTTGGTAATTTAGCAGATGCTCAAGATGTTTGCCAGGAGGTTTATATTAAACTTTATAGACGTCCTCAATTTTTTGAGAATATTGAACATGAGAAAGCTTGGATAATCCGGATTACTGTTAATGCTTGTCTAGATTTATTTAGAAGTCCGTGGAAAAGATGGTTCTTACCTCATGAAGTAGTTCCCTTAGCGATTATGCAACCAGAAAATATAGAAGTTATGTCTTATGTTCTTTTACTCCCCAAGAAATATAGATTAGTAATTCATCTGTATTATTATGAAGGCTACAACACTTTAGAGATCTCTAGAATCCTTAACGTAAAAGAAGCGACTGTACGAACACGGTTGAAACGAGCAAAAGAACAGCTAAAAAAATCAATACTAGGAGGTTTTGATGATGAAGTTTAAAACTAGGTATAAGAATGCAATGAATGAAATCAACGTAAGCAATCAACTTAAAGAGTTATTAATAAAGAGGGCTACCGCTAGCCAGAGCTCCAACTTTAGAAACTTATTTAAAATTACAACAGTTAAAATTGCATTTCCCACCTTCTTACTTATTTCAACTCTTCTAATTGTAGGAGTGCCATATATTATGACAGATAATAATCAAAGTAATCAATCTTCCATATTCAGTGGATTTATAATAACAGCTTATGCAGAAAATCAATATACAATCCTGGTGAAACCTGAAGTGGAATTTCCCCTTGGCAAGTATTCAAGATTCATGAGCAATGTACCAGGTCTTCCAATCAATATCACCTGCAAAGAAGCAGATGAAATAAAAATAAGTTCTTCTGAAGGAGAACTTATACGTTGGACCCCAATAAACTCAAAAGTAAAACAATTAGGAAAAAATATTACTGTAAAATCAGGAGACACCTTTTATTGGTCACCTATTTCATTTGGGGATACTGCTAAACTCGAGTTAACAGCTTACAAAGCAAGCAAAAAGATAGGTAGCAATACCATCGAAATAAATTATGAAAGTGCTAGTGACATTTATATAGGAAAGGTAACTAACTAGTTTCACAAGGCAACAAAAACGCTAATTATTTATGTAGGGCGAGTTCCTGAAATGCAATTACTAAAGCTTTAATATAAAATGGTCCACTATAATAATATATAGTGGACCATTCTATATTAATCTACCCGCCGTAACGTAAGCGTCCCATCTCGTGGCCGATAATCCCGGACATTCCGAGTAAGAGAGTTATCATGCTTAATCTTAGGTGCGTCAATATCATGTAAAATAAGATTTGTTATAGCGAGCATATGAGGCATAGGTTTCTTCTCAATACCCATAATTGTTTCCTGTAGAACCTGGCTTGCTTCAATATTCTTGATTTGACCTGTATTTTTAAAATGTTCGATTGTGCTGGTCAAATAACCACCTGTTCCACAAGCGAAGTCCAAAACTTTTTCTCCCAGTTTCGGGTTAACCATATCTACAACAAATTGAGTAACAGGACGGGGAGTGTAGTATTCACCGGCATTACCAGCATTTTGAAGGTCTTTCAATATGTTCTCGTAGATGTCGTTAAACATATGACGATCTTCCTGTGCGGAAAAGTCAATCTCATTCAACTTGTTTATCACTTGTCGCATCAAAGTGCCTGACTTCATATAGTTATAGGAATCTTCAAACACAGCTTTCACAATAAAAGCCTTTGGATCGCTATATTCATCTAATTCCAATTCCTTCAATTGTTTAAACAAGGTATTGTTAACGAAGTCGAGAAGTCCATCTCCTGTCATGCCCTCGTCATTGGCAGCCCAATCGCGCCAACGTAATCCTTCTGGCACAATCGTTCTATATTCGTCGCGCATTAATTCCCATTCTTCTTCCTTCGCATCAAACACTTTTAAGAAAACCATCCATACTAACTGAGATATACGTTGGGCATCTCCATCGACACCTGCATCTTTGCGCATAGTATCTTGAACTGACTTTATTACTGTTGAAACTGACATTATTGATTATCCTCCCAGAATGCTTCTATGCTGTATAGATTACTTTTTCTAACTCTTTAATTGCAGTCATATAGCCGCTTTTCCCACCAAATCGTTTTACGATTTCTAATGGTGAACCAAACATCTGGAACTCAGGAATCTTTAGTATTTCAATGCTCTCTAGGTTCCCAATACCTTCATCCGCATATTTCTCTAATAACGCTTCTAAAACCTGTTTCGCTTGATCGTTATACTTGGCAAAATAATTGCATTTCTTTACGTTCTCGGCTCGCTCTCGGCGTGTGAGAGGCGGCTGATCGAACGCCACATGACAGTTTAGATCAAATGGGTCTAAGTCCTTACCAACTTCATCCTGAAGTTCATCAAGTAAGATGCCTTGAGCCTCTAACTCTTTTAGTACCGCATCCTTCTTTTCTGCATCATTCCATTTAGTTAGAAAATCATTCAAAGACTGATATTCATTCTTCACGTTTTTCTTCGTGTAATCTATCAATGACTCGGTTATGAGTTTACCTTCTTTGTCGTAATAATACACTCGCTGATTTAGAACTTTGACCTCAACATCATGCACATAATATTTGGAAGGTGGCTCAGGCCCCTCTCCACCACCATTTGGAGGATCACCTTCAGTACCACCACTAAAACCATCCACCGTTCCGCCATCGTCCCCACCATCTGGGTCATCCTCAGGAGGGATACCTTCACCTCCAGGAGGCGGTGTCATAATAATTACAGGATCACCATCGAATTCAGGATCGGCAAAAAGTTTAGTAACATTACGGAAATCTATAATTGTAAAGTATAACTTCCCAAAATCTTCTCTAATTCGAGTACCGCGGCCAATAATTTGTTTGAACTCGATCATGCTACTGATATTTGAATCCAAAACAATGAACTGACATGTTTTTGCATCAACGCCAGTGGTCATAAGTTTGCTTGTCGTAACTAGAACTGGATATGGCTCGTTTGGATCGATGAAATTATCTAATTCTGCTTTGCCTTCCTCATTATCGCCGGTAATACGCATGACGTACTTAGAGTTCTTAGCAACTAAATCCGCATTCACGTTTACAAGGGCTTGACGCATACTTTTGTTTCAAACTATTTGTTTTCTTTATCAAAAAGAAGCCTTTTCCCAATAAACTGCTAATTGCAACTCTCATAGGTATTGGTATCGTTTCAACACAAATTGTATACAATACATACTTTTTTACATTTGATAATCTTGAAGGTGAATTTTATAAAGGACCTGTGGAATCCCCGACCGACAAATATACTGCTAATGCATACTATAAAACTTATGGAGGCGCCGCTGGTGGAGTTAATTTATGGGTAGAGATTACTTATCATGATGATAACAAAAGGAAGCTTGTTTACCATAGTGATGCGAATAGAAACTTTTCTATGGAATGGACAGATGAGAATACTCTATATATTTTAAATGAAGAACCAGGGTTCCCCGAATCAAATAAAAGTGTTAAATTGAACGTTGAAAAAGAGACTTATTACGGTGGTGGATTAGTTTGGAGGATAATCAACAATCAACATTAACAGAGCCATTTAAAAAGGAAGCGGGTAAGGAACTTGTATTGAAGTCCTATCAAAGATTGCTTAACCAATGGGGAGTTTCTTATCAGGAAGAGGAAGTTCCGACAACCTTTGGTCAGACGCATGTCATTATTGCAGGAGATTCACAAAAACCTCCGCTTTTATTATTTCATGGGGTCGGTGATAATTCTGCTTTGATGTGGATTTATAATATCGCTGAATTGTCTAAGCATTTTTATATTTTTGCAGTTGATACCATTGGAGGACCTGGAAAAAGCCAACCGAACAACAACTACAATAGCATGCTTTGACCAAGCCACATGGATTGACGAATTACTTCAGTATTTTAGTCTTGATTTGATTCATATCGCAGGCGTTTCCAATGGGTCCTATCTTGCCAGTTATTATACGATCACTAATCCGAATAAGGTTAATAGGATAGTTGCGATGGCAGGGGGAGTCAAAGTAAATATGATCAGGATGCTTCTGCTTTTTCTGCCTGAAGCACTGTTTCCTGTATCCGAAAAAACAACGAAAAAATTACTCAGAAAGCTAAGTGCTCCCAATACTTCTATGGTGTTTGAAAATAATGAGGATATCATGGTTCATTGGACTTACCTGCTAAAATATTTTAACAATAGATCGATGATGTATCATAAGTATAGAAATTTCACGAAGGATGAGCTTTTGATCTTGAAGAAAAAAGCTCTTTTTTTAATTGGAGAGTACGACCGATTGTCTTATTACCCTGCAGCTATTAAGGAACTGGAGATGAACCAAATTTCTTATAAAATTATTCCAAATGCAGGGCACGGCATTAATCATGAGCAAGCGAGTCGCATTAACCATGAAATCATAAGTTATCTAAATGGCAGCCATGAACATTGAATTTCGTACAACAAGCCATTCCCTAGGGAATGGCTTGTTGTACGTATCCAAGTCTATTTTATTTTAGCAGTGTCTACAGTCTGCTTCTCGATTGCCGCAATCGTCGAATTAATACGGCGGATCAATTCAGGATTGAATTTATGATGACGATCGTATGTGAGGAGGCCGTTTACTTCCTGCTCGACATCGTAGAGCTGTGTGTAGCAAAATGCGCAGATGTATGGATTTTCTAACAGCGTTAAAGTTAAGCCTTCATAGCGAGAAAGAAATTCTTCTTCTGATTTCGGACGGTCGCCATAGCCCCAGCTCTTCTGATCAGCTTGACCTGGATTCCACCAAATGCCGCCGTATTCACTAACGAAGTAGGGCTGACCGTCGTATTTCTGTCGGTTTTGGAAGGTGACGAACCGTTCTCCGCCAGTACGCATAGCCTTGTAATTTTGGGCGAATTTTTCTGGATTTTGCTCATAATCATGTACATCGAATATATCAGTAATGACATGGAAGTTGCCGCTTGTATCAATGACAGGACGAGTTGCGTCAAGTGATTTGGTCACCTGATAAGTGATCCGCAGCACCTCATCATTTTGGCGGGCTCCCTGTGGTCCATCCCAGGTTTCATTGAACGGGCACCAGCCTACTAAAGCAGGACTATTATAATCTCGTTTTACAATTTCAATCCACTCCGGCAAAAATTGCTGCAGCCCTCGTGCGTTTGTAATATCGAGTCCCCAGTTCGCATGTACGCCCCACACGATGTACCCCAATTGGTCAGCCCAATACAAGAAACGAGCTTCAAACACCTTCTCATGCAGACGTGCACCGTTGAAGCCAAGACTCATAGACAATTCAATGTCCCGCTTTAAATCCTCGTCAGTAGGAGCGGTATAAATTCCTTCCGGGTAAAAGCCTTGATCCAGCACCAAACGTTGGAAAACGGGTTTACCGTTAATGAGAATCGCATTGTTATCCCATTTCACGGAGCGAAGACCAAAGTAGCTTTCTACGGAATCGATTGCTTTCCCGTTATACTGTAAGGATAATGTAAGGTCGTAAAGGTTGGGCGATCCGATTTCCCATAAATGGCTTTCTGAGAGCTTCACCGACAATCGACCTTGTTTGCCATTCACTACAGCAGTCTGTAAACCTACCCTTTTGCCGCCGAACTGTGCTTCTACAGAAAAAGTTAATCCGTCAGCTCCGACGAATTCACCCTCAACATGGAGGGACTGGTTATCAGAATCCGGTGTCAATTTGAAGGACTGAATATACTGCTCGGGCACGGATTCCAGCCATACGGTCTGCCAGATTCCCGTCGTTCTCGTATAATCGCATCCGTGTGAATGATACAAACCAGACTGTTTGCCTCGAGGCTGCAAGCCGGATCGTTGATCATCTTCAGCACATACAGTCAATACATTCATGCCGGCTTGAAGCAGGTGAGTGATTTCTAACGAAAAGGAGGCATAACCACCGCGATGGGTGCCTGCGGAAATACCATTTATCCAAACCTCCGTTTCGTAGTCAACTGCGCCAAAATGTACGAGGATACGGCTGCCATGCCATTCGGCAGGAATTTCTATTTCCCTACGATACCAGACCGCAGGCATGAAATCTTTGTTCTCAATGCCGGATAGCTTGCTCTCCGGACAGAAAGGAACGAGTATTTTCTCCTTTAAGGCTGAGGCCTCAAACAAATTGCGATGCTTTCCGCTTTTTCCATGATCGATTTCAAATTCCCATTCGCCGTTCAGGTTCATCCACTCGGAGCGAACCATCTGCGGACGCGGATATTCTGGACGTGGGAAGGACTGTTTTGCTGTTGTCATTATAATCCTCCTCTGAAAATGATTAATTAATAAGTTAACTATATTAGGTTTATTTAAAGATTTTGATTCAAAAATAGTATATGAAAACGATTATATAGTTGTCAACAATTAGAATTTAGCCAGTTTTCTATATTTAGAATAACTTTAAAGTTAATTATTATCTTGAAATGCGTTAAATTGGTGAAATCCAAATTCTATAAAGATGCTCCGATTTCGAATAGGAATATGAATTTATCCGAGGAAAATATAATTTTCATTGTACATTTTGCCAACTTTGTTACTTTCTTTAATCCATAAAATGTTGCATGCTAATATTTTTATGGCAAAATTGAATTTTCACAGTGGAATTTAATACTGAATAATCTATGTTGAACGCTTAGTGATTGCGGTACTTTTAGCGGGAGTTTTTCCTGTTATTTCCACGACATTGTAAACTGACTAAATGCAGATGTTGATGGATGAACTAATCGAGCATCATCGTCTTTAACAGCTACAAAATTCATCCAATATCAACGATGTCGTTTAACATAGCCAATAATTAAAAAAAGAGCGCAATTAGTTCGCGCTCCTCATTTCATTTCATTCCATCACATTCCTCCAACTATAGAAGCGTTTCTACACCATCAATAAATATCTCAGTACCTGAAATATGGCTCGATTCCTGCGATGCAAGGAATAAAACCAAATCAGCAACCTGCTCAGGCTGTCCCGGTCCATGCTCTAGCGGCTGGCTGCCTTCAGGATATTTAACTGGAATTTTGATTTTATCCAATTGTGGCGTCTCTTTCGTGCTTTCGCCGATATTGGTTTGGATAGCTCCCGGACAGATGACATTAACCCGAATTTTATAGTTCGCTAATTCAAGTGCAGCCATTTTGGCAAAAGCAATCTGGCCTGCTTTAGAGGAGCTGTAAGCTGACATGCCGAACCCGGAAAATTTACGGCTGCCGTTAATTGAGCTGGTAATGATGATGCTTCCACCGTTTTTTTTCATATGCGGAATGGCATATTTAACGGTCAGGAATGTTCCTTTTAAATTGGTCGTCAGCGTGTGATCCCATGCTTCCGGCGTTAGGTCCTCAATAGGAGAGACGACGCCATTGATTCCTGCATTTGCAAATACGATGTCAATGCGGCCCCATTGTTTCATTGCTGACTGAATCGCCTGATTTACGCGATCGGGGTCTGACACATCGGTATCAATAAATAACGATTCTCCGCCGAGTTCATTGATTTGATTCTCAACTGATTCACTGCGGTTGTTGTTTAAATCGATAAGGCATACTTTAGCTCCGTGCTTAGCCAAGAGCAATGCAGCTGCTCGGCCGATGCCAGAACCAGCCCCGGTAATAATCGCAACCTTATCTTTTACACGAAGCGTGTTTGCCGTTTGTTGCTGTTTTTCTTCAGTAACGTTCATCATTAAATCCCTCCTAAGTATAGAATTATCCGAATTAGTGTTCCATGGAATGGTTTATTTATTCTAATTATCCCAATCCGAATGAATCAAGGATAAATAGCGAGCGTCATCTGATATACTAATTAGATATCCAAACAAACTATACATTATCTGAGGTGCTTTAAATTTCATGAATGCATTAAAATGGTTGCGAAGCTTTAACTTTTTGTACTTTGCACTGCTCTCTATGTTTATTACATTTCTCCCCGTTTACCTTGCAGAACAGGGCTTACAGCCCTCACAAATTGGTTTCATTATTGGAACCGGTGGTTTTATAACTATTATTACCCAGCCTTTATGGGGCATGATCAGCGATAAAACGAGGACCATTCGTAAAATACTTCTCCTATTGGTATTAATCTCAAGCGTGACCGGTTATTTTTTGTACAACTCCAGTACTTTTTTTATGCTTATCTTATTCGCTATGCTTCTGTACTTCTTTCTTATGCCGATCGACCCGTTGCTGGAGAGCCTGAATTTCTCGATATCCGAAGCTTCTGGTGTGAGCTATGGATCAATCCGTACATATGGAGCATTAGGCTATGCTGTCACCTCACTGCTCACAGGATACGTTATGTCTTATTTCGGCGCGCATAGTTTATCATTGCTCTTTGTAGGCATTGGTCTCATCAGTTTGTTTATTAGCTGGAAAATGTCGGATGTACCGGTTACAGGGAAGCCGGTTTCTTTAAGCAGCCTCAAACATTTTATAAGCAACAAGGAGGCACTCATGTTTCTTTTGCTTGTTTTTGTTTGTTCGGTACCCGCTCGGATGAACGACACGTTTCTCGGCATATATATTCGCGAGCTTGGAGGGACTCCTGAGCTGATCGGACAATCCTTTTTTTGGCGGCTGGCAGTGAGATTATTGTATTTGCTTTAAGCTTCTGGTGGCTGCGCAAAGGCAAGGAAATGCTGCTCATTTCATTCGCGTCCATTTTCTTTTTCATTCGCTTTTTTCTGTCAGCCTGGATTACTGATCCGCATCTGCTTGCTTATTTGCAAATCATGCAAGTGCTTACTTTCCCGATCTTCTATTCAGCGGCGATTCAATACCTTTATCGCATCGTTCCTATAGAATGGCGGGCCACTGGCCAGACGGTGCTAGCGCTTCTGTTCTTCGGAATTTCAGGAATACTCGCTTCCTACTTAGGAGGGTTTATTTACGGGTCCTTTGGTGCAAAAACACTTTATCTAACGATATCTGCGATTTCTTTCCTTGGCATGTTGTTTGGCTTTATCCTAAATCGGATATATGGGAAAACGCATATCGTTAGCAACGAAGCCGTTTAGAATGATTATATGGATGCGAAAAAAGCAGGTAAATGCATGCATATCCATGAAACAAAGCTAGAACCATTTATGTAGGGGAAAATCGCATGTTTTTCATACAGCTTCTGAATAGTTTTAAAAAGAAAAAGACCCAGACAAGGGGTCTTTTTCTGCGTTCTATTTAAAAGAAGTTGTGCAATCTGAATGCACGGATGACATTCAGTGGATTAATTAGTAGCCTTTGCCGTATGGGCCAACGCCTGCGCCGCCGACGTTGTTGCCATAACCGCCACAGCTGCTGCCGCCAACTACTCCACAGCTACAAGCGATAATCACCAATAATATGAAAAGCACCAGAATAACCCCAAGGTTTGTAAAAGCACCACCTACTTGACCGGACATTTCATTGCACCTCCTTACGTATTGGGTACTCTGTAACTTATGCATGAGTGTATCGAATGGATTGGGTGTTTGTTACAGAGATATTTGGTTACTGTCATTAGCCCAAAGCGGGATTAATATTTATTTATCGATTAGCAACCGCCAAACCCACCAAACCCACCAATTCCACAGCTACAAGCGATAATCACTAGCAAGATGAAGAGGACAAGGATAAAACCAATACTATTATTTGCACCACCAACGAATCCAGACATTAAACTTTCACCTCCCTGATACTGAGTACCCTGTAGATTATGCTGAATAGGTTAGCGATGATTGGATGTTTGTACCCTATACATTTAATCAAGGTCATATGCCCATGCAGCCGTTTTGCCTCGTACAAAGGGAAGCGGCTACGAACTTCATGCATAAGGAAGGGGTTATGAAATGAAAAAAATGCTACTGGTCGCTCTTTTTGGCAAGACTGATAATGAATGAGATCAATCTAAAGGAAGCTTCGATTTCTGGCGCTCATTCGCAGATATTCCCGTTGTCGTAGCAATCAAGATGGCGCCCCAGCCGGCTTTCATAGGAGGTATTGAATGTGATATGCGTTTTAAGGATGTGTTTTCCATCATTGGACCTGGCATGATCGGACCTTCTAGCTCGCATACGGCGGGTGCCGTCCGATTGGGCAGAGTGGCACGCGGGCTGTTTGATGAACAGCCTGAGCAAGCAGATATATTATTCTACGGCTCATTGGCAGCAACTTACAGCGGCCACGGAACGGATTTGGCGGTAATTGCGGGACTGCTTCAGTTCAGTACGGATGACGAACGGATTCCAGATTCGCTTGAGCTAGCCGATTCGCTTGGGATGAAGGTCACTTTTCAGACGGGCAGCGGGCCTGCCGTTCATCCGAACACCTTGTCGATTAAGCTGCTTTCAGGAACGAAATGTTCTCAAATGACAGGCTGCTCAATCGGCGGCGGAAATATTGAAGTGGTAGAAGTTAACGGTTTTGATCTCAAATTTACCGCTAATTATCCGACACTTATCATCTATCATCTCGACCATTCCGGTGTGCTTGCGAACATCACGCGGCTGCTGAGCGAGGCCAATGTCAATATAGGCTATATGGATGTGGACCGCAAAGGCAGACTCGGGCAAGCCGCGACCGTTATCGAGACAGATGGCGAATTGCGGGAGGATCTGCTTGTGAGGATCAACCGGCTGGATTATGTGAATAGCCTTAATTACATCGATTTGAATGGTGGTGTTCCGCTTTGAGATTCAGAACCTTAAAGGAACTGGCGCTCGTATGCGAAAATGAAGGCAAGCCGATCTACCGGATTATGCTGGAGGACCAGGCGAAGGAATCCGGCCGGACGGAGGAGCAGGAATGGGACAAAATGATGAAGTATTACGGCATCATGAAGGATGCAGCAGTGAAAGGAATCTCATCGGAAAAAACGTCCCGCAGCGGTCTGACTGGCGGAGACGCGAAACGGGTGTATGCATATACACGAAAGCCAGTGGCTTCTTTGGAGCCGTTCGCTGGATCAGCAATGGCATATGCCCTTGCGGTCTCTGAAGTGAATGCTTCAATGGGGCGTATCGTCGCCACGCCGACTGCCGGGTCTTGCGGCGTCATTCCCGGCGTATTCGTCAGCAGCCAGGAGCGGTTTGGCTGGGATGACGATCATATGGTGAACGGATTGTTTTGTGCCGGAGCGATAGGCTATATCATCGCGAACAACTCTTTTATATCCGGAGCAGAAGGCGGATGTCAGGCAGAGATCGGCTCTGCAATCGGCATGGCAGCGGGTGCTCTTGTTGAGCTGAAAGGAGGGACGCCAGCACAAGCGGTTCACGCAGTCGGTCTCGCTTTAAAAAACACGCTTGGCCTGATTTGCGATCCGGTTGGCGGCTTGGTGGAAATCCCATGTATTGTCCGCAATGGGTTTGGGGCAGTGAATGCGCTAGCTGCCGCCGATATGGCGCTTGCAGGCGTAAGAAGCGTCATTCCCTCGGACGAGATCATACAAGTTATGCTTGAGGTAGGGAGCGCCATGCCGGACATTCATCGTGAAACGGCTGGAGGAGGGTTGGCACAAACGCCAACTGGGAAACAAATCATCGAACAGCTGGCAAAGGATAGAAAGAACTCTCATGCTGTTATGAAGGAGAAGGATGATGGCTATTAACGCTAAATATGATCTCCTTCCTGCGGGTAGAGCAATCGCGAACGAGATAATCGATCTACGAAGAAAGCTTCATCAGTATCGTGAGCTCAGCTTTGAGGAAGGAGAGACATCAACTGCTGTTGCTGGCTTATCAGAGCGAAAACGTGTGTCCTTTGACCATAGCGGTCAGGGGGCATTTTTTATTGAATTATTACAACTTTTTTGAAAGCGTAAATAACATATTCATTCGGTGATCGAACAAATTACATATTTGTAGCCTAACCATCTGTCCAATCGGAATAGGTGAATCAGTAATATATTACAAAGACACTGGACGATTAAACAAATTTTTACAGGTTCGTCTGAGAAAACACTATTAAGATTTGGGAGGAAATCGATGTCTGATCCGAAAGTAGTTGACAGCTAATTACTCTAATGTTAGGATAAATATTATACTAAACATAAGATATATAATATTAGTATATCTACTAGTAGGAAAATAATAAGGAGTGAGATAAAATGAATATGGTATCGATTGTGCTTCAAATTGTTTTAGGTTTAGGTTTTTTGGTTTTTGGAGCTTCTAAGCTCGGTTCCAAGCAAATGGTTGATGAATTTAAGCGTTATGGCTTGCCTCAATGGTTTAGAATGTTAACAGCCTTGCTCGAAATAGGCGGTGCCGCACTCATCATAGCAGGAATTTGGAATCACATGCTGGCAGCTATCGCTGGAATAGTGCTAGCCATTATTATGGTTGGAGCTATTGTTACGCATTTACGAGTAAAGGATCCGATAGCCAAAACGGGTATGCCCATCATTTTGATGATTTTATCCTTAATTGTCCTCATTTTGAATTGGAATGCATCGTTTGGATAAGGATTAAGCAACTAATCTCTCCTTATCCGATCAGATGATGAATAGGTTAAAGGAGGTATTCTAATGTACCAAGGAGACGAACAAAGCGAGCTCGATTTAAGACTCTTCCGGGTTTGGACTAAAGCATCCAAAGCAATATTTGATAATGTACAGCGTGATATTGAAAGTCACGGAATCAGTCCTGACCATTTTATGATACTTGAACTTCTCTACAACAAAGGGCCGCATCCTATCCAAAAAATTAGTGAAATTTTCTCGATTCCAAGCGGAAGTATTACTTATGTGGTAGATAAGCTGGAAAAAAACGACTTTGTAAAACGACTGCCAAGTCCCACGGATCGAAGGACTTCAAATGTCACCCTTACGGAGAAGGGTGAAGCGTTATTTAATGAGATTTTCCCCAAGCATGTTGAGATTATATCCAAAAACATTTCATTTATCGATAACGAGGAGAAGCTTCAGTTGATCCAACTTCTCAAGAAAATTGGGCTTGGTGCACAGGGGCTTTGAAAAAGCTGAGATCCGAAGAGTTGAATGCGATTAAGAAAATTTGCACAAGAAAATGCATAGGGAATATATGCCAGTCGTAGCCTATATACGGCATATTCACAAGTTGAATATGCCCGTCAAGTGCATTTGCGCTTGGCGGGCTGTTGTTTGGAATCAGCTATACAATCGTATTTTTTTAATTGATTTATTGAATCACGCAAAGAACCCATACTCTTCCATTCCTTTTCGCATAAAATAAGATGTGCATAGAACCTCTTTTTGATGACTTCTTCCTTATTGGGAGGTCATTTTTTTTTATCTATAAAATAGGATGCATGGCTTGAGGGTACTGAAACAAAGGTTATTACGTTAA
Source organism: Paenibacillus sp. Y280 (assembly GCF_056786335.1). Classification (NCBI taxonomy): domain Bacteria; kingdom Bacillati; phylum Bacillota; class Bacilli; order Caryophanales; family Paenibacillaceae; genus Paenibacillus; species Paenibacillus sp. Y280. Next base: position 14,849 of record NZ_JBXCIW010000003.1, read on the forward strand.
GTTTCTTCATTAAAACATCCATGAAACCCAATACGACAAGAGGACTAAAGTGATAATGACGGTAATGGGGATGACGAGCGCAGTGACCTTCAAATATTGACCCCAGGTTATTTTTACTCCGCCTTTTCTAACGATGTGAATCCACATTAAAGTAGCAAGCGTTCCGATTGGCAATAGAAGTGAACCGATATCGCTGCCCACTACACTCGCTAAATAAGCGATTTTTAGCGTTAATGGATCAAGTCCCATATCCATCAAGGTTAACGTTCCCACCATTAAAGCAGGATGATTGTTAAATAGATTCGATAGAATACTTAACAAAATACCCATAAATACACTAGCATTCAGCAAACTGCTTGATACAAATGGCTGTAGAAGCCCAACAAGCCACTCTGTTAATCCGATATTGTTTAAGCCGAAAATGATTACATACATGCTAAAGGCGAAGAGGAGAATATACCATGGTGTTTTTTTCAGCATATCGGATGGTGGGATTTTCAAATAGTACCAGCGCCATATTAACAACAAGGATGATCCGATTACTGCCATTAACGAGATCGGGAAGTGGAGATAGGAGGCAACAAATAGGCTAATTCGAACACAAAATACGAAAATGAGGATGTTGCGCATAAATTTGTTGCGGTTCTCAAGTTGGACGACTTCTTTTAAAGGATGGCTTCCAGGGATCAAATTCCATTTCTTAACCTCTGGCAGTTTTTTGGGGAGAATGCGGTAAAACGTAAGAAAGAGCAGCAAGGTCAAAAGGATAAGCCCTAAAGATGCTGGGACAAACATCATCGCTGTGTGCATGTAAAGGTCCATATGAACGATTTTTAATGCGATCAAATTTACGATATTACTAACGCCGATGGGAGCGCTTGATGCTGTCGCAATTAAAGCGCCTGATAATAGATAAGGTATTTTTTGCGCATTTTTTAGTCCCATATTTTTAAGCAAAAGCAATAAAATAGGTGTTGTAATTAATATGCTTCCGTCATTGTTGACAAAGAGGGTCATGAGAAAACAAAATAGATTCGTTAACCAAAACAGACGAATGCCGGACCCTTTTGCTTTTCTCGTAAGAAGCTCTGCCGCCCAATAAAAGAAGCCAAAGCTCTCTAATACAATAGCCATAACAATGGTTGCCATAATGGTAATAGCGGCTCCGCTTATCGTTTCTGTAATTTGTCCAAGATCTGCTAGAGAAACACTGCCGCTGAGAAGAACAAAAAAAGCGCCAATCGTTGCTGGAATCGCTTCGTTAACATGGGGACGCCAAAATATAAAGCCAATCGTTAAGAGGAAGGAACAAAGTGTGATGATAATCATTAAATCGTGCATGCTTAAACCTCATTTCGTGGATAGAAGTTTTCTCTCTAGGTAGTTAATCACGCTTACTTCCGTCCCAGTTGCTTTGCTAGGGAATAGGCATAGCCTCCTCTATCGTTGTATTTAATAGTATTAATATAATGTATGTATACGTACAAGACAGATCATTCGTACTGGCCAATGTCCCTATTCCTATTAAAATGCGCGAGTATCAATTGAAGATATTTGTCTCGTAATGATAGTTACCGACAATGGATAGATGACTATTTTCATCATTGGATGTCATTCATAAATATCATTAAAAAAGACATTTTCAACCAGTTTACTTTGTGATACACTTTGTATCGAAAGCGCTTAAATGAATGGGAAGAGAAAAAAAGCACAGTAAGAATGCTTTTATTTTTAACCAAAGTTAAAGCGCTTAAATTATTGAAGGAGGCGAAATGATGTACAAAAACGTTTTTCGTTTGGGTAGTACGATTAAGAAGGCGGCAGTAATCGGGCTTGCAACGATCATCGTGGCAGGGATGTCTCAGGTTCCTTCATCGTTCAAAGAAACCGTACGGGCTGCTGGAGAATTGAGACCGTTCCCACAGCAGGTCAGCTATCCAGGTATTATCAAACCTAACCATGTCAGTCAATCATCAATGAACTCTTCAGTCTCATCGTATTATAATTACTGGAAAGGCAAGTACGTCAAAAACAACTTGTCATCTCTTCCTGGTGGATATTACGTAAAAGGAGACATTACAGGCAGTGCGGATGGCTTCAATCCGCTGGGTACCTCTGAGGGTCAGGGCTTCGGAATGGTTATCACCGTATTGATGGCAGGACATGATTCAAATGCAAAGACTATCTTTGACGGAATGTTCAAAACTGCAAGAGCGTTCAAAAGCTCTGGCAATTCAAGCTTAATGGGCTGGGTAGTTGCGGACAGCAAAAATGCGCAAGGCCATTTCGGCTCCGCAACGGATGGAGATTTGGACATCGCTTACTCACTCGTTTTGGCGCATAATCAATGGGGCTCAAGCGGCTCTGTCCATTATTTGAATGAAGCCAAGAAAATGATTAATGCAATCAAATCCAGCAACGTTACAAACGGCAATCGGCTGAATCTTGGTGATTGGGATACGAAGAGCGCAGCAAATTCAAGACCATCTGATTGGATGCTGAGTCATCTTCGCGCATTTTATGATGTTACAGGCGATCAAACCTGGATAAATGTTATTAACAGCTTGTATACGGCTTATTCGCAAGTCAGCAATACGTATTCACCGTCTACGGGTTTGATTTCTGATTTTATTGTAGGTAATCCAGCTAAGCCGGCACCTGAGAATTATTTGGATGAATTTAAAGAAACGAATCAGTTCTATTATAATGCTTCTCGCGTACCACTGCGGATCGTAATGGATTACGCTCTTTATGGAGACACAAGGTCCAAAACAATCGCTAATAAAATGGCGGTATGGATCAAAGGCAAGACAGGCGGTTCTCCATCAGGAGTTAAAGCAGGCTATACGTTAAGCGGTACAGCTCTCAACTCGTATAGTGAAGCCGTATTTACCGCGCCATTGATTTCTGCTGCGACAACGAGCACAAGTCATCAGGCATGGGTCAACGCAGGCTGGGACTGGATGAAGAATGCGAAATCCAGCTATTTTAGCGATTCTTTTAACTTGCTTAACCTGCTCTATATCTCAGGCAACTGGTGGAAACCAGGAAGCGGAGGGCCTAGTCCAACGAATACACCTACCCCAACGGCAACACCGACTCCAACACCAACCGCAACACCAACACCGACTGCAACACCAAGTCCAACCACTACTCCAGGTCCTAACAATCCAGGCGCAAGCCTTGCGGTGACGGAAGATAGCTTTGTACGAGGCGGCACATATAGCGGAGATAATTATGGCACTCAAGCGACCCTCACCATTAAGAAAAGAACAACGAATGCATCCTTTGATCGGAACGCGTATTTGAAATTCAATAAATCAACCATTATAGGTGCAGTGAACTCTGCTGTATTGAGGGTATATGTGAACAGTCTTCATAGCAATACTAGCTCGTTCCCATTGCAGGCAATAGGAATAACGACGAATTCTTGGACGGAATCAACGATTAATTATTCGAATCAGCCAACAACGTCAGGTACGGCCTTAGGATCAGCAACCGCGAGCTCAGGAGGGACTTATGTCGATTTGGATGTTACCTCCTTCGTTAAGAGTTCATCAGGCACTACTATATCGTTCCGAATAATCGGACTGACCGAGGATGCGGGAGCTGATATCGCTTCTAAAGAGAATACGACAGCGTCACGGCGTCCGGTGCTTATCATCAACGGAGGCTAGACAGTTCAATTGACTTCAGGCAAATACGTTCAAATTGTAAACATTCGTAAGTCGAAATGGTAATTGTACTAAAAAAGGGCAGCCCGTTTCATTTTGCGGAGCTGCCCTTTATCGGTTTATATTGAAATGGCAGCGTGATTCCAATCGTCTGAATGGTCGGATTTTATAAGCGGTCAGCATGCATTAATGCTTCTCCGGTTTCAAACGAAGAGGTTTGCCGATTTGCCCCGTCTTCCTAATGACTATATTCGCGGTAACCTCAATCTTTGCTCGGCCAAACGTTTGTTTCCAATCTTTTTGCATCGTTTTCCAGCGATGCGGGTATTTTCGATGTACGATTTGACCGAACCCGAAAACATCAGCATTTAACTTTTGCGCTTTTTGGACCGCCTTCAACGCTTCCTTTTCGATATCTTTGTTTAAAGCTTTCTGCATGAGCAAAATATTGGAAGACTTAGCGAGATCCAGATCCGTGTTGTTCTCGAGTATATTTCCGTTGCCAGAAAGCCGAATTTTGATGGTAGCGTTATCTCCATTAAGTGCAACTGAGACATCACTCTTTAATTGCCTAGAGTCGACGGACATGTTGCCATTTTGTTCTGGAACGTCAGGCGTCAAAGATAAATCCTTTATATTCCCCATAATCCAATGCCGCATTGCGTTAGTTTTAGCATCCAGATATCCGATTAATTTCAACTCATCATCAAATGCTGCGATCCCGGCAAAAAGAATAGTTGATTCATTCGCTTTATTTTTTTTATTTTCTTTTTCTACATTTTTCAATATCTGGAGCACCGGCAATACCGGGGTACTTCCTTCCGATGAAGCGGCAATCAAAAAATCCCGCAAAGCGGTTTCGGCTCCTGCGACGAGATGAGAGTGGATCTTGAAAATACCTAAAACAGGAACCCGTTCGAATGGATATTGCTGTTTAAGTATATCGTTAGCGGTTCCGCCCTTTACGATAAATATATCGGTACGCAAGCGCACGATAATATAGCGCGAATATTCGTCGATAACTTTAGCAATTCCATGCTTAGCAAGATCTTCACCAATCAAGATCGATCTCCGATGTCCCGCAAACAAAGAACGAGACAGCCTTAAATCCATATCGTCAGCGGCAGATCTAATATTTTTTCCTTTTCCAACCGAAGTGACAAATGAGCTTCCTTTACCTGCTCCTCCTTGTTCTGCACTGAATTGAGATGTTGTCGCTAGCTGAGCTGTAGCATGGTAACTGCCATCCTTGTAGTCCATTCCCCATCCCAGTAGGATTGCACGATCGTTAAGCTCCTTGCGATCCCAGCAGCCGGTTAAAGAGATCATAGATATGCAGAGAAGCAGCTTGGCGAATCCCATGACTTTTCTCAAGCAGGTCAACCTCCTTCTTTTGCCGTTTTTTTGCGAAAAAGGCTCACCACAAGCAGTAGAACAGGGATGGCGATTGCCGTAATTGGAAAATCAAATGGGATTCGGTACATAGTCGGATAATCGATGGAGGATTGATCGACATTTTTGAAAGAGACCGCAATAACATAGCCGACCGCTACGACGAACCATATTACCGCTCTCCAATTTTTAATGCCCAGCCATTGCGCCGTACCGTAGCTTGCAGCGAAAACATACAAGGCCAATTTAATAAATACACTGAAGAACCAAATAATTACAACGTAAGCGTCAATATTTTGAATAAACTCCATGGTTGAAATAAAGCCGGTCATTACAAAAAAAGGATACCTCATTCCTCCAGCCAATTGGGCAAATGAAATGACAACAGATATCGTAATGATCCATATCATCATAAAGGCGACAATTGAACCACGAAGTGCTTTTGACATAGAAGCAGCTGGTTTGGTCATAAATGCAATCAGCATGGTCAGAATAGTGGACTCGGCAAAAAAACTCATCGGAGGCAGCGATCCCTTCCAAATATCGATAGCCTTGTTATCAACCAAGACCGGGAGCAGCTTGTGCCAATCCATGTATTTGAAGGAAAGGATAAAAATAATCAACAAGGTTACGATCAGGAGAGGCCCAATGACTTCTGCACATCTCGCGATGGTTTCTACACCTCTTGTGATCGTAACGTATACGAGCAGTATTACGATCATTAAGATCAACACCCAAAAGGGAGTTCTATCAAACAACATCAAATGCAGGAAGTCGGAACATTGCCGCAAAATAGCGCCTAAAATAGAATACCATTTGATCAAGTAAGGAATGACAATCAAGCTTCCTAACCACTTTCCGAGAATGGTGCGGCTAAATTCGATCAGTGTTAAATTCGGATAGCGCATACACAGCGTGACTGTAATCCAGGTTACGATTAATGATCCTAAGCCTGCGACCAAAACGGAAATCCAAGCATCTTGATGAGCATGACTGATGGTCGGTGTGATGCTAAGCAGCAGACACATTCCCGTTTGCATCGTAAAGATCAACCAAAAAAGCTGGTTTCCAGATAAACTCATATTCTTCACTTTTATTCCTTCTCTCCTGTAGTGAGATGCATCATTCGTTGTCTTGAGCAGGCTTCGTATTTGGCATCGGACTTGGCGAAAGACGTTTTTTGTTTTTTCTTGAGAATGCCGGACGTTTAAACATAGCCCAGCGCGGCGCGCGCACGAGTACATCCTTCAAATCGCCATTATACCTGGGAGCAACCGGAGAGAAGTACGGTACGCCGTATGAATTTAAGTTGACAAGATGAATCAGCACAAAAAGTATTCCGAATGCAATGCCGAAAAAACCCATCATTCCCGATAAAATCAGGAGCGGAAAACGGAGCAAACGGAACGAGGTTCCAAAGTTGTAGCGCGGAATTGTAAATGATGCAATACCAGTAGCCGCTACAACGATAACCATAGGTGCAGAGACGATGCCTGCTTGTACAGCAGCCTGCCCGATGACCAGCGCACCAACTATGCTGACTGCTGAGCCGGCAGCTCTTGGTAACCTAACTCCTGCCTCACGCAAGGCTTCGAATGTAAATTCCATAATAAACGCCTCAATAACGGCTGGAAATGGACTTGGTTCCCTTGCGACGGCGATGCTGAGCAGTAGATTTGTCGGCATCAGCTGCGGATGATAGGAAATGATCGCTACATAAGTTGAAGGCAATAACAGCGAGATTAATAATAGAACATAGCGGATCCAGCGAATGGCCGTCGAATAGAAGAACCGCTCATAATAATCGTCAGCCGATTGCAGCGACACCCAGAACGTCATTGGAACGATTAGCGTAAAAGGAGAGCCATCCTCCATAATAGCAACTTTACCTTCCAGCAGGGCGGCCGCAGTCACATCGGGCCGTTCCGTATTTTGCACCTGCGGGAACGGGGAGAAAGGGGCATCCTCAATAAATTCTTCAATGTATCCTGACCCAAGAAGGGCATCAATTTCAATTTTAGACAGTCTTTCCCGCACCTCATCAATGATTGATTCCTGGGCAATCCCCTCAATATAAGCGATTGAGACAACCGTCTGGGATAGCTCTCCGATAATGATGGATTCCAATTTCAGGCGCGGTGATTGAATTCTTCTTCGGACAAGACTTGTGTTCACCCGCAGTGACTCTGTAAACCCCTCCCTCGGTCCGCGGAGAGTTACCTCGGAGCTTGGCTCTTGAATAGCTCGCTTCTCAGAGCTTGCGATATCAGCAAGCAATGCGGTTGCTTCACCATCAATCAGAATGGCAACATTTCCTTTTAAGATCGCTTTAATGATTTCGGATGTCGTTGCTGCTGTTTTGGTTGAAGCAATTGCGGTCGCTTCCTTCTTTATTTCTTCAGCGATATCACCTTGCATCTTATCTTGGAATAAATGCGGTTTTTGAATGATTTTATCCAGAGTCTGAACGTCAATTAGACCTTCTACAAAAATGATCAAGATCTTCAACTGTTCATGGATCTGAATAGGGCGGAGCTGGATGTCGGAGCAATTGCGAAATACATCTTTAAAGAGCGTCTCATTCTCAACAATATTTTGGCTTAAATACTCAACAGGGCTATCAAAATCTAATGTTGTGGCAGACTGAGGGAGCATTTTTTTTTGTTTATTCTTAAAGAAACGGATAATGGTAATCTTCCTTCTCTCCAAAGAAATGTATTAGATTTCCTTGGTATTATTGATTTATTACGTCTAATTTATGCAAAATAATTAATCATCTTTGTAAGGATTTGTAATCCGTTAGGTATGATTCCTTACATTTTGAATTGCTCGGATGATCGCTGATCCCGCGGCGACTGACAGGTCTCAGGGTCGTCAAGCTCCTCATGAACGTTTTTTTATCTTTACAAAGGCATACATAGGTTGTAAGGCTATTATACTTTTTAAGGGTAATGCGTCTGCCTGAGGGGGAAGGAAATGAAAAAAAGCTAATCGTTTTTTGTAAAAATATTGTATTTTATCCTTTTGTCGAATGAAGCAGGAATTTGCCTTTGAGACACGAATAATATGTATACTCGTATTTTTAGAATTTTTTATGATAATGACCGCAACTTTTCGTTCCCCGGCCGGTACAATGTAATATGGCGGTCCGGGAATAATCCGCAGGTGGAGGAGGTTCGCCTGTCATGACTGATTCCCAATTAATACGTGAGATAAAGGATGGCAATGTCGAGCTGTATTCCGAGCTTATGCGGCGCTATCAACGTAAAATATTAGCTTTTATATATCATATGCTGAAGAGTGCGAAGCTTGAGCTGCTGGCTGAGGATTTGTGCTCCGAAACCTTTTATAAAGCCTATCGCAGTCTACATTCGTTTCGTGAGCTGGATGCTTCTTTTTCGACATGGCTATATACGATAGCTCGAAATACGGTGCTCAGCGAGCTCCGCAAGCAAAAATCAGCACATGTATCGCTTGATGAATCCGGATTCGAGCCTGTTGCTGCGCTTGATGCGGTACCGGAGCAGCATGTTTTGCGGAATGAACGAATGGCAATGGTACGCGAAGCGATAAACAATCTGCCAGAGAAACAACGCTCAGCACTTATTCTTCGGGAATATGACCAGCTGGACTATCAAGAAATCGCTAATATTTTGGGACAAACGGTCAGTTCTGTTAAATCATTGCTTTTCCGAGCCAGAGCAAGCGTAAAGACGCAGCTAGAGCCATATTTCGGACAAACGCCGATGATGGAAGAATTCGAAGGGATGAATACGAGATGAATTGCAACGATGCGCAAGACAAATTCGGCGAATATTGGGATTTATCTGAGCATGATGAGGATCGTCTGGCGATAGACACTCATCTGCAGGAATGCACGGAATGTGCGGAACAGTTCCGTCTTTGGGAAGAGAGCGAAGATATGATCCGCTTTCTTTCGGAGGAAGAGGATACTTTAGGTCCGACCGAGCATGTAAATCGCAGCGTAATGGATCGCATTTATGCGGAGGAATCCTGGTTGATGCCTGTTTCGCACAAAAGCTATCATTTCTCCAAATCATTCCGTCGAAATCTTGCGTTAATCATTGCAGCTTGCATGGCTATGTTTGCTAGTGCATTTTTTGTATTCATATTTGATAACCAGGGAGGCTCTCTAGCGGAAGTTGCCGAGCTAAGCGGATTGATGGATACGGCGAACGCTTCTGGCGAAGGGGTAGTGACTGCTGGATTTTATGCTGAGGTTCCAGTTGCCAGCATCAGTGATCCATTTGTTCTAAAGGTTATGCCTGCCTTTCCGCAATACTATGTGGCATTGTCATTGCTTGGCATTATTATGACGCTGCTTATTTTAAACTGGCTGTCAAGAACGCGCAGTTAATGGTGTTTTTCGTAAAGCTCCTTCGGGAGCTTTTTGTTGTATCTATCATGAAAAAGGAGCTGGATATAGAATTGTTGATTGGATTAGTACGTCATGGCAAGACGGATTGGAATGCCGAAGGGAAAATTCAAGGACAGACCGATATACCGCTTAATAAAGAGGGAATAGCGCAAGCCATCGCATTAGCTGAGCGGCTTAGCGGTGAAGAACGAATTTGGGATGCTGTCGTGTCCAGCGATCTATTGCGTGCATACGCGACCGCGCAGATCATAGCGGAGAAGCTGGAGCTGCCATTGCTGGATAGCGATCCGCGACTTAGAGAACGTTACTTTGGTGAGGTTGAAGGAACGAAGGAGCAGGAGCGCCATGCTCGCTGGGGCAAGGATTGGCGAAACGCAGCTGAGGGTGTTGAGCCGGATGCTGATGTTAGAGCCCGCGGCATATGCGCACTACAACAATGGCAGGTTGAGCAACCTGACCGGAACTTGCTCGTTGTATCTCATGGCAGCTTCCTTGCGCAATTGCTGGCAGAGCTTTGCACAGAGCTTGAAGATCAGCATTTATCCAACCTTTCTTACTCGATTTTAGAGCATAGGAATGAGAAATGGCATCCGCAGCTCTACAACTGCACCTTGCATTTAAATCCATAAACGGATCGTCAAAGAGTTTCGACTTCATCACTATGAAGGCGAGACTCTTTTTTTTGTTCAAACTCCGCGCAAACTAGGTTATAAAAAAATAGATATTTTCCCATAATGATATTAATTGACGCTTATCCATTACACAGTACGCTTACGATTCGGGCCAATAGCAGCAGATAAAGCGGCTTTTGCAGAAAGGAGAGAGCTATGAATTTATCGGATATGCTAGGTTATGCAGACATTCAACAGCTTAGCAGAATTGCTGATGTTTACCGTTGCGAGTGCAACGGAAATTCCAAAAACGATTTGATACAGTCCATTCTCTCTACCGTAAGTCGGAATGATGTCTTTGAAGCGCAAATAAGCAGCATGAAGCTGGAGGATTTACGTTTCCTGAATTCCTTGCTGTTCGAAGCGCGAAACTCCTTTAGTCTGGAGGACTTGATCGCTCGTGTGCAGCAAAGCAGATTCGGGGAAGAAACTGTTAAACCGGAGCCAGAGCCGCCCAAAAAATCAAAACGAGCAAAAAAACAGGCGGAAGCAGTCGATAAACCGCTTAGCCCAAGGGAAATGATTGCAAAGTTTAAGCACCAGGGCTGGTTGTTTAACGGATTCAGTGGTCCGAGCAGGTATTTGTTCCAGGTGCCCATCGATATGAAAGCCAGGTTTCGCAATACGCTGGCAAAGCGATTTGCCGCGAACCTGCAATACACCGACGAGCCGCCTGTTTACCGGGATGAGCAAATGCTGCTTCAAGAAGATATGACACAATTGCTTCATTACATACGGCACAATGAAGTTCAGCTAACGGCAGATGGCTCGATGTACAAAAGATTTACGATTCAGCTGCTTGATCAGTTCGGCGTTCAGGAGGAGCTTCCAGCCAAAGGAGCTTGGCGCTTTGGCTATGGCAGGCACTTCAACCAGTATCCGAATCGAATGTCTTTCATCTACGATTATTGCTATTACGCTAAGTATATTAGCGAGAATGAATCGATACTGACGGTCACCGGTGCTGGAGAGGAACGCATATTAAACAAGCCTTCTGGCGAAGGAGAGCATATCTATCGGTTTTGGCTGAAGCTATATAAGTCACCGATTACGCATCTGCTATCACTCGTACATTGGATCCACGCACTTGCAGACGAATGGGTGACTGTGGAATCGCTGCGAAGCGTGCTCGTTCCGTTCATTAAGCCTTACTATTATGACGATGCAAATACGATCCTGGAACAGCGCGTCATGACGATGATGGTTCATTTAGGACTGCTGCGGCTTGGCGAGCATCCCGTCTATGGGACTGTTGTAAAAATGACGAAAGCGGGCAGAGCCATCGTGTCTGGCGTCAGCATAGAGGAATCCGGACCGATAACGCTGCGATGACTTTTTTATCCGCTCTTGGTGTACACTCAAATATAAGCTAGAGTTTAGGATAAAGCTTGGCGTACTACTTATATTTGAAGGAGCAGAGGAGCGGATAAAAAGATGTTGATACCTTACAAAGGCATAATGCCAAACATTCATGATGATGTGTACATAGCAGAAGGCGCCAAGATTATTGGCGATGTTTCGATCGGGGAGAAAAGCACCGTTTGGTTTAATGCGGTGCTGCGGGGAGATCTCGCTCCTATAAAGATTGGTCACAGCTGCAACATACAAGATAGTGTCGTCGGTCACTTGAATACAAATCAGCCTTTAATACTAGATAATGAGGTATCTATCGGACATGCCGCTATTATACACGGCTGCACGATAGGCAAAGGCACATTAATTGGAATGGGGGCAATCGTACTTAACGGCGCAGACATTGGTGAATATGCTTTAATAGGAGCCGGTTCGATTGTTACAGAGAATAAAAAAATACCACCCTATACTCTATCTATCGGTTCACCCGCCAAAGTCGTAAGAGAATTGACAGAGGACGATCTACAGCGCATGAGAAAGACGATGGAGAGCTACGTGACAAAGGGAATAGAATATAGGATCTCTTAACGCCGGTTTGGAGGTGTATCCTATGGACAAAATGAAAGTAGCGTATGAAGCGATGCTAGGTTTGGCCGCAGAATTTGTGCTGGACGATGCGGTATTGAAATTTCAAACCAATCAAATCTATACGGCAATAGACAAAGCACTGGCCGCAGGTGACGAGGATACGTTTTACCGTCTCGCGAAACAGTTGAATGCTCTCAAAAAATAGCGTTCGTCGTACTAGACTATTTTTTGGCGATGATCGCAATAAGCTTTCCTTCCTAAGTGAACGTATTCGTTCACTTCATGGGCAGGAAAGCTTTTTTTTCGGAATATAGCATTTGGCAATCCACAGAAATAAAGTTAACATAGAAGCAGTCATGTTGGTGAATGCTGTTATTATGTAAGGAGTGAGTGTTAAAGGATGAAGTTCAGTGAAATTTCGAAGGAGCAGTGGGAGGAGCTTAGTCCCTATTTGGACACCTGCCTGCTGCCGGTAACCGGAATGGTTGACCCAATGCAGCCTTACGAGGCGACAGAGCGGCTTGAGCGGCTTAGGGATTTGCTCGATTTAATTGAAATACCGTTTAAAGGACGAGTGGTCACTTATCCAGCCTGGCATTACGTTTGCGATAGCGAAAATTTTGCAGCTCATGTCGAGCAGTGGTGCGCATCGGTGAAGCAGGCAGGCTTCCGTTACGTCATCGTAGTTACGCCAAATATGGAGCTCGTCGTCGATAGTCCGTCTGTTGATCTATGCTTTCGGCCGACAGATGAAGGCCAATTGCCGCTTCAAGCGGATGTATCGAATAGTATTCGATCATTATGGAGCGGACAAGCTACATAAACTTCTTGAATTTGCCGTATAATATGATCAAAATTTGGGGAAAACAAATGCCAGACAAGGTCAAATGTGACAAAATGATAACAAATTATTGAACGATAAATTGATAAACGTTCAAATATGAAGCCATATTCTTGACGCTCCCAAGCACCTAGGCTATTATAAGTTATGTCCTAGTTCGTCATGTGTTTTTGCCCTGCGGCAAGACGCGAGATATGGTTGGCAAAGGGGGTTAGAACAGAAGATGAGTAACCATGAACAACACGAGACCGCGCATCGACCGGTTCAGCGCAAAGAAATGTCCCGGCGTCAATTTTTGTCATATACGCTCGGCGGCACAACTGCATTTATGATGGGTGGCGCGGTATTGCCAATGGTTCGTTTTGCAGTGGACCCACTCCTTGTGAAGAAGGGTGAGGGTACTTACGTAAAAGTTGTGGAAGAGAGCAAAATTACGAACGAACCGCAAGAATTTAAATTTAAAATTCATCAGGTCGATGGTTGGTACGTAAGTGATCCTGAGCTTGCAGCTTGGATTTCAAAGGATGCTAATGGTAAAATTTTTGCACTTTCTCCAGTTTGTAAGCACTTGGGCTGTACAATTGGCTGGAACACGAAGGGTCAAAATGAATACGATTGTCCTTGTCACGATGCCCGCTACACGAAAGATGGGAAAAACATTACGGTTGCACCAAATCCATTGGATGAATACGAAGTGAAGGTTGAAGACGGATTCGTATACTTGGGTCCAGTAATGCCGAATACAAGAACGTAAGGAGGGCGTATTGCAGATGTTTAAAAGTGTATACAACTGGATCGACGAACGTCTTGACATTACGCCGCTATGGAGAGATGTAGCTGACCATGAAGTGCCTGAGCACGTCAACCCGGCGCATCATTTCTCTGCGTTCGTTTATTGTTTCGGCGGCTTGACGTTTTTCATCACAGTTATTCAAATTTTGTCCGGCATGTTCTTGACGATGTATTATGTTCCAGACATCATTAACGCTTATGCGAGCGTTGATTACCTGCAGCACAAGGTTGCATTCGGTCAAATCGTTCGAGGCATGCACCATTTTGGGGCAAGCTTAGTTATTGTAATGATGTTCCTACATACCCTTCGAGTATTTTTTACCGGTTCTTACAAGGCACCGCGCGAGATGAACTGGGTTGTCGGAATGCTGATCTTCTTCATTATGTTAGGCCTTGGGTTCACAGGCTACCTGCTGCCTTGGGATAACAAAGCTTACTACGCAACAAAAGTTGGTGTCCAAATTGCTGAATCCGTACCGGTAATCGGACCATATCTCGCTTCCTTCCTATACGGGGGCGATATCGTAGGCGCGCAGACGCTAACTCGTTTCTTCGCGATCCATGTATTCTTCTTGCCTGGCGCGTTGATTGCCATGTTGGCAGCGCACTTTATCATGATTCGGAAACAAGGTATTTCGGGACCACTTTAAGCGAAGGGAGGCTTACTTATGGCGCATGGTCATAATTCGAATGAGAAGGTTGTCTTTGTAGGCGACTCGCGTGTTAAGAAAAGCAACCATCCGAATATTCCTCCGGACTATACATCGTTCCCAGGTAAATCGGAAGCATTTATTCCGAACTTCCTGCTTAAGGAATGGATGGTTGGCTGCGTTGTGTTGGTCGGCTTTCTAGTATGGGTTATTGCAGAGCCGGCTCCGCTTGGCTATCCAGCAGATCCAACGAATGCGGCTTTCATACCGATGCCGGACTGGTATTTCTTGTTCTTGTATCAATTTTTGAAATACCCATATGTATCGCAAGATTACATTTTGCTTGGTACGGTAGGTATACCGGGTGTTATGTTCGGCGCATTGCTGCTTGCACCGTTTTTGGACACAGGCAAGGAGCGTCGCTTCTACCGTCGTCCAATAGCATCCTCATTAATGGGGCTAACGCTTATCGCATGCGTGTACTTGACAGTTATTTCTTGGGACCACTACCAGCACCAGCTGGAAATCAACGGTCAAGTGCCAGAGCATCATGAACGTGAAGAGAAAGCTCGCGAAGCTGCGGAAGCAGGTAAAGAGCGTCCGAACTACACGAAACCAACAGTTGAAGCTTCTCTTGTTGATGCGAATGATCCAGCAATGGACATCGCTAAGCAAGCGCAATGCGTTAGCTGTCACGCAGCAGACCTGAAGGGTCAAGGCTCAGTGCCAGGCTTGGTTGGCGTAGGCGACAGATTGTCGAAGGAAGAGCTTGTTGAAGTAGTTACGAACGGTCGTAACGGCATGCCGCCTTTTGCTGAAAAATTGTCTGCCGAAGAAATCGACCAGCTCTCAACTTGGTTATCCAAACAAAAAGCGGCTGCAGAATAAACCGTTTATAAAAACCTGATCGTATTACACGGTCAGGTTTTTTTCTCGAATTGAACAATCCAGCTTATGTCGAAGGAGTAGTGGTTCATCATGCTCACTTATTTCTGGAGCCGCGAATTTTTGCTTAGCCGGCCTTTTTTGTGGCTGCTTTTTCTTGTCAATTTGGGTGGGACAATCTATGGATACATATGGTACGAAGCGCAACTTATAGATACGCTGGATAATCATCCCGTATGGCAAATTGTATTCGTTCCCGATTCGCCGACGGCAAGCTTGTTTTTTACGATAGCTCTTCTCTATTTATTGTTTCCGCCTCATAGGTCATATGGTCTTGTAAGGGTCGGCCGCAGTATGATAGAAGCATTGGCTGTCGTATGCTCCGTTAAATACGGCATATGGGCCGTCTCCATGATCGCAGCGGGAGCGTGGCAGGGCGCTGAACTGAACTGGCAGCATTACATGCTCATTGCCTCCCATTTAGGTATGGCTTTCGAAGCTTTGCTCTTTTTCCGTTTTATGAAGGCGGGGGTTTTGTCTCTAATATTGGCTGCTTGCTGGCTGCTTCTAAATGATACGATGGACTACACATTTGGAATCTTCCCGTATCTAGCGAAGCAATTGCATGATGATTTGCCAGCTGTACGTGCTTTTACATATGGTTTATCCCTCTTTAGCCTAGGCGCTGCTTTGCTTGTGTGGCGTTTTAGAAAGAAGGTATAACGCTCTACATCCCCTCATAGATTGATCTATGGGGGGATGTCCATGAAGATACGATTTATTGTTCCATTCGTCATATGTATTGTCATGACGATTGGTTATGCCGGTTCAGTATGGGGCAGCAGCGCATCGATTAGCCTGAATGCGCCTCTGTTATCATCAAGTCCATACAAGCAGCTGCAGCGAATGGATGAAATGGCAAGCTCATTATATGAAGCAGCTTACACAAATAACCGTCAGACAAGCTTTCAATATGTTCAGCAGCTCAAGCTCATTATTGAAGG
This sequence comes from Paenibacillus sp. Y280, assembly GCF_056786335.1. NCBI lineage: Bacteria > Bacillati > Bacillota > Bacilli > Caryophanales > Paenibacillaceae > Paenibacillus > Paenibacillus sp. Y280. The sequence goes on from NZ_JBXCIW010000003.1 coordinate 31,098, forward strand.
CGGGCTAAAGCAAGCAGCAGGAAATCCAGAAGGCTGGTCAGCTGTCGCTCAGGATTTAAACGCGATCGAGCAAACGCTTGTAAGCGGTGCAGGCAGGACAAGCTGGTTAATGGAAGCGGCTCGCATAAGATTGGCTGCAGATGCGCTCATTCGGCCTGAGCATGCCTTATGGCTGCAATACGAGCGAGTCATGTTGGATGATTTATCGCGAGTAGAGAAAGCGTGGAAACGCCAATCGAACGATGGAGCGATAGCGGCTCGCGCAACACTTTCAAGCTTACAGGAGCATGCCAAGCGGATTGAACCGGCGATGGACATGCTTTATGGCAGCAAGCGGGAGACAGAGCTGACTGAACGAATACAATATACAAATAAGCTGCTGGAAGCTAATATTCATAATATTACAAACGAAGCGATGATTAACCGCTCCCTGACGGCGCTAAAGGAATCGCTCATTCGCTTGTTTGATCAGAGCGGGCGAGAGGATGCATTGCCGACTGTAGCAGCAATCCCAACCTCCAATCCTCTTAGCTGGACGCTTTTTTTAGGTGCTCTTATATCCGCCATACTCACCTATTCAGGTTGGAGGAAATATAAAGCAAATCCGTTTGGCGTAAAGAAGGTACCGAAGTAGGGAAGGTTAATCTTCTTTAAACCCTTCGCCAAGCACATCATGCACTTCATTTATAACGATAAAAGCTCTGGGGTCGATATTGCGAACAATCGTTTTTAGACGGTGAATTTCCTGCCGCTGGACGACGCAATAGACGACCTCTTTTTGCTGGCCGGAGAAAGCGCCTTTTGCTGGAATAAGAGTGACGCCGCGATCCAGCTCTATCGTAATTTTTTTGGAAATCGCTTCTCCGTGCTCAGATATGATGGAAAAGGCTTTGGCTGCATATGCGCCGTCTTGAATGAAGTCAATCAGCTTTGATGCGATAAACACGGTTACAAGCGTATAAAGGACCTTCTCGATTGTAATATAGAACAAAGAAATACCAATGATAACAGCATCAAATGACAAAATAATTTGTCCCATGCTCATTCCCTTTGACCGTGAAATGATCCGAGCGATAATGTCTACGCCGCCTGTCGTTCCGCCAAAACGAAAAACGATTCCAAGGCCGATGCCCAGCGATACGCCAGCATAGAGAGCAACGAGCATATAATCATTTGTGCTGTGGAATGGAACGATCCAGTTGCGGTTAATCAGCTGCTCAATGAGCGCGAGGAAGAAGGATAATGAGACGACCCCGATCAGAGTATACATCATTTGGCCGCGTCCAAGCGCCTTCCAGCCGAGAAAGAACAAGGGGATGTTAAGTACTAGTGTCGAGACGGAAAGAGGGAAGCCGGCCGCATAATTGAGCAGAATGGCAATGCCTGTTACGCCGCCCTCCATTAATTGATTCGGAATGACAAAATAATGCAGTCCGAAAGCATAGATTGCGGTGCCGATCATTATGGGTATTATCAAACGCAATTGCTGCAGCATTTTAGCCATTCCGGACCACTTCCTATTCCGTACAGATATGAATCCTTATCGTAACCATATGCAATTAGCGACTGGTCAACATTTACTTACAAGTAGTATGGCTTAATATCGTCATTCGAAAAACATTGATTTTAAATATGTCTTTACGTTAACATAAGGGAGTATAGCTATCGACAGAAAGGAAATGTATCGATGTCGGAAAAAACATTGTCAGATATTCAGCGAGAAGTAGATGATTACATTTCTCAATTTAAAGAAGGCTACTTCAGCCCGCTTGCCCTGATGGCCAGAATGTCAGAGGAAGTAGGAGAGCTTGCTCGCGAAGTGAACCACTTCTATGGGGAAAAGCCCAAAAAGGCCGATGAGGCGGATAATTCCGTTGAGATGGAGCTGGGCGATATATTATTTATTCTTTCTTGCTTTGCAAATTCGCTCAATATTGATTTAACGGAAGCGCATAATAAAGTTATGCATAAATTTGCGACTCGCGATGCAAATCGGTGGACGAAGAAAATAACCGAACTGTAAACAAGCTCCCAACATATGCTGTACCATCAACCTGTGTACAAGGAGGATGGGCGGATGGATGGAGAGAGCTGCATCAAGAGAGCTTATGAATTCATCTTTAACAGCGATTTCGAGCAAGCGATATATTGGTTCGAGCAAGCGATAGAAGCTGAGCCAGACAATGCTTTTTATTATCATACATGCGCCGTATCATGCGCGCGCAGCGGAAAATGGGCGAAAGCCATGCAGTACGCGGAGACTGCATTAAGGCTCGATCCCGAGCATGCCGAATACAAATATCATTTGCAAACGGTTGAAGCTAGAATCCTTCTTGCTGAAGCGGATCTTCTGTTAGCGAAGGTACCGCCTAAGCTGGTCGAAGCGGCGGAGCTTTTGGATCGTGCAAGTACGCTTGACCCCTTGAGCTTTGATGCGTTCTATACGCTTGGTGTGATATATGCTGCGCTTAATCAATATGATAAGGCGGCAAGCAACGCAAGAGAAGCGATGCGGCTTGATCCAAGCCATTCGGCAGCTAGAAGGCTGTTTGCCGACGTAAATCGAAAGCGGCGCATGCTGCATATGCGCATAAATGTTCAAAAAAGAAAAAGAAACAGGTGATAAGCATGACGACACAAAAAATACGAGTAGCAGTAGCTGGCGCAAGCGGGAGAATGGGGCGCGAGGTTGTCAAAATGGTGCTGGAGGACGAGACGCTTCAATTGGTAGCGGCTGTCGCTCCTTCAGCCGGTCCTGTTGATGCAGGTTTGTTTGCCGGAAAGGCTAATACCGGAGTTATCGTAAGCGCTACGCTTGAAGAAGCGCTCAGCAGTGCGCAAGCCGATGTGCTGGTTGATTTTACGGTACCGCAGGCAGCTTACAGCAATACTAAAACTTCAATTGGATTTGGCGTTCGTCCAATTATCGGGACAACCGGATTTACGCCTGAACAAATCGAAGAGCTGGACGAGCTTTGCCAAGAGAAAGGGATCGGCGGCTTAATCGCGCCAAATTTCTCTATCGGAGCAATATTAATGATGAAATTCGCGGCTGAGGCTTCAAAATATTTGCCGCATGTGGAAATTATCGAGTATCACGGCGATCAGAAGCTGGATGCGCCTTCAGGCACTTCCATCAAAACAGCAGAGCTGATCTCGCAGGTGCGCAAGGAGCTGCGTCAAGGCAATCCACAGGAGGAAGAAGTAATAGAAGGCGCGCGCGGCGGCTACTATAATGGATTCCGTATACATAGCGTAAGGCTTCCAGGTGTTTTTGCACAGCAGGAGGTTGTATTTGGCGGCAACGGTCAAACACTTAAGATCCGCCATGATTCATATGATCGCGCAGGATATATGCCAGGCGTCAATGTAGCGGTGAAGAAGGTTATGACTTACAGCGGTTTAATCTACGGCTTCGAACATATTATGGATTAGTTTTATCAGGCAGCAGGAGAGGGGAACGGCATGTTGAACATTGCATTTATTGCACATGATCGCAAGAAAGAGGAAATCGTAAATTTTGTAATCGCATATGAGAAAGTATTTGTGCCGCATAAGCTTTATTCGACTGGTACGACCGGTTCTCGCATTATGGAGCAAACAAGCTTGTCCATCCATCGGTTCATGTCGGGTCCGCTCGGCGGCGACCAGCAGATCGGAGCGTTAGTGGCACAGAACGAGATGGATTTAATTATATTTTTGCGCGATCCTCTAATGGCTCAGCCTCATGAGCCGGACATTATCGCTTTGCTTCGTCTATGCGACGTACAGGGCATTCCGGTTGCGACTAACGTTGCGACAGCGGAATTGCTTGTCAAGGCGCTTGAGCGCGGCGATTTCGGATGGCGCGAGCTTGTTCACAAATATAAACCCGGTATCGAAGAATGACAGAAGCGCTTGATATTCTCGTTTTTGGCGCTCATGCGGACGATGCCGAGATTGGAATGGGCGGGACAATCGCAAAGCATGTACAAGCTGGCTTCAAGGTTGGCGTGTGTGACTTAACGGAGGCCGAAATGTCCTCCAACGGTACGGTGGAGCTGCGCAAGCAAGAAGCGGCTGCCGCCGCAAGCGTACTTGGGCTTAGCATGCGGTCAAATCTTGGACTGCCGGATCGAGGCTTAGAGCCTTCCAGAAATCAAATTGAGCTAATTGTATCTGAAATTCGTACACTTAAACCGCGTGTCGTATTTGCGCCATATTGGGTGGACCGTCACCCTGATCATATGGCAGCCAGCCAATTGATTGAGGAGGCCGTCTTTAATGCTAAGCTTCGACGGTATTTGCCTGAGCTGCCTGCGGTGCAAGTCTCGCAGCTTATTTATTATTATATAAATGACGCGGACCAAGTGTCCTTAATCGTTGATATTAGTGATTTCCATGAAACTAAGCGTAACGCGCTATTAGCTTATCGTTCGCAATTTGATGCAGCAGCCGGATCAGATCGTGTGGCGACGCCGCTCACAAATCGTTATGTGGAGCGTGTGGAAGCGCGTGATTCGCTGCTTGGACAAGCAAGAGGCTGGGCGTATGCCGAGGGCTTTGCTTTGAAACGCCCTCACGCCGTACAATTTTTTTGACAATTCGTACAGCTCTTGTGTAATACAATAGTTATACGTGATGAACACAGGAGGCGCGACAACCGTGGCGAGAAAATTAAAAATAGGCATAACCTGTTATCCCACCTTGGGCGGTTCGGGAGTCGTGGCTACCGAATTAGGCAAGCTTCTGGCTGAACGCGGCCATGAAATTCATTTTATAACACACAGTATTCCTTTTCGTTTAGGTCACTTTAATAAAAATATTTTTTTCCATGAAGTTGAAGTCAATGATTATTATGTGTTCCGTTATCCGCCGTATGATTTAGCTTTGGCTAGCAAGATGGCGCAGGTGGCAAAAATGCAGCAGCTTGATCTGCTTCATGTACATTATGCAGTACCCCATGCGGTTTGTGCCTATTTGGCGAAGCAAATGAACGGGGATGGGCTTAAGACGGTGACGACGCTGCATGGTACCGATATAACTGTGCTGGCGCAGGATGAATCGTTAAAAAATCTGATTCGCCTTGCCATTCATCAAAGCGACGCTGTTACAGCCGTGTCGAAGGATCTAATCAATGAAACAAGGCAGCTGCTCGATATTACGACGCCTATCGATTTAACGTATAATTTTGTCGATAAGCGCGTGTATTATCCACGTGATGCGGTTTCGCTTCGTGCTAACTACGCGGCGCCAAACGAGAAGATTTTAATGCATATTTCTAACTTCCGCCCAGTGAAGCGTGTTGGCGATGTGGTCGATATTTTCGCCCGCGTAACGGAGAAGGTTCCGTCAAAGCTGCTGCTCGTAGGCGAAGGTCCGGAGCTGTCCAAAATTCAGCATCGGATCATGCAGCTTGGCCTTGAAGATCGGGTTCATTTCCTTGGGAAGCAGGAGGATGTTGCACAGGTCATTTCGATGGCAGATGTGCTGCTTCTTCCTTCAGAGAAGGAAAGCTTCGGCTTAGTAGCGCTTGAAGCGATGGCCTGCGGCGTTCCGACGGTCGGTTCGGATGCAGGAGGCATTCCTGAGCTTATTACGCACGGGGAGACCGGTTTCTTGTCGCCTATCGGCGACGTAGAGGATATGGCCAAAAATGTCGAGCGGCTGCTTACTGACGAGAAGCTTCATAAGCAGTTTAAACAAGCCTGCATGTTCCGAGCAAGAAATGAGTTTTGCAACGATGTCATTACTACGCAATATGAGCAAATTTATTATCGGGTGCTTGGCATTGAGGCAGACTTGCCGATTGCTGTGTGCAGCGATTAATCGATAAGCTGCTGCCAAGGAAGGTGAGTGTTATGCGGCTTTCGTTTCCAGAACCGATTTTATCCGCATTGCCCATCGTTCAGCGGCTTCGAGAGCAACATTTCGAAGCCGTCTTTGTCGGCGGCGCAGTGCGGGATACCGTATTAGGCTTGACCATTAAAGATGTCGATATCGCTACTTCAGCCCGTCCGGAGCAGGTGCTCGAGCTCTTTGAGCGCTGCATACCAACGGGCTTGCAGCATGGTACGATTACGGTTATCCAAGGCGACATTACTTATGAAGTCACGACGTTTAGGCAGGAGTCCGCTTATGAGGCGCATCGCAAACCAGAGAGCGTGCTTTATATTACGGAGCTGGATGGCGATCTATTAAGGCGGGATTTTACGATGAACGCTATGGCGCTTGGCGAGGACGGGGAGCTTTATGATCCGTATGGCGGAATTTATGATTTGCAAAATAAAACGCTCCGCTCGGTGGGCGATCCGGAGGCTCGCTTCCAAGAGGATGCGCTGCGCATGCTTAGAGCCGTTCGTTTCATCGGAGTATATGGGCTTACGCCTGCTTTTCGAACATGGAGAGCCATCATACGCCATCGCGAATTGTTGAAATTTATCGCAATGGAACGCGTGCAGGTCGAGCTTGATAAAATGCTCGCAGGAGCCGCTCCGCAGAGAGCGCTTCATTATGCGGCTGCTAGCGGATTGCTTTTTCACATAAAGGAACCTTTGCTCGATGAAACAGCATTCGCATTGAAGGAAGCTGATCGTACAGCAGAAGCGAAGAGGTTGTATAGTAGGCTGCATGAGCTGCAGTCGGTCGATTTGCGCTGGGCTGCGATTGCTATTGGCTTGCGATTGTCAATCGATGCTGCAAGGCAAGCACTTCAAGTGCTTCGATTCTCGAATACGCGCAGCAAAGTGATTTCAACGATCGTAGAGATCCACAAGGCCATGCAAAGCATCTCACAGCAAGTAAATGAACGCGAGCTGCATGCCCGCTGGCTGGATGTCATTATCCGTTACGGGAAGCATCATGCGAGTGAATGGCTTGAGATCATGCGCAAGGTCAATCCAGCTTCTCAGACCTTCTCAATTGACCTTCTAAGCCGTTTGAACGGATGGCTTGAAGCTATTCCTGTATCAACGCTCAAACAGCTTAAAATAAGCGGTAGAGATTTAACGAATCATTTGCAAAGGGAACCTGGGCCTTGGGTAAGCGATTATTTGGGTCGATTGCTGCTTATGGCAGCTCTAGAACAGCTTGATAATAATAAGGCAGCCCTTCTTCAGCAAGCAACGCTGTGGAATAAGGAGAGGGACTAAGGAGTCAGTCCTGCTGTGAATTCAATAGGAGGTGGAATAACTTGAATCATGAATCCTTGCTTCGATTGTTTGAGGACAGGCCGGGTGAGTACATATCAGGAGAGAGCATGAGCCAAGAGCTCGGCGTGAGCAGAACCGCGATTTGGAAGCAGATCCGCAAGCTAGAAGCAGCGGGATATCAATTTGAAGCGTCCAGACGGCTTGGGTATCGCCTTGTTAGCGTTCCGGATTACCTTTCAGTAGAGCAGTTGACTAATCGCTTGGAAACAAGCGTTTTTGGCAAAACGATTCATTATTTCGAAACGGTTGAGTCGACGCAAAATCTTGCGCGTGCCGCAGCTGAAGAAGGAGCGGCAGAGGGGACGCTGTTCCTCGCTGAGCAGCAATTGAGCGGACGTGGCCGGATGGGACGCAATTGGGTATCGCCCCGCGGCAAAGGGGTTTGGATGAGCATGGTGCTGCGACCATCCGTGCCGATTCATTTTGCGCCGCAGCTAACCTTGTTGACGGCTGTTGCGCTATGCAGAAGTCTTAAGCGGATTACCAGCTTGCCTATCGGCATCAAATGGCCAAACGATTTGCTCATCGAAGGCAAAAAAATTAGCGGAATTTTGCTTGAATCTGCTGCTGAGGATGAACGGCTTCGATACGTAATCGCCGGCATCGGCATTAGCGTTAATCTAGAGCAAGACGATTATCCTGCGGAATTGCTGGAGAAGGCAACGTCTCTTCGCATTAATGCTGGGCACAAGTGGATACGTGAGGATGTCATCGCCGATTTTCTGAAGGAGTGGGAGCAGCTTTATTTTCTTTACCAGGAGCAGGGCTTTAGTCCAATTATCACGCTTTGGGAAGCGTTGTCGGTATCGCTTGGCAAGCCAGCACGGCTCATAACGCCGCAAGGGGATATTACAGGCATTCCTATTGGTCTTGATGAAAGCGGCGCTATTCGAATCGAACTGTCGGATGGTACGGTGAAGCCTGTATTCTCAGCAGAAATGGGCGAACCTCTATAGTGGATTTCAGAACGTTTACGAATTGCAAAAAGTTTGGTAAACTATATTCATCAGGCGGTATTCAATGGAAGCTGCACTGATGACGAACAAAAAAATAAGTAAATGGTTGGGAATGCACACTCTGCTCTGAGCCGAAGGGACCGAGACAGAAGGAAGCACAACAAGCAAACGTTTCCTTTTCAGTTTGGGGACCTTTTTAGCAGCGGCTAAAAGGTTTTTTTGTGTTTATCCTATCATTGAACGGGGGATGAAAGCTGATGAGGAAACGACTGACAATTACGAATTTGAAGAAGATGAAGCAGGACCGCAATGCGATTTCCGTATTGACAGCTTATGATTATCCTTCAGCCAAGCTTGCTGAAGAAGCAGGAATCGATGTTATTTTGGTTGGCGATTCGCTCGGGAATGTCGTGCTTGGCTATGATACGACCATACCCGTAACGATCGACGATATCGTTTATCATACAAGAGCGGTTGCTAGGGGAGCCCAGCAAACGTTCATCGTAGCCGACATGCCGTTTATGACTTATGGCATCGGCCGCGAGTCAACGCTGCGCAATGCAGCAAAGATTATGCAAGAAGGCGGCGCTCAAGCGGTAAAGCTTGAAGGCGGCGAAGAGATCGCTTCTGACGTAGCAGCGCTCGTGAAAGCAGGCATTCCCGTAATGGGCCATATTGGTCTTACGCCTCAATCCGTCCATCAGTTGGGCGGCTATAAGGTGCAAGGCAAGCTTGATTCGGAAGCCGAGCAGCTTATCAAGGATGCGAAGGCGCTGGAGCAAGCAGGTGCATTCAGTATCGTAATTGAGCTTGTAACCGAATCACTGGCCACCATGATCAGCGATGTTCTCACCATACCGGTTATCGGAATTGGGGCAGGACGCGGCTGTGATGGACAGGTGCTCGTATATCATGATATTTTGCAATATTCATCGCCATACTTTGAGAAAAGATTCGTGAAAACTTATGCAGATATTGGTACCACAATTAGAAATGCCATTCAAGCTTATGTCGATGAAGTAAAAACGGGTACTTTCCCTGCAGAAGAGCATGTGTTCACAGCAAAGCCTGCAGCAGCGCTTCCTTCTTTATACGGCGGTGCTGACACCAATGCGAAGAACGATGGGCAAGCTGATAACAGCCAGCCAAAGAAGGAGGTTCCACTGCCATGATCATTTGCCGAACGAAAGCAGAGCTGAAGCAGCAATTGACGAGCCTCCGCAAAGAGAATGAAAATGTTGGGCTTGTTCCAACGATGGGTTTTTTGCATGAGGGTCATGCCTCGCTATTGCGTCAAGCACGATCTGAATGTGATGTTACTGTTCTGAGTATTTTCGTTAATCCGCTGCAATTCGGGCCAAATGAGGATTTGGATCGCTATCCGCGCGATGAGAAACGGGATCTGGCTATTGCTGAGGAATGCGGTGTTGATATTGTATTTATGCCTTCCGTCGAGGAAATGTACCCTAACAAGCCGCTCACGACGGTCATCGTCAATCAAGTTACAGATCGTTTATGCGGGGCGTCAAGACCAGGGCATTTTGATGGAGTAGGAACGGTTGTCAGCAAGCTCTTTCATTTGGTTTCGCCAGATCGGGCTTACTTTGGCATGAAGGATGCGCAGCAAGTAGCGGTTATTGAACAAATGGTCCATGATCTTAACTTCCCAGTCCAGATCGTACCTTGCCAAATCGTGCGCGAGCCGGATGGTCTTGCCCTAAGCTCTCGGAATGTTTACCTAAACGCCGAGCAGCGCAGTCAGGCCGTTATTTTGTCCAGAACGCTACAGGAAGCCTCTGATTGGATGGCGGAGCCGGATCTGACGGTTGAACGCCTTCAGGCAAAGGTAAAGGTTCAATTGAGCAAAGCAAGCGAAGCGGTAATCGATTATGTGGAACTGCTTTATTATCCTTCCTTGCAGGCACCGGTGGCATCTGCTCTTATCGCATCCATTAATCAGCCTTTAATATTGGCGCTTGCCGTTAAATTTGGCGCAACTCGTCTTATAGATAATCAATTACTACAGGCAGCGGAGGTGAATGAGCATGTTCAGAACGATGATGAAATCCAAGCTGCATCGGGCAACCGTTACAGAAGCGAACCTGAATTATGTAGGTAGCATTACGATCGATGAAAATTTGATGGATGCAGCCAACCTATGGGAAAATGAAAAGGTCCAGATCGTTAACAACAACAACGGTGCGCGCTTCGAGACTTACGTCATCACCGGCGAACGCGGCTCAGGCGTTATTTGCTTGAATGGAGCAGCCGCAAGGCAGGTACAGCCAGGCGATCAGGTTATTATTATTTCCTATGCGATGATGACGGATGAAGAAGCTAAGCAGCACAAGCCAATCGTCACCATTCTCGATGCCAATAATCATCCTCTGCAGATTTTGAATGAAGAACTGCATGCGACAATCCTGTAACTTGCGAAATGGCAACGTTAATCCCTCCGTTATGTAACGATTGGGACACCGTATGAAAAGCGACGTTTAAACAAAAAATGAACATAACACTCCTTAATTCTCTGGCGAAGGCGGGATGCGGTATGTTCCAGCATATGTTTTCATCCATGAACGACATGCTTGATCAAATTATTGAACAGTATGAGGGTGCAGGTGCAAAGGAAAAGCAGCATTACGAAGAACAAATGGTACAATTGAAAAAAGTTAGCGATACATTTATAGAGCAGTGGCTTGAATTCGAGGAGAAATTTGCTGTCTTCAAGGAGCAGCAAAGTGATCTTGCCACAGCTCCGAAGCCACAGATGGAAGCTGCAGAGCAAAGCCTGCCTGCTTCATCAGCAGTACCCTGTAGTTTAGCCGATTTAGAAATACCAAATGAGCTTGCAGCAATTATATCCAAAGGTCAAGGCTATTATAAGTTATTTATGTTCTCGCACGCAGCGGTACAATTTCAAACGGCTATTTTGCAATCGCCGGAATGTAATTTGGCTAGACTATTTTTGGGGATGACCCAGATGCATCTTCAAAATTGGAGTGAAGCACAGCGCCATTTTCAATTGCTGATTGCGTTGACGGACTTCCCCAAATGGCTGGCTATGGGCTATAATGCGCTAGGGTGCATTCAAGCGGTGCATATGAATTTGGCGCAAGCGGAGCAATTATTCATGAAGGCTTACGATGTATGTCCAAGCTTCAAAGATCCGCTTAACAATTTGAAGTCTTGCCAAGAAACACCCAAGCAATTATCGTTATATTTCGGAAGCACGGAGCTGTGCTGTTTGTGAGAGGATCGGGGAATGAATGAAATTTGCAGTATTGGACTTAGAAACGACGGGAAATGGCTCGGAGGATGACATTTTGCAGGTTGGGCTGGTCATCGTTTCTGATGAGCTTGAAATCATCGATACGTTTAGCTCCTTTGTTCGGCCTAACATCCCAATACCGACTTTCATTACACAATTAACAGGCATTGATGAAACGGTCGTTGCGGATGCGCCAACGCTTAAAGAGGTCATCGCCAAGCTTGTTCCGTTATTGGATGATGCAGTGCTAGTTGCTCATAATGTTGGCTTCGATGCCGGCTTTTTGAATCAAGCGCTAGCCCGCTGCGGCATGCGTGCCTTTAACGGCCGAAGGCTGGATACGATTGAATTGCTTCGCATTTTATATCCCACAATAAATACGTATCAGCTCGGAGCCGTTTCTGAGCTGTTCGGAATACAGCATGATCAGCATCATCGTGCCGATAGCGATGCAAGGGCAACCGCGCTATTGCTTATCGAAACGATTACAAAGCTTCGCAAACTGCCGCTGCTCACTTTGCAGCGGCTATCTGCGCTTGTAGACGATGGCAGCGATTTGTGCTGGTTTATTAAGCATACGCAGCAGCAGATGGAGTATCGTACCGTCTTTGAATCGAATGAATACGATTACTTCAATCAATTTGCGATGAAGGTAAGAGAATGGAGCGATGAGCAGCCTGCCCGTACAGGCAGCAGCGACGCTTTGCCATTAACGGATGTATCTTTCGACAATTATTTGGCTGACGTCAGGCAGCGCTTTGAGCAAAAGTTCGAAAATTATGAAGAGCGTGAAGCGCAGGTATCGATGTTTAAAGAAGTGTTCGGCGCGCTCAATCAAAATCAGCATTTGCTTATCGAAGCGGGAACAGGTACAGGAAAATCGCTCGGTTATTTAATTCCTGCCCTTTACTATGGCATTCAGAACGGCAAGAAGGTTGTCGTCAGTACGCATACGATCAACTTGCAGGAGCAGCTGAGACAGCGTGATTTGCCGCTTCTCGAGGACATTTTGCCATTCGAATTTAGAGCTTCTATCTTCAAGGGCAGAGGCAACTACTTATGTCTGCGCAAGTTCGAAGGAAAAGTAAATACCAAAGACCTTGTTTCGCCAATTGAGGACACGGTCACTGCAGCACAGATGGTTGTCTGGCTTGGCGAGACGGAGACAGGCGATCAGGAGGAGCTTAACTTTGGCAACAAAGGCGCCGAATTTTGGTCAACGGTAGCAAGCGACACGGATTCTTGCTTGAATCGGGCTTGTCCATGGTTCAAGCGATGCTTCTATCACCGTGCTAAGCATGAAGCGAATATTGCGGACGTTACGATAACGAATCATTCGATGCTGTTTACGGACGTTCAAGCCGATCATCGTTTGCTTCCGGCCTATTCTCATCTTATTATTGATGAAGCGCATCATGTTGAAGAGGTGGCTGGCAAGCATCTCGGCATGCAAATCAATTATTTTTCTTTGACACAGGCTGTGCTTCGCTTGTTCAAGGACAATCGTTCAGGGCTGTTGCCTGCGCTGCGTCAGAAGCTTATGTACGAGGATGACGCTCACCAAGCTTCCTGGCTGGAGACGATTGATACGGTTATTCCTATTTTTCAAGAGATTAAGGAGCACTGGGATAAACTATTTGAAATGCTTTATAGCTTTACGTCTACCTCTTCGGATAGTCCAACCGAAAACGGGCAGTCCGTGTGCCGCCTTAAGAAAAACGAGCTTCCAGCAAGCTGGGAAGATGGCGTTACAGTTGAAGAGAATTTACATACCGAGCTTAACCGTGTAGTTCGTACTGTAGACAAGATGGTTACCGATATTAAAGACCGTGTAGACGATTCTGGCGTACAAGCGATCATTACCGATCTTAACGGAGCCGTTCGCGATTTATCGCGTCTTAAGGATGAGCTGCGGACCTTTATAAAGCTTGATCTTGCGGATTCGGTATTTTGGATCGAGGCGAGCAGCACTTACCGTCATCGGTCTGTACAATTGTATGGCGTTCCTGTAGATGTAAGCGCGCAGCTTCAAAAGTACTTCTTTGATGTAAAAGAGAGCATCGTATTGACGTCAGCAACGTTATCGGTGCAAAAATCATTTCAATATGCATCAGAGCAGCTCGGGCTGACTGGCTATGAAGAGCAAGGAAAGCTTAAAACCGTACAGCTTCCCTCGCCCTTCAACTATAGGGAGCAGGCACTCGTTGTCATACCTCGTAATTTTCCGGTGCTGCGAGGCGCTGCTGTAGATGATTCTTACTTGGATATGCTTGTAAAATCGCTCGCAGACGCTGCAAAGGAAACGAACGGGAGAATGCTCGTGCTGTTTACGTCCTACCGGATGCTTAAGCAGGTATATGAGCCGCTTAAGGATCAATTAAGCGCAGCAGGCATTCAAGTACTCGGACAGGGCATCGACAGCGGCAACCGTACAAAGCTCACTAGACGATTCCGCCAGACGCCTGAGTCTGTTCTTCTTGGTACGAGCAGCTTCTGGGAAGGTGTAGATATTCCTGGCGAAGCTTTGATTTGCCTGGCTATCGTTCGATTGCCATTCCAGCCGCCGAATCATCCATTAGCAGAGGCCAAGGCTGAAATGCTGCAGCGTCAAAAGCAAAACCCATTTATGAAGCTGTCTATTCCTCAAGCGGTTATACGCTTTAAACAGGGCTTCGGAAGGCTTGTAAGAACATCGCAGGATAAGGGTATTGTAATCATATATGATACGAGGGTAATTGATACGTACTATGGGAAGCATTTCTTATATTCCTTGCCGGGTCCAAAAATCGAAACGATGCATACGGATCAAATGATTGTACGGATGCGGGAATGGTTGTCGGAAGAAAAGCAGGAAGTTCCGCAGTTGAGTCAAGCTGCGTCTAGTGCTGAGGAGGAGAAGCGATGAAGCAAACGAAAATATCGGAGGCCGTAGTCAGAAGGCTCCCGATTTATCTCCAAGTATTGAACGAAATGCATAATCGCGAAATTCAAACCGTTTCATCACAAGAATTAGGCGTGAAGCTTGATCTAAATCCTGCTCAAATCCGTAAGGATCTTGCTTATTTCGGTGATTTTGGGCGCAAGGGTGTCGGCTATGACGTCGTTTATTTAATTGAAAAGATACGGCAGATTTTGAAGGTTGATCAGACGATCAAGGTTGCATTGGTGGGAGCCGGCAATTTAGGACATGCCTTATGCAATTACAATAAATACTCGAAGGACAACATGCAAATTACGGCCGTATTCGATGTGCACCCAAGCAAAATCGGAACGAGCATTAACAATTTGATCGTGCTGCCTATGAGCGAATTGGTTAATACCGTTTCGGAGCAAAAGATTAGAATTGGCATTATAACGGTGCCGGCTTTTGAAGCACAAAATGTCGCCAATCAATTCGTGGAGGCAGGCGTAGAGGGGATATTGAACTTTGCGCCTGCCATCCTGCGCGTACCGGATGAAATTCGGATACATAACGCGGATTTCACTAAGGAGCTGCTTAGCTTAGCTTACTATTTAGTTAGAGAAGGAGAGTCCAAGGATGAGTCAGATTTGGATTGAAGATGGTTTGTTTGTTACGATGGATGATGCAAATCCAACGTTTAAGGGACATATGGTCGTTACGGATGACCGGATTACCTACATAGGTACGGAAGCGCCTGTACAGCTTTCAGAAGGCGTCCAAAAAATCGACGGAAGCAAGCTGGCATTTATGCCAGGCCTTATTAACACACATGGCCACGCGGCGATGAGCCTGCTGCGGGGATACTCCGATGATCAGAATCTGCAAGTATGGCTAGAGCAGAAAATGTGGCCGATGGAAGGAAAATATGTCGATCAGGATACGCGTGCCGGCAGCGCTCTTGCTATTGTTGAAATGCTCCGCTCGGGTACAACGGCTTTTGTCGATATGTATGATCGGATGGATCAGGTTGCACAAATGGTAGAACAGAGCGGTATCCGCGGCGTATTGACACGAGGTGTAATTGGCCTATGCCCGCCGGACGTTCAAGAGGCAAAGCTTGCTGAGGCAATCGCATTCGCGCGCGATTGGAACGGCAAAGCGGATGGCCGCATTACAACGATGATTTCTCCGCATGCGCCTTATACATGTCCGCCGGATTATATTGAACGGTTTGTCCAGGCTGCACATGATTACAACTTGCCGCTGCATACGCATATGTCCGAAACATTAGCTGAGGTTGAGCAAAATGTTAGAGATTACGGCGTTCGTCCCGTTGAGCATTTGGAGCGGCTTGGCTTCTTCTCGCGCCCAGCGCTCGTTGCGCATGCCGTGCATCTAAACGATGCTGAGATCGAGATCCTTGCTGCCAAGGGGGTAGCGGTATCGCATAACCCAGTAAGCAATCTTAAGCTTGCGAGCGGCATCGCGCGCGTACCCGACCTGCTTCGTGCCGGCGTGACCGTATCGCTTGGAACGGACAGTGTCGCAAGCAACAATAATTTGGATTTGTTTGAGGAAATTCGGTTCTCTGCTCTGCTGCACAAAGGCGTGTCAGGCGATCCAACCGCAATTCCGGCAATTGAGGCATTAAAGCTGGGTACTGTCTACGGAGCCAAATCCATTTGGCAGCAGGATCAAATCGGCAGCTTGAAAGAAGGAATGAAGGCTGATTTTATCGCTATTAACATCGAGCAGCCGCATTTCTATCCGAAGACGGATATGATCTCGCATTTGGTTTACTCCGGATCCGGACGCGACGTTGCGCATGTATGGATTGACGGGCGGCAAGTACTCAAATTCGGCGAATGCACCTTCCTCGATGAGGAGAAAATTCGTTACGAGGCGCAAGCGAGCTTCGATCGCTTGCTGCAAGCCTAATGCGCGTAATCGCTAGAAAACGTCCGCCGTTTATGACGCTGCAGAAATGGTTGTTTTTGATCGTCGCTAGTCTTTTGCTGCTGATCACCTTTTTCTTTATTTATTTTCGCGATATACAAGGTCCAGAGTGGTCAGCCATAAAGGATGCCAAGGAGCAAGCAACAAAAGCGGCTGATCTAGCTTCTATTAATAATGTCTATCATCATATATGGAGCAAAGAGAGCTGGGTTGTTGAAGGCGTAAATCAAGCGGATGATAAGGTATTCGTATGGCTGACCGAAGATCAATTGCCCAAGATCATTAATGCGGATGATGCCGTGTCGGAGCAAACGCTGAAAAGTTCGTTTAATAACGAGAAGCCAGACGCGAACATTAAACGAATTCAACCTGGCCTGCTTGGTGGAAAACCGATTTGGGAAGTCTATTATGATGATGGCCAGAAGCCTCTGCATATCTTGTACGATTTCTATAGCTTTGATGACGGAACCTTCATTGATTCTTATAAATTGCCTGCCAAAACGGAGCCCTAAGGCTCCGTTTCCTTATATTGATGGACGAATCTCGCAGCTTAACATGATATACTTTCGTATAGCGGAATTGATATACGGAAAGATCAATATATAGTTGCGGGAGGTAATTTCATTATGATAAAACCACGTGTGATGCCGGTAATCATTACCGCTGCAATTTCGGCTTCCGTTTTGTTTGGCGGCTGGGCCATTTATAATCAAGTTGCTGTAGCAGCGCCATTGGAGCAGGTTGTTAATGAAGTGCAAGGCGTAGTATCGTCTGGCAAACCGGTAATGGACAGCGAACAAGTGACTATTCAGGTGGAGTTGGCGCCAAATGCTAACATCCGAGATATATACGAGAATATTTCTGCAAACGGCAAAAACGTGTTTGGTGACCGCAAGCTAGTGCTGGATATAAAAGAAAAATCCAGCAAGCAGCTGGATGATCTATGGTATTCCTCGATGTTCGAGGTTGCAGAAGCGATGGAAACAAAAACGTATTCGAGCATTCCAGAAGCAATGAACAAAGCAGCAAAAGCGATGAAGGATGTAACAATTGCAACAGTGATGGATGATAACAACGTATATATAACGATTACGAATAAAGAAGCAGTAAAATATGTTGTGCTTCCACGTACGCCAGCTCAATTGGAGGCATGGTAATATGAGAAAATACGGAGTGGAAATCGCAATCGGAATTGTACCTGTACTCATTGCTTTTTTAATTTTTATTGGACAAAATATCTTTCCCATACTGATGCTTGGCGTATTGGGCTTTGTGGTAGTCTATGCAGCGCGAGGCAAAGGCAAGCTAACGGCTATGTCGAGCCAAAAGCGAAGCACAGAGGCGAAGTCGACACCACTAACCTTCGATCAAATTGGAGGGCAGGAGCGGGCAAAGCAGGAGCTTGTAGAGGCGCTTGATTTTCTTGTTCATCAAGAGCAGATTGCTAAGCTCGGCATCCGGCCTCTGAAAGGCATTTTGCTTTCAGGTCCTCCAGGAACAGGCAAGACTCTGCTTGCAAAGGCGGCTGCGCAGTATACGGATTCGATTTATTTGGCTGCCTCGGGCAGTGAGTTCGTAGAGATGTATGTCGGCGTAGGTGCGGGACGTGTGCGTGATTTGTTCAAGGATGCCCGCACGAAGGCGAATAAAGCGAAAAAAAGCAGTGCGGTCATATTTATCGATGAGATTGAGGTTATTGGCGGCAAAAGAGACGGCGGCCAGCAGCGTGAATATGACCAAACCTTAAATCAGCTATTGACGGAGATGGACGGCATCTATGCAAATGAGTCGCCACGTATTTTGTTGATAGCGGCTACCAACCGCAAGGAAATGCTCGACAGCGCGCTTTTGCGTCCAGGCCGTTTCGATCGCCATATTGGAGTCGATTTGCCGGATAAGAAGGGCAGGCTGCATATTTTGAACATCCATGCAAAAAATAAACCAATGGACGAGAATGTTGACTTGGATCGTATTGCAAAAGAATCATTTGGTTTCTCAGGCGCTCAGCTTGAGAGCGTGATGAACGAAGCGGCGATATATGCGATGCGGGAAAGCAGCGACAAAATAGGCGAAAACCATCTTTCTATGGCCATAGATAAAGTCATGATGGGCGAGAAGACGGATCGGGAAGCTACGAAGGAAGAACGTGAGCGCATCGCGCTCCATGAGCTTGGACATGCCATTATGGCTGAGGTTGTTCGACCAGGAAGCGTATCGCAGGTTGCGTTATCGCCGCGCGGACAAGCGCTAGGTTATGTACGCCACAACCCGCAGCAGGATCAGTATCTTTATACGAAGCAGTTCCTCAATGGTCAAATTATGATTGCGCTAGGCGGAGCTGCTGCAGAGGAAATGTTCTACGGCGGTCGAAGCACAGGCTCGCGAGGCGACTTTGAGCAATCGATGAGCATTGTCAAAACGCTGGTTGAATCCGGATTAACGGATCTTGGCATTATTGATGCATCGATGATAACCAAGGAGGCTTATGCGAACATCAACCGCGAGATTCTAGATGAGCTGATGCTGCAAACGAAAGCGACGCTTGAGTCGAAGCGTGCTATCTTTACACAATCGCTAGAAACGCTGCTTCGAGAGGAAACACTAAGCGGAGATGAGTTTAGAAGCCTCTTTAAGTCAAACTCAGCAGCATAAAGCGTTTACAATATTACAATTTGAAGGCGGAGTGTCTGTCCGCCTTCTTTTTTTGATGAAAACCGTTATAATAAGGTTGAACTATATTTGCAGAGAATGCTTTTACTTTACGAGGCAAACTCACCATTTTAAAGGAGCTATTACATTGCATATAAAAACAGTAGGCGTGGTTGGGGTAGGAACAATGGGGCAAGGCATTGCAGAGATGCTTGCTTCGAAAGGATTGGATGTTATCATCATCGAGCACTCGGATGAGCGTCTTGAGTATGGTAAACAAATGATAGAATTAAGTCTGGATAAGCAAATCGAGAAGTGGGCGCTCACGAAATCCGAGAAGAAGCTGATCATGAATAAAATTGAGGCAACAACCAGCTATGATCGATTAGCCGAGTGCGAGCTTGTCATTGAAACGATAACAGAGGATTTGGAATTGAAAAAAGCGGTATTCGAGCATATCGACCATATATGCGGACCTGCTGTTATTCTTGCAAGCAATACGTCTACGCTGAGCCTGACGGAGCTTGCCAGTGTAACGAAGCACCCTGAACGTGTTATTGGCATGCACTTTATCTATCCGGTATTCAAAATCGATCTGGTTGAAATTGTTCGAGGTCTGAAGACATCAGAGGAAACCTTTATACATACGAAGCATTTTGTAGAAGAGGTTATTAACAAAAAAGGTGTCATGGTATTCGAATCCCCGGGCTTCGTAACGTCGCGCCTCATCTGCTTATTCATTAATGAAGCGCTGCATGTGCTTGAGGAGGGCGTTGCATCTGCGGAGGATATTGACAATGCAATGCGGATCGGCTATTCGTTCCAGCATGGTCCATTTGAAATGTGCGACCGCTTTGGCCTTGATTCTGTGCTGGCAGCGCTGGACCGTATGTTCCGCGAGTATGGCGAGCTTAAATACCGTCCATCCATCGTGCTGAAAAAAATGGTCCGTGCCGGGCATCTTGGCGTCAAGTCTGGCGTAGGCTTCTTCAAATACGATAAGGATGGGGATCGGATCTAATGAAAGTATTAGTCATCAATGCAGGAAGCTCCTCGTTAAAATATCAGCTCTACGACATGCGGGATGAATCGGTGCTTGCGAGCGGCAGAGTAGAGCGCATCGGGATGGATTCCTCCATCGTCACGCATGAACCAATCGACAAGCCCGAGGTGCGCCATGTAAGTGAAATATTGGATCATGTTACCGCGGTTAAGCGCGTAGTGGATATGCTGACGCATCCAGAGTTTGGTGCTATCAGCCATTTGAATGAAATTGATGCCGTTGGCCATCGCGTCGTTCACGGCGGTGAAGTATTCAGCAACTCGGTGCTTGTTACGCAGGATGTAAAGCTTGAAATTCGCAGGCTGTTCGATCTTGCTCCGCTGCATAATCCTGCGCATATGATGGGGATTACTGCGGTAGAAACGAATCTTCCTAATGTTCCTCAAGCAGTCGTATTCGATACGGCATTTCACCAGACGATGCCGAACACGTCCTATTTGTATCCGATCCCGACGGTATTGTACCGCCGTCACAAAATTCGGAGATATGGCTTTCATGGCACCTCGCATTCTTATGTAAGCGCTCAGGCTGCTGATTATTTAAAGAAACCGTTGAAATCGCTCAAAATGATTACTTGCCATATCGGAAATGGCGCAAGCTTAGCGGCTATTTTAGACGGAAAATCATTTGATACGAGCATGGGCATGACTCCATTGGAAGGGCTAATGATGGGTACGAGAAGCGGCGATATCGATCCGGCAATTGTGCCATTCGTGATGAATAAAGAAGAATTGACATTAAATGAAGTTAATTCTATGCTTAACAAACATAGCGGGATGCTGGCTATTTCCGGTATAAGCAGCGACATGCGCGAGGTTACCGAGGCGATGCTTGACGGTGATAAGAATGCGAGGCTCGCTTTCGACATGTATGCTTATCGGGTGAAAAAATATATCGGCGCTTATGCTGCCGCGATGAACGGCGTGGACACCATCGTGTTTACAGCTGGCGTCGGCGAGAATTCAGCAGCTTTGCGCAAAGAAATATGCGAAGGCATTTCATTCCTCGGAATTGAGCTTGATGAAGAACGCAACGCTGAACGCCGCAAGGATGCGCGTGAAATTACTAAGGACAGCTCACGCGTAAAAGTGCTTGTCGTTCCTACTAACGAAGAGCTGTTAATCGCGAGAGACACGTACAATCTTGTTCGCCAAGCGAACTTGTCATAAAGGTTAGTATAGGAGGCAGCCGGCAGTGAACAACGAGATATGGAAGGCGTATTCGCATGGAATGGCCGCTGCATTGCAGGAGGGCGGCGTTCATGTATCTGCGATGCTCCTGCGCACATACCGCCAGCTTGATTTGTCGGACTCTGAGGCGATGCTGCTGCTTCAAATCATGGTATATATGGAAGCGGATAGGAATGATTTTCCGACGCCGGAGGAGCTGGCAGATCGGATGGGGCTGACGGGCCGAGAGGTTGGCCAAATGCTTGGGCGGCTCATGAAGGATGATTTTCTGACGATTGATGAATATGTCGACATCGGGACAGGCATGCAGTCGGAGCGCTACAATTGGACGGGCTGGCTGCTGAAAGCTGCTGCTTTGACAGCGGAGCAGAAGCGGGAGACGAAGAAGGCTGAGCGTCAGCCATTGAAGCCGCAAGCCGTGTCATCATCGGATTTATTTAGCGTTTTCGAGCAAGAGTTTGGGAGACTATTGTCCCCAATTGAATGCGAGACGATTTCCGGCTGGCTTGACCATGATCGTTATACCGATGAAATCATTCGTTTTGCGCTCAAAGAAGCGGTCTTCGCCGGCAAGCTAAGCTTGCGATACATTGACCGGATATTGATTGAATGGAGCCGCAATCGGGTGACGAATGCCGATGAGGCGCGCGCTCATGCGCAAAAGTTTCGCGGAGGAAGAGGCTAAGCCATGAGGCTTAGCTTTTTTATTGGAATATATGATCCATGAGCAGAATTATGGCTTGCTGGCATATAGGAGACATGAACTCGGACTTATGCTGTTGGTAACCGTTAAATATCCTCTTTCTTCAAGCCAGTGAACAAGAGCTGAAGCAAAGATTGGCGTCCAGTTGGCAGGGAAAGCGGAGAGCTGATTGTTCGAATCAGACTGACATTCATTGTACTGGGCCATTAGTCCACTAATGACAAGACGCCCACCGTTTAGAAGCACTCTGTCCATCTCTTCCAAAGCCAGCTGCTGCTGGGATGGAGTCAAATGGTGCATGGCGAAGCTGCATCCAATAAAGGCATAGCTTTGAGCAGCTAATGGAAGGGCGAGTAAATTGCCCTGCTTCGCATCGATTTGAGGCAGCCTCTCTCTCAGTATCGCGAGCATTTCTGCTGATTGCTCTACGACGGTTAGCCTTGAGCAGACTGAAGCTAATAGTACGGATAGGTTTCCGCTGCCTGCTCCTAATTCGAGGCCAAGCTCTTCTGCCCGAGGATCCAGCCATTCGACTGTTTTTAAGAGCGTTTGGTGATATTGCTCTTCTGACAGTACACCTTCAAGCGACACCATTGGCGCGTTGTAGCCGTAGCTGAGCGCCAGTTCATCATAATTCCACTGATCGCTCCAGGACGCTCGCAGAATGCGGTTATGCTTCATTTCCTCGGCAGCGCTCTCCGCCTGCGTAAGAATGGCTTCGCCGCCTCTCTGCCATGCCATGATCGTTTCGTCTAGTGCTTGGAGCGATTTAGTCGTCGTAATCCATTGTTCATACAATTGGGCACGTGCTCCGTCAACTTTGCGTATAAAGGCTTCCGGCTGATGCAAGACAGATAGCGCCTCTTGAATTGCCGCTATAGGCATCCCCAGCTCTCGCAGCGAAATAATCCAGCGAAGCCGAATAAGATCTCCATCGGAGTAGGATCGATAATTATTTTCTAAAGCTTTGTTAGGACTAATTAGCCCTTTTTCTTCGTAAAACCGCAGCGTGCGCGGCGTAACGCCGAGCTGCTTGGCAGCCTCATGCACCTTCAAACCGATCAACCCCCTCATGCCATTATGAACATTTCCGTTACGTCAAAGTCAATATGTAATTATACTGAGCGAGCTTAATAATGAATATCCTTTTATTTACAACTGATTATTTCTGTCGTATTCTTTTGAGTGACATCGGTGTAAGACCTCAATTATGCATAGGATTTCAGGAAGTTAGTTAATGGAAAAGGAGAGATTGAATGACATTAGTTGCAATTGGAAAGAAGGAATTCGATTCATTGGATGTTGAAAGATTGGGATGGGCATGCATGGAGCCTACTTTTCAACAAATTCGTGGAAAAGATGCTTCAGTTAAAACGGCTGCAATCTCCCAGCTCACGTTGGGACAGCAGGCGTTGTGCATGTTCAGAGTGATGTATGATCATGCCAAACATTCGAGAAGTGAGTATTATGCCTGGATATCGTATTTGCTGGATAAGCCGAGTTACTGGTCTGGAGTAACAGGTGGGCTTCGATTCTTTGGTGATGCACCTATGCTTGAATTGCTTGAGGACACGAAAAAAGTTCTTGGGGCGCGAAATGCCAAGCTAGGCTTGCAATGGAGTGCCGCTGCGCTAAGCGATGTGGATCGTGATGATGAACTGCTAAGCGCTGTGAATCATTTATTTGAGCGTTTCCTAAAAGTCGCTCCTCATTCGTTGAAGCTAATCGCCTCCTATATTCGATCTTGTCCGCAGCAATTTGTTGAAATAGTTGAAATAGAGAGCAAAGATTCAATTGTAAAAGAGTGAAAATGGCTAGCGACAGTGCGATGATGACGATGATGCAATGTTTGGACGGTAGCTTAGCTGCTCGATAAACGTTGCAATTTGTGCAACAGAATCCCTTAAAGCAGCCTCGTATACTACTAATGAGCGGGTTCTGCTGCGTTTCTGCAACGCAGCTCTTCAATTTGTGAGTCATGTAAGGTTTCTATTGTAGTTTGTGCAGTGTGTTGCTTTGTTGAGCAGGTGAGTTACTTTGTTCTGCAGCCAGAAGGGGTTATTTGGATTGCAGCAGTTATAAAAAAACAGGCGTCCCATCACCAAACCTGCTGATGAGACGCCTGTTTTACTACTAGTATTGTTCTGAAAAATTAGCGATTGCCGCGCTGCAGCAGCTCCAAACGGTATACATACTCAAAAATAAACTCAAACGCTTCAAGGTGGCGTTTTGCTTCAAAAGCATTGGCGCCCCAAGCATAAATGCCGTGCTTGCGCAGCAAGATGCCTGGGATGTTAGGAATGATGCGGTCCGTAACTTCAGGTACGATAGAAGGGATGTGAGCGAAGTTGGAGACGATTGGAATATCGATATGCGCTTCCTCGTCCCAGATGTTAAAGCCTTTAATGAGCTCAACGCCGTCAACCGGAACTGACTTGCGATCCCAGAAATATTCAGAGATAACGCTGTTGAAGACGGTGTGAACGTGAAAAATGGCGCCTGCGCCAGTCAGCTTGTAGATTTCGCAATGGATAAGCGTTTCTGCCGATGGCTTGAGGCGAGTAGCCTCGCAAGGCTTGCCGTCTTGGTCAACGAACAAATAGTCTTCTGGCGTATGAACGGTTTTATCCTTGCCGCTTGCCGTAACTGCGAATTGAAAATCATCGGGCTTGAAATCACCGACACGAATCGATAGATTGCCGCTTGTTCCTGGAAACCAGCCGCGCGAGGCGAATAACTCCTTTACGTCGCGAAGCTCGGAAAGCGCACGTTGTTTATCTTCTAAGGCGATTTGTTGAAAGCTCATTTCGAAGTCGTCCTTTCAGCATTCATAAATTGGATAATGTCATGGAAATTTTCATATTCATGATGCACAAGCCCAAGCTCCTTGCATTTCACGGTCAGATGGGAACGTGAGAACACAACGTCAGCGAGCTTTGCACCTTCAAAATCAGTTACGCTGTCACCGATAATAATCCGCTCGTATTGATCGGCCGGAAAGCGGCGCATAATGGTCGTTTTGCACATGCCGCAATCGTTGCTGCAGTGCTCATCGCATGGATTTGGCCACAATATTTCGATTCTCTCGCTGCTAAAGTCGCTGCCATTGCAATAGATATGATCACTTGGAATGCCGAACTGTTCAAGAATCGGATAAACAAAAAAGTCGATGCCGCCGCTCGTAACGAAAAATTCAATCTCCTGCTCTTTGCAAAAAGCAAGAAAATCACTGAATCCTTCCCGAATCCGCGCGTTGGATATACTGAATGCAATGACTTCCTTTTGCATGGAAGCAGGGAGAAGGCGGAATAATTGTCCGACACCATCTTTGATCGTCAGCTCCTGCGAAATCGTTTGCTCAGCAATCTTCTCCCAGCCTTCTGGGTTAAAATGTTTAATGATAGCGATGATGTTGTCATTAACAGTAATCGTGCCGTCAAAATCACAGAACACGATGAGTTTCTTAGTTGAATTGATGGCACTCATTACTCTTTGATCCCCCAAGCATTTATAGCCGCTTGCAGCGCTTCATTGCCTGATTGTGCTGCTGCTTCGCGAAGCGGCACGTTGTTTAATGCAGCAGCGATAGCTTGACGGAAGGCTTGTCCACCGGCAGCCGTGCCCATAGGGTGGCCGTGGATGCCGCCGCCGGCATTAACGACTACATCTGTACCGAAATCTTTTAGAATAAGCGGAACAAGACCGGGATGAATACCCGCAGACGGTACGGGAAAGCTGGTCCGCAGGCCATGCAGCGGCTCAAGCAAAGCATCCTTAACTGCCAAATTTTCTTCCTTCGGCATTACGACTGAGCCGTAAGGGGACGGAAACAAGACGAGATCTGCACCTGCTAGACGCATGAGCTTCCCAAGCAGGAGCGAGGCGCTAATGCCGTAATGCGGCGATGGGTACATAGCGCCAGCCATTGCGGGATGCGCTGCAATTGGTACATTTATCGTTTTGTCGCTGCTAAGCTCGTGAAGCACATCGTAGCCATATGCAAGAACGTTGAACAATAAAGCGTTGGCTCCAGCGTTTATTGCTTTGCGTGCATTCGCGGCAAGCTGAGACGTAGGTCCGGTCAAATTAACCGCATAGAGCAGCTTCTGGCCCGTTTCCGCTTCCGCGCGGCGTGCGGCGTCCATACAAGCTTCAACACGCTTCTCAAGCGGCGTAAGCGGATTTTCAAACAGAATCTCATCATCCTTGATCAGATCAACGCCGCCAAGCGCTTGTTTATAGAATTGATCCTGCAGATTTGCAAGATCGTACCCGACAACCGATTTGAAAATACTCATCAGAAGCGGCCGTTCCGCAACGCCAAGCAGATCGCGAACACCGTTTAGGCCGAATTTCGGTCCAGGGAAAGCAGAAGCAAAATCCTCCGATACATCGAGGTCAAGCAGCTTGATTTTGCCATCCATCGAGAGCTTGCCGAACACGGTAACGAGAAGGGCAGGCAGATCGCGGCTGAAGTTAATGTCAGGATAAGCGATCCGAATGTCAGCATAACGCTCGCCTGGGAATGCGTTTTCCGGCTCGTGCACGTTAACGGACAGCACTTTGCCAAGATGCTTCTCCATATCCGCTTTTTGCGCTTCGGGAAGCTCTGTCCAGCTGCCAACCGTCAAGCCGACTGCTATCGAAAGCGCCTTTTTGTTAAAATCGGCTTTATCGTCATAGGAACGATAGGTTGCGATACATACTCCGTTCATTCCGTAATGCTCCTCTCAATATCTGCTCCGAGCTCGCCTGCGCGTTCGGCAGAGCGTTTTACGCCCTTATTGATCGTTTCTAGGAAATGGTTCTCGGCCATCAGCTCAATGGCAGCTTGCGTCGTGCCGTTAGGCGATGATACTTTACGGCGCAGCTCTGCAGGCTCTTCGCCAGTGTATCGGACCATCTCCGCCGCACCAAGAACAGTTTGAACGACTAGCTCTTTAGCCGAAGCCTCGGAGATGCCAAGCTCGATAGCAGATGCAATCATGGATTCCATGAAAAAATACACATAGGCAGGTCCGCTTCCGGACACGCCGGTTATGGCCTGCTGCAGCGATTCATCAACGACGGCATTGATGCCGATGGAGCTGAAGATCGCCTCCGTTACGATTTGCTGCTGCGAAGTTACGCTCTTCGAGTAGCTGATCCCGGTAGCTCCAAGACCTATCGTGCTTGAAGTGTTCGGCATTGCCCGGACAACTGCACCTTTCCCGCCAAGAAGCTTCTCGATTGCGTTAATGGACAAGCCTGCGATTACCGAAATAATGAGCTGCTTTGGCGAAACCAAAGGCTGAATAAAAGCGATAGCAGCGGCTGCATCCTTCGGCTTCATCGCCAAAAAGATAATATCCGCTTCACGCAAGTAAGCTTCGTTGCTTGAGCCTTGAACGATCGTTTGTACGCCATAAGTCTCATTAAGCTCGTTAAGTCGCTCTTCATTTTGCCGATTAAGCATGGAGATGCGGCTTGGTTCAACCAGCTTTTTGTTTATTAATCCTCGTGCGATCGCCTCGGCCATCGATCCGGCGCCATAGAAGCAGATTTGCAGACTGGCAATGCCAGCTTGTGTCAGTAGGGTCATTGTTGTATACCTCCGTCATTTCATTTTGAATTTTATTTAGCTTGCCGTTGTGCATGCAGCATTAACCTCGTATTTGACCAGTCCCATAAATCCGGTATTTAGTCGAAGTCAGGGCAGGCAAGCCCATTGGTCCGCGTGCGTGCAGCTTTTGCGTGCTAATGCCGATTTCCGCACCGAAGCCGAATTCGAAGCCGTCGGTGAAGCGGGTGGAGGCATTATGATAAACGGCTGCAGCATCAATTTCTTGAATAAAACGGTCAGCATGCTGCGCATTTTCCGTTACGATACATTCGGAATGCTTGGTGCCGAAGCGCCGGATATGAGCAAGAGCAGCGTCAAGATGCGGAACGACACGTATATTCATAATATAGTCATTATATTCTGTGCTATAATCCTCATCCGTAGCAAGCTTGGCGCCAGAAATCAGAGCAACGGTTCTCTCGCAGCCGCGAAGCTCAACCCCAGCCTGAATGAAGCGATCAGCAAGCTGTGAAAGATGCTTATCGGCAAAAGATTCCTCAACAAGCAGAGTTTCCAGGGAGTTGCATACAGAAGGGCGCTGTACCT
Organism: Paenibacillus sp. Y280; assembly: GCF_056786335.1. Classification (NCBI taxonomy): domain Bacteria; kingdom Bacillati; phylum Bacillota; class Bacilli; order Caryophanales; family Paenibacillaceae; genus Paenibacillus; species Paenibacillus sp. Y280. The sequence continues at coordinate 59,126 of NZ_JBXCIW010000003.1, forward strand.
TTGCATTAAAGGCAATTTCGACAGCCATATTGTAATCGGCGCTTGCATCCACAAATGTATGGCAAATGCCAGCGCCTGTTTCGATGACTGGGACCGTTGCATTTTCAACTACGTTGCGAATAAGCGATGCGCCGCCCCGCGGAATAACAACGTCGAGCAGACCGTTGAGCTTCAGCATTTCGTTAACCGAAGCGCGATCCGAATCCTCGATAAGCTGAATGGCATCGGCTGGCATAGCTGTTGCGGCAAGTGCATGTTTGAGTACCTCTACAATTTTGCGATTCGATTCGATTGCTGCCGATCCACCGCGAAGGACGACGCTGTTGCCTGTTTTTAAGCAAAGGCCAGCCGCATCGACGGTTACGTTCGGACGCGCCTCATAGATCATGCCTATAACACCGAGCGGCACTCTTACTTTTTCAACCTTCAGCCCATTTGGACGGTCAAAATGCTCAAGCAGCTCGCCGACAGGGTCTGGCAGCTCTACGATTTGCCTAAGTCCTTCAGCAATTGCGGCTACACGGTCGCTATTAAGCGCGAGTCGGTCGAGCAGGGAAGGGCTTGTGCCTTGCTCGCGTCCGCGCTGCAAATCAAGCTCATTTGCGGAAATAATGGCAGCTTGCTCGGCGAGCAGGGCGTCAGCCATATGTATAAGCGCTGTATTTTTTTGGTCTGTCGTCAATCGATTCATAATGGCTGCTGCATCCTGTGCTAATATTGCTTTCTGTCTAACTTCGCTGGTCATAATAGGAAGCCTCCTTATTATTTCAATGTAATCCATTCGTCGCGATGAATAAATTCGATACGGGAAACGTCGACCCTGCGCTTCACTTCCTCCGTGGTCAGACCGGCAACCGCTTGAATTTGCCAAGCGGCGTAATTCACGACGCCGCGGCCAAGCGTTTCGCCATGGCGATTGGTAACTTCAACAACGTCGCCAGGCAGAAACTCGCCTTGAACATCCGTAACGCCAGCGGGCAGGAGACTCTTGCCGCCTTCAAGCAGAGCGTTCACTGCGCCATCGTCGACGGCAACCTTGCCTTGCGGCATCGAATGAAAGCCAAGCCACTGCTTCTTCATCGGCAGGCTGTTCAGCTTCGTATCGAAATAGGTGCCGCGGCCATTTCCTTCAACGGCGAGTGCCAAATCACCTTCCTTCTGCACTTTTCCGATAAAGGCATGCACGCCGCCTCGCATGGCAATCCGCGCAGCTTCGATTTTGGATCGCATGCCGCCTGTGCCGACTGAGGAGCCAGCGCCGCCAGCAAGCTTCATAATATCGTCGGAAATTTGGTCAACGCGCTCGATTTTGACCGCTTGCGGGTTTTTGCGCGGATCTTCGGTGTACAAGCCGTCCATATCGGTAATGATCACAAGCTGGGCAGCTTTCGTCATGGCCGCGACTAGTGCGGATAAGTTGTCGTTGTCTCCAAATTTAAGGATAAGCTCGTCTGTTGCAACCGTATCATTTTCGTTGATGATCGGGATGATGCCAAGACGCAAAAGCTCTTCAATTGTCATCAGCGCATTTTGGATGCGGCGGCGATTGGAGAAGTCAGCCCGCGTCAGCAATATCTGTGCGGCTACGATGCCGTATCCGCCGAAAGCTTCCTGATATGCCTGCATAAGCAGCGCTTGACCGACTGCGGCCGCGGCTTGCTTCTCATGCACTATCTTCGGCTTAACGCTATAACCGATTTGACGAAAACCTGCTGCGACTGCGCCGGATGTCACGAGCATCACGCTGCTGCCTCTTTGGTGAAGCATCGCGAGTTCCGAAGCGAAATACTGAATGCGTTCGCGGTTTAAGCCGCCTTCCTCAGACGTGAGCGAGCTGCTGCCAATTTTTACGACTATACGTTCTGTCATTGTTAATCCCATCCTATGCTTGTTTCGTGACAACAAAAAAGACTTCCGTCCATAAAGGACGAAAGTCTTAGCTTCCGCGGTACCACCTTTGTTGACGATCTCTACAAGTAGGATCGTCCAGCTTAAGCCTGTAACAGAAGGCGCTGTCCGGCTCATCGCCGGCCGCTCGGAGGTAGGTTCAGCAAGCGGCCTTCGGTAAATTCTCGCAGCCCATGGAATTTACTCTCTGATCGCGACCCATCTTGCTTAATTGTCCCGTCATCACGTTTCATGTTCAATTCCTACAAGCATATCACGATCCAATGCCGCTGTAAAGAAAGTCAAATGGCCGATTTGTACTAAAATAAATTCAGCTTTCCGATCCGCTCGACCGCTTCCTCTAAGCGTGCTTCATTCGTAAGCAAGCCGAGACGAACAAACCCCTCGCCATGCGTCCCGAACCCTACGCCTGGAGCAACCACGACGTCTGCCTCCTGCAGCAGCAAATCGGCAAACGATTCAGAGGTGAAGCCTTCGGCTACGGGCAGCCAGCAGAAGAAAGAGCCTCCCGGACGAGCGGCTTTCCAGCCAATACGATCAAGCGCGGCGAATAAAGCATCGCGACGGCGTTCATACATTGCTTTAAGCTCGGTTACGCATTGCTGCGGGCCGGTCAAAGCAAGTGCGGCAGCCTCTTGAATACCGCCAAATAAGCTGCAGTAGTAATGATCCTGTATTAAGTTAATAAGCTTGACGATTTCTGAATTGCCAATCGCAAAGCCTACGCGCCAGCCAGCCATATTATAGGTTTTGGATAGCGTATAAAATTCTACGCCAACTTCCTTAGCGCCTGGCGTTTGAAGAAAGCTTAACGGCTTATTTCCATCGAAGCCAATAGCGCCGTAAGCGAAATCGCTTGCTACGACAATGCCGTGCTTTTTGGCGAACTCCACCGTTTCCGCATAAAATGCAGCATTCGCGACTGCGCCTGTCGGATTGTTCGGGTAGTTCATGAACATCAGCTTGGCTCGTTCAGCGAGCTCTGGACTTATGGCATCGTAATCCGGCAAATAGTCGTTTTTGTCCGTTAATGGCATAAAGGCCATTTCGGCTCCCGCAAGCGCGACGCCCGACCAATAATCCGGATAGCCGGGATCTGGCACAAGACATACATCGCCGGGATTCAGAAGGCACTGGCTTATTTCGACAAGTCCAGTTTTGCCGCCAAACAAAATGGCAACTTCAGTCGTTGGATCTACATCTACGTTATAATCTTCTTTGTAACGCTTAGCAACAGCTTCCTTGAGAAAAGGGTAGCCGCTAAACGGCGGATACTTATGGTAAAGCGGATTAGCAGCAGCTTCCTGCAGCTTCGCAACAATATGGGGAGGGGTCGGCTGATCCGGATTGCCTTGTCCCAAATTGATGACATCGCGTCCCTTGGCCGTTTGGGCATTCGCTTTGGCGACCAGCTTGGCAAAAAATTGCGTCGGAAGTCCATTCATCCGATCTGCAGGTTGAATAAGGTGTTGCCCGATTTGTGTTTCCATTCCCTCACACTCCACATGAAAAATCGCTATCTAGTTAGACAATAGCTTTAATGTAGCACGAATGTGGGGAGATGAGAAGCATTATGCCCTAAGTAGCGGGAACGCCGATCTTTTTAATAAACGGTTTGATATCTGCCTTGAACAAGAACAAATACGGTCTGCGCTTCTCGTCAAATACGAGCAGCAGCGGCGGTTTGTCTTTGCAGTAAAATAAAAACAGATCATCGGAAGTAACCGTAATGTCCCCCGTTTTAATCGTCACGGCCTTCTCAAGCGGTACCCGATATACATAGCTGCAGCTTTCGTCGCTTGTCAATTGGGGTGCGAGTCCCGTAATGGAGCCGATCCATGAACCTGCTAAGGATTGATACTCTGCATCATTCGGGATCGTTTTGATCACTTTGCCGGCAGCTACATCGAATACCTGTACAGGCTTGAGACCAACCTCAGAGCTGGGTGCGACATGGGCAGGATGGGCGGCAGCAACATGAGCAAACAGAAAAAGCGAGCAGCATGACACAAGTATCGCGGCTATTCGTTTTGGAAGCATAACAGACATTCTCCTTCTCTATTGTAATGTGGTAAAGAACTTGTTGTTACGTTTCCCATCTTGACACAGAACCATGACAGGGTATCATTAGGGAAAATAAGCAATTATTTTAGATGAAAAAGGTATACTGGAGGAATGGCAGATGAGTAATCAATTGCGGCTTGCACTGCTGCAAATGCATATAGAGGCGGGAAATCCAGAAGCGAACTTCGCGAAGCTGGCGAGCATGCTGGAGGAAGCAGTTAGCGCTTTGCCTAAGCCGGATATCATTATGTTTCCGGAAATGTGGAATACGGGGTATGCATTAACAGAAATCCAGTCGATAGCAGATCATGAAGGAGAAAGAACGAAAGCCTTTTTGTCTGCATTCAGCAAAAAGCATAACGTTCACATTATTGGTGGCTCGATCGCGGAACTGAAGAAAGATAAAGTGCTTAATACGATTTATGCCTTCGATCGCGAAGGCAACGTCGTAGCCGACTATTCCAAAATTCATTTATTCCGTCTTATGGATGAAGAGAAATATTTGGCAGCAGGGGAAAAGCTGGGGAGGCTTGAAATCGAAGGCGCAGACGCAGGGATGATGATTTGCTACGATATTCGGTTCCCGGAGCTTGCAAGGAAGCTTGCGCTGGGCGGAGCCAAGCTGCTGTTCGTACCCGCAGAATGGCCGCATCCGCGCCTTCATCACTGGCGTACGCTGCTTACAGCACGCGCCATCGAAAATCAAATGTTCGTTATTGCTTGCAACCGAATGGGCAAAAGCGGCGATGCTCATTTCTTCGGACACTCGCTCGTCCTTGACCCTTGGGGAGAGACGATTGCGGAAGCCGGCGAAGAGGAAACGATTCTTTATGCGGATATTGATCTGTCATTAGTTGATTCGGTTCGTTCGAAAATTCCGGTATTTGAAGATCGTAGACCTTCTATATATGAGGCTTAATTATGGATGCTGCTGACCGTCTTGTTCAATGTACGGATAAAGGCATCGGCAGCTTTCGATAGATAGCGTCCCTTCCGGCTGGCGACCACCAGCGTCCTAGTCGGTTTTGACTTTAACGGCAAATAAGCGGGCGCAAATTCAGAGCCTTTGATTCGCGTCAGCATTTGCGGGACAAAGGCAATTCCCATACCGCCGGCTACAAGCGATTGTATCGTTTCAATGTTGCTGCTCTCGAACACGATCTGCGGAGAAAAGCCTGACTGCTCGCATAAATCAACCGTAATTTGGCGGAAGCCTTGACCGCGCTTGAGTCCTATGAACGGTTCCTCTTGCAGCTCTGAGATATCGATTGGATCCACGCGCTTAGCAAGCGGATGCTGGGGAGGGACGGCCAAGCAAATTTCTTCCTCCAAGAAAGGCTCATAGCTTAGCGAGCTGTCGATGAGAGGCAGGGACAGCAGGCTTAAATCCGTTCCGCCGCTCGCTGTAAGCTGCTCCAGCTTGGCTGTCGTATCCTCGACAAGTACAACCTCGATTTGCGGGTATTGCGCGCCGAAGACCGGAAGGACTAACGGCAGGATATGCGAGCCTGTAATGGGCAGCGTGCCTACGACAAGGCGACCCCGCCGCATTTGCGCCATATCGTCCATCTCTTGCTTGAGCTGCTCGACGGCATCTAGAATAGCTTGCGACTTGTCGACAAATACTTGACCGGCCTGTGTCAGTTCAACGGAATTGGTCGTTCGGCGAAAGAGCAGCACGCCAATTTCTTGTTCTAGCTTAGACAGCTGCTGGCTCAGAGAGGGCTGTGCAATATGCAGCTTCTCCGCAGCGCGAGAAAAGTTTTTCTCCAAGGCGATTTGGATGACATAATTTAATTGTCTTAATTCCATATTTATTTCCCTTCTATACTTATTCGAGATCAACGAAACTTCCATTATAGTTATTACCTATAGTCGTTATAGATATTATATCTTGGATCAATGAAGAAAGAAATGCTATAGTAGGTTCAGTTAAGAAAAGCAGAAGATTTAATGAAACGATGGGGTGAATATAATGACGAAAAAGACAATGTTTGAGAAGATTTGGGAAAATCACGTCATTCATCAAGAAGAAGGCAAGCCAAGTGTTATTTATATCGATTTGCAGCTCGTTCACGAAGTAACGTCGCCGCAAGCGTTTGAAGGCTTGCGCCTGTCGGGGCGCAAAGTACGTCGTCCGGACCTTACTTTCGCTACGATGGATCATAACGTACCAACGAAGGATCGCTTCAACATTACAGATCCGATCTCGAAGCAGCAAATCGACACGCTCACGCAAAACTGTAAAGATTTCGGCGTAAAGCTATTTGATCTAGACAGCATCGACCAAGGTGTCGTTCACGTTATGGGCCCTGAGCTCGGACTTACGCACCCAGGCAAAACGATCGTTTGCGGCGACAGCCATACTTCTACTCACGGTGCATTCGGCGCTTTGGCGTTCGGTATCGGTACGAGCGAGGTTGAGCACGTTATGGCTACGCAATGCTTGCAGCAATCGAAAGCGAAGACGCTTGAGGTTCGCTTCAACGGCACTCGCAAGCCGGGCGTAACAGCGAAGGATTTGATTCTTGGCGTAATCGCGCAATATGGAACGGATTTTGCAACAGGCTACGTCATTGAGTTTACTGGCGAAGCGATCACAAGCTTGACGATGGAAGAGCGTATGACCGTTTGCAACATGTCTATCGAAGCAGGCGCTCGCGCAGGCCTTATCGCTCCGGACGAAACAACTTTTGAATATCTTCGCGGTCGTCAATATGCGCCGGCTAACTACGACGAATCGGTTGAAGCTTGGAAACAGCTTACTACTGACGAAGGCGCAGAGTACGACACTGTCGTTCACTTCGATGTAGACGCTCTAATCCCGCAAGTGACTTGGGGAACTAGCCCGGGTATGGGAACAAACATTACAGCTAAAGTTCCATTCCCTGCTGATCTTCCAACAGAGAATGAGCGTAAAGCTGCGGAAGCCGCTCTTGAGTACATGGATTTGAAGCCAGGTACGCCAATGAACGAAATCGCAATTGATTATGTATTTATCGGTTCATGTACGAATGGCCGTATTGAAGATTTGCGCGCAGCAGCTGAAATCGCAAGAGGCTACAAAGTTAGCGACCGCGTAACGGCTATCGTCGTTCCAGGCTCAGGCCGCGTAAAAATTCAAGCCGAGAAAGAGGGCTTGGACAAAATTTTTTCAGAGGCAGGCTTTGAATGGCGTGACGCTGGCTGCTCCATGTGCCTTGCGATGAATCCGGATGTATTGAAACCGGGCGAGCGCTGCGCATCGACTTCCAACCGTAACTTCGAAGGCCGTCAAGGCCGCGGCGGACGTACGCACCTTGTTTCTCCTGCTATGGCAGTTGCTGCAGCGATTAAAGGTCATTTCACAGACGTACGCGATTGGGAAATTAAATCCGAAGTGTTGAACTAATTGAACGCGAGAGAGGGGTATAACCGATATGGAACCGTTTAAACAACTTACAGGCATCGTCGCCCCGGTCGACCGGGTCAATGTCGACACTGATGCAATCATACCTAAACAATTTTTGAAGCGCATTGAGCGCAGCGGCTTCGGCCAGTTTCTATTCTTTGAATGGCGTTTTCACGAGAACGGTGATGTGAACGCGGAGTTCGAACCGAACAAACCACGCTACGAGGGCGCTTCTGTACTCGTATCCCGTGCGAACTTCGGCTGTGGATCTTCCCGTGAGCATGCGCCTTGGGCCATTCTTGACTATGGCTACAAAGTCATCATCGCTCCGTCTTATGCGGACATTTTCTACAACAACTGCTTCAAAAACGGCATTTTGCCAATCAAGCTAAGCGAAGAGCAAGTGGAAGAGATCTTCCAGCGCACGGCTAAGCACGATGGCTACAAGCTTGCTGTTGATTTGGAAAACAAACAGCTTTCCGATGAGCATGGCTTAACGATCGACTTTGACCTTGATGAGCACCGTCGTCAATTTTTGCTGCAAGGCCTTGACGATATCGGCTTGACTCTTCAACATGAAGACAAAATTACGGCATACGAGCAGAAGCATGCAGCTCGCTTAGGCTAACTTAATGAAGCAAAGAGGACGATCCAGCCGGTATAGGCGGATCGTCCTCTTTTTTCCTTTTCACGCAACTTTTTCTGACAAGCTGCGTCTATAATTTAGTCTGTTAAAGTCGAATGCACTCATTCGATGCGGGCAATTCCAGTCATCGAGGTGGGAAATGAAGAAATCTGTATCCATGTTGTTGTTTATGTCGGTCTTATTCACGATGTTCGCTTCTGTAGGACAAGCTGCAGAGGTCGTCCCAAAGCTTTTTCTGAATGGCCAGCTGTTAAAAACTGATGTCAATCCGCAAATCATAAACAATGCGACAGTTGTTCCTGTGCGGACGGTTTCAGAGGGCTTAGGCTTTCAAATTTCTTGGGATAATACGGCCAAAACAGCGACGGTCAATCATGGCAATGATGTTATAAAGCTAAAGCTGAATGACAAAGTGGCGATGGTAAATGACCAAATGGTACAAATGGATACCACTGCATCAATCATTAAAGGCACGACATTAGTTCCACTTCGATTTATAGGCGAGCAGTTTGGCCTCAATTTTGAGTGGAAAGCTACCGAGAAGGAAGTACATATGTATGAACAGTCGACGGAGCCTACAGATCCGACAGATCCGACAGTGCCTCCTGTAACCGACCAAACTGCAGGTTGGATTTCAGAGGTAGCTTATGATGGCGGCGGCAGCTTGACGATTAATTATGAAGGCGTCGTCAAAGCGAACAAGCCGATGCTGCTCGAAAATCCGAAGCGTGTCGTATTTGATTTTCCGAACACAGCATATTCTACGGATTTGGCTACACAGCTTCTGAGCGGTCAAATTGAGGTTAATGTATCAGACAGCACCTATTTGCAAAAGTTCCGTTACTCCTTATTTTCAAGCTCGCCGGAAACAGCAAGATTGGTTATTGAAATCGGTGAAAACGCGGGCTATGTCCTGACAGAAGATTTAGGGAAAATCCAAATGAGCTTTATGGCCATTTCGGATGTTCCAGCCGATCCTAACGCTCCGATTGTAAATCCGCCAGCTTCCAATGACGTATTTGACGTCGTTATCGATCCTGGTCATGGGGGCTCGGACCCTGGCGCGAAAAGCGTATTGAACAAATGGGAGAAAGAATTTAATTTAAGTGTTGGTTTGAAAATGAAGGCGCTGCTTGAGAAAGAAAGCAAAATCAAGGTGCATTTTACGAGAACGGGCGATACATATCCTTCCTTGGATGACCGCATAAAATTTGCAGAGAACCTGAAGGCAGATTTGTTTTTGTCCATTCATGCCAATAGCGGAGGAAGTTCAGCATCCGGCGCCGAAACATACTATTACCGGGAAAACAGCAAGTCGCTTGCTAATGTCATGCATAAGCATTTGATAGCGGGAACTGGCATTAAAGACCGCGGAGTCAAGAAGGAAGCTTATAAAGTGATTAAGCAAACCACTATGCCTGCCGTATTAATTGAAGCCGGATTTTTATCCAACACCTCCGATGCAAAAATCCTTTTTAACGATGCAGCTCAGAACCGTATCGCTGCAGAATTAGTAGCAGGAATAATAGAGTACTTAAACGTAAAATAGAAAGCAGGTGTTCAGTGTAATGAAAAATTTCAAAGCACGCGGGCTGCTTGCTGTCATCATTTTATCTGCTGCGATTGTAGGCTGTGGTGTACAGGACAAGCCAGAAAATAACCCCGAAAACAAGCCGGATAATAACCCGGGGAGTACAATAGCACCAACGGCAACGCCTTCTCCAGAGCCAACACCGGCTTTAAACGAACGCGAAGCTACCATTTACTTAACCGATGTTGAGCTTAGTGAAACAGTTGAGCATTCCGTTAAGCTGTCTTATGAAGAGGATATTGATTTAGTAAAGGCAACGCTTGCTGAATTGCAAAAGGATGCAGGCGAGCATGAACTGGTATTATGGAAACCTATTGAAATTAAATCCGTAGAACTAGCTGATGGACTTGTTACGCTCGATATTCATTTGCCGGACGAGGCACGCCTTGGAGCTCCTGGCGAGCAGCTGGTTTTGGAGACGCTCCAAAAAACATTGTTCCAATTCAATTTTGTACAAGCCATTGAGCTGCTGGTTGATGGCGGGAAGATCGAAACGCTAATGGGACATGTTGAATTAGAGCATCCAATGAAGCGAGAAGAAGCGGCAAGCAACCAATAGCGTTATGTGCTACAAAGCAGATTGTTCAACTCATTATATTTATTTCGGAAACGGCTCCGCCCCTGCATAAGGTTAGCGAAGTCGTTTCTGCATGAATCATTATAAACGCTCAGGGGGAATATTGTTCTATGACATTGCAATTTGCAAGCAAAAAGATCTTAATCGGAGCACTGGCTTTTTCGCTGGTTGCTGGCAGCGGTGTAATCATTCCTTCGCAGATTAGTGCTGCGACCTCCATACTTTCAACACCATTTAAAGACATCAGCAGCGGCCACTGGGCTGAGAAGCATATCGCAAAGCTTGCTTTGCAAGGAATTATTGAAGGGTACACAACGACCAGCGGCTCTTTCGTCTTCCGTCCAAGCGAAAATGTAAGCCAACAGGAAGCAGTGCTCATGGCGCTGCGCTTTGCTGGCTTGGATAAAAAAGCGGATCAAAGCGAGAATATCGGCTTTCCGACTTCCTTTGCTGTCAGCAATTTCTTTAAAGCGTATGTGACGCTTGCCTTCGAGGAAGGCTTGCTCGATCAGAAAGAGGAGTTCGAGCTCGCTGCGAAGGATTCTAAAGTAGCTTGGGGCACGAAGCCAGCCTCCCGCGAATGGGTAACAAAGCTGCTGGTTCGTGCGATCGAGAAGGATGAGGAAGCGGTGCAGCTTCAGAATACAGATTCTTCCTTCTCCGATCATTCACAAATTAGTTCGATTTATAAAGGATATGTGAATGCGGCTTTAAAGCTTGATCTTGTCAAAGGCGTAACGCCGGCAAAATTCGAACCGAAAGTGAATGTGAACCGGGCGAGTCTTGCAACGATGTTCTCTCGCGCAGAAAAGCTATTTTCAGTAGCTTATGAAGGACAAGCAACCGGAATCGCTTCCCATATTACGGATTCATCAATTGCGATCTATAGCGATAAGAAGGAAACAAGCTACACCATTGATGCAGATACGCTATTCTATCATGCCGATAAAGAGACACCGATTACGAAGCAGCAATTGGTAGAGTATGGCGATGTAACGGTCATTGCCAAAGACGGCAAAGCGAAATACGTGGAAGTGAAAGGCGACAAGCAATATACAAAAACCATTACGGGAACGCTTGATCGACTAATTGCAGCTGAGAAAAAAATATTTATTTGGATAGACAATAAGCCGGTTGAAGTTTTTTATAACGACTCGCTAACGGTTGCTGACACGGAAGGCAATGCTCTCTCATTAAGCGCAATTAAGAGAGACAGTCAAATCAGCATCGTCCAGGACAATTTCCGTGAAACGCCGCTGGCCATTAAAATTGTTGCTGCCCCGCAAGCGTCAACGACAAAAGCGAGCGGCACGTTCTATGGGACTGACGGCGAGCTCATCACGATTAAGACAGACTCCGAGCTTGTATCTAAATTTATGGCTGAAACGGTTGCCGTAGAAATAGATGGTGTAGTAGGCGCGTCCGTTCAAGATCTGATCAAGGGAGCCGATGAAGTTGAGGTTACCTTTGATGATAAGGATCAGGTTACGAAAGTAAAAGTTGCGAAGCGCAATGTAAAAATGATTGCAGGAGCACAAATAGCAGGTTTTCTTTATGATAAAAAACTGCTGACCGTCCTTGACGCGGAAGGCAGCAACGCCCAAGCGTTGTATTTTACAGATAAGACAAAGATTGAGTACAATGGCAGCACGTTAACATTGGCTTCTGCAAGCAGCCTATTGACGCAAAACCGTAAGATCGTTATTAGTTACACAGGCAACTCGATTATATCGCTTCAATTCGTAACGAAGTATGTAGGTACTTTTGTCTCTTTGAATGCCAACTCCAATTTGATGACGGTGAAATTGGATGGCGGTGCTTCAATTTCTGTTCCTTACAACACCGCTACGGTAGAACATTCAGCTATTAATAATGCAGGCTATAGTGATTTAAAAGCGGGTGATAAGCTTACGCTTGAATTAGGCAGCACGCAGGATCGAGTGTCCACAATTAAGGTTCATTCGAATACGCAGTATGAGGTTTTATCTATCGATACGGTATACAAAAGACTTCGTATTAAAAATGCTGCGACTCCAGCTTTTGATTTGTCAGTACTCAGTACAGAGCTGGTGAACGAAGTAGGCGCTAAGCTGACTGTGGACCAAGTTGCCCCAGGCTCAATGATCACTGTAAGCTATATCGGAAAACAAGCGATATCAGCAAGAGTAGTACCTGTTACTTTTGGCAAGATACAGTCCATTACAGCAAACAGCGTGACGATCGTGGATCTTGCAGGTCAAACCTTAGCTTTTAATGGCGATGCAGGCTTTCAGATCATCAAGGGAACTTCTCTAGGCAATGCAACAAGCCTGCTGGCTGTAGGTGATTATGTTGAGATTCAGAAGCCGGATGGCGTCAAAACTCAAATTACGGCTGCGATCGGCGAGAGCCGCGTATTTACAAGCTACAATTCGACTACAGCTCAAATTTGGACGGAAATTACATCAACGACGGATAACCGCAATTATTTTAATGTCATGAGCAACACCAAATATATCGTGAACGGAAATGCGGCTGCGGTAACGGCTTTTAAAGCAGGAGACAAGATTACGATTTACAGCTTTAGAAACAATGTGATTGCAATCGTCAAATAAAGAAATACGTAAAAATGCGGCGATAACAGCCCGAGATATTTATTTTTTGTGAAAAAACTGCCCTTAGGGGCAGTTTTTTTATAGAATATGCTTGATTACGGTTGCGAAGCGTGACAAATTTCGCTACACTTTGAACGATAGTGTTTGATTAGGGGAGAGGACGATGAGCGCGAAACAGAAAATGCGTCATGTACTGGACATCATTGCGGACATGTTTCCAGATGCGCACTGCGAGCTTAATCATAGCAATCCGTTCGAGCTTACGATAGCGGTTCTGCTGTCGGCGCAATGCACGGATGAAACGGTCAATAAAGTGACGGTGTCTTTATTCGAGAAATATAAGAGTCCCGAGGATTATTTGAGCGTACCGCTGGAGGAGCTTGAGCAAGACATTCGCCGAATCGGTTTGTTTCGCAGCAAAGCTTCCAATATACAAAAGCTATGCCGCATCGTCATCGATAAGTATGGCGGAGAAGTGCCGGAGAGCCATGAGGGCTTGACTGAGCTTCCAGGCGTAGGCCGCAAGACAGCTAACGTCGTCATGTCCAACGCCTTTGGCGTTCCAGCCATTGCCGTTGATACGCATGTGGATCGCGTGTCGAAGAGGCTTGGGTTCGCCAAGCAGGAGGATACGGTGCTGGAGGTTGAGAAGAAGCTGATGAAGCTCGTGCCGCGCGAGGAGTGGACCTTGACTCACCATAGGCTTATCTTCTTTGGCCGCTATCATTGCAAAGCGCAAAGCCCGCAGTGTCCGATTTGTCCGCTGCTTGATTTGTGCAAAGAAGGAAAACAACGTATGAAGCCAGGCTTTAAAACAAAAAATAAGAGTATAAAACCTAAAATAGCCAATGAAGGATGATGAAAATGAACTGTATTTCCGTTTACACAAACAATTTTGAGCTTTTTTCCGATATTTACGAGCAGGTGCTTGAGTCTCCGCCGGAGGAGAACGAAGATCTAGTAGTGGAAGGCATTACAGTGAGCGGCTCCGGCGACGTGCCTGAACAGTACATCGAGCGTATGCGCGTAAAGCCAGAGGTTGTCGTGATGAGAGATAAAGAGCGCAACATTATGATTTTGCAGCATGGCAACGTATTTGAAATTTGCCTGCCGTCTGAAGAAGAGCAAGCCGTTTAAGGAGAAGCTAATGACAGAATCAACGGTGCAAAGCATAGAAAGAGCTATATCCGAGGCAGCAGGCTTGATGGAAGCCGCAGGAGATGCCATACATGCCAAGCAAGCACAGGAGCTAAACAGTAAGCTGACCGAAGGTCGGCTTACTGTCGCTTTTTGTGGACATTTTTCGGCTGGCAAATCAACCTTGATCAATCGTTTATGCGCAGCGAAGCTGCTGCCGTCAAGCCCCATTCCGACCAGCGCCAACGTTGTATCGATTCGCGGCGGCGATCGGGCTTACGCGGCAGTAGAGACGCTTCGCGGCGGCGCAGCAACAAAAGCGGAGGTTCCAATCGATGAGCTGGACCGCTATTGCGTAGACGGAGAACAGTTCACATCGGTATCTATCGTTTACCCTAGCGAGCTGCTGGGCGATCATACCGTGCTGCTCGATACCCCTGGCATCGACTCGACCGACGACGCGCATCGAATGGCTACGGAATCGGCGCTGCATCTTGCAGACGTCGTGTTTTATGTGATGGACTATAATCATGTGCAATCGGAGATCAATTTTTCGTTTGCAAAGCAGTTGAAGGATTGGGGCAAGCCTCTATACTTTATCGTGAATCAGATTGATAAGCACCGCGATCGCGAGCTCTCCTTCGCCAGCTATCGGCAAAGCGTACAAGATGCGTTTCACGCTTGGCATTTGGAGCCAGCGGGGATCGTTTATTTGTCGTTGCGCGAGCCAGAACATCCGGAGCAGGAATGGGAGTCGTTGCTGGAGCTGCTGGAGCTGCTTCAAACGATTCGGGGGCCGCTGAGCGTATACAGCGTAGATGCCTCCTTGCGCCATGTCGCGGCGGGCCATTTGAAGTGGAGCGAGCTGCAGCGGGAGCCTGAGCGGGAACGGCTGCTCGAAGAAGCAGGCGGCGAAGAGGCTGCTGCCCTTGTAACAAGTGAAATGGACCGCTTGCAGAAGCTTATTGGCAAAATAGCAAATGAAAAAGTAGTTTATCGCGGGCAGCTTCGCAAGGAGCTGCAGACGCTGCTCGATAATGCGAATATTACGCCTGCTGGACTGCGTGATTTGGCTCAAACGTTTTTGGAGAGCCGCAAGCCCGGCTTTAAGGCGGGGCTGCTGTTCGCGGCTGCGAAGACGGCTGCGGAGCAGGAAAGGCGCCTGCAGGCGTTCAGCGACGAATTGAACAGCTTAATCAGCGCTTCAATTGATTGGCATGTGAAGCATCTGCTGCGCGTGGAGGCAGAGCGTATCGGGTATGACAGCGAGCGGCTGGAAGCAGAGCTCGCACGGACACTTGCTTGGCTGCCGGATTCGGAATGGCTGCTGGCGCGGGTTAAAGCTGGAGCCGTCGTCGGGAACGAGTATACGATGACGTACAGCCGCGACCTAGCCGCGGATGTGAAGTCGGTTTATCGCCAGCGGGCGCTTGAGCTGATCGATACGCTGGCGGATCATGCGGCGGCGGTAGGCGAAGCATCCGCCGCTGAGGCACAGGCACAGCTTGCGGCGCTTCGCGCGCAGGCTGGCGCTATTGGTGCGCTGTCTGCGCTTGCGAAGCGCGCTGATGAGCATGAGTCGCGGCTGGCGGCAGCGATGCCTGAGGCGCCGGCTAGGCCGGCTTTGCCTGCACCGCGCGCAGCTGGTGCGGGTGCGGGTGTGTCCGCGGCCAGCGCTGTGGCGGCGGCGCGGGAAGCGCTCGCGAGCGAAAGCGGACGCGGCAGCGCAGCAGCGCCTAGGCGCGAGGCAGCAGGGCGGAGCGCCTTGGCTGGCGGAGCCGCGCTGGCGCAGCAGCACAGCGCTGCTGCGCGCTTAACGAGCGCAGCGGAGCTGCTGGCGCCGCACGCTTCGCTTTCCTCTGCGGCGCATGCGATGCGCGATAAGGCAAAGCGTCTGCAGGACAGCCGCTTCACCATCGCTTTGTTCGGCGCCTTCAGCGCCGGCAAATCATCGCTGGCGAATGCGCTGATCGGCGAACCGGTGCTTCCGGTTTCGCCTAATCCGACGACCGCCGCGATCAACCGGCTCGTGCCCCCTACGGCGGAGCACGGCCACGGCACAGCGCGCATCGTCATGAAGACGCGCGCCGCGATTGAAGACGACCTGCGCTACTCCCTGGCGCTGCTCGGCGAGAAGGCCGGCACCGAGCATCTGCCGGATGCCACAGC
Organism: Paenibacillus sp. Y280; assembly: GCF_056786335.1. Classification (NCBI taxonomy): domain Bacteria; kingdom Bacillati; phylum Bacillota; class Bacilli; order Caryophanales; family Paenibacillaceae; genus Paenibacillus; species Paenibacillus sp. Y280. Next base: position 75,203 of record NZ_JBXCIW010000003.1, read on the forward strand.
CCTAATGCGGGCGATTGACCGTCTAACCCCCGATTCCATCGGGGCTGGCGGCCGCCCGCACTTTAGCTTCCTGCGCGCAGCCCGCGCAGGCTGGGCAGAGCATGAACTGCTGCTGGGTCAGCAGCTATCGGTCGACCAAGCGGAGTATGAGCGCTACGTCGCAGAGGAATCCCGTTCCTGCTTCGTCAGCGAGATCGAGCTTCACTACGATTGCGCGCTAACGGCGCAAGGCATCGTACTTGTTGATACGCCTGGCGCGGATTCGGTTAATGCCAGACATACGGGCGTAGCCTTCAACTATATCAAGAACGCGGATGCCGTTCTGTTCGTAACCTATTACAACCATGCCTTCTCCCAAGCCGACCGTCAGTTTCTGATGCAGCTTGGCAGGGTAAAGGATCAGTTCGAGCTCGACAAAATGTTTTTCCTCGTGAACGCGGCCGATTTGGCAGCGGATCAAGAGGAGCTTGACGGCGTATTGAAGCACGTGGAAACGAATCTGCTGCAGCATGCGATTCGCTCGCCGCGCCTATTCCCTGTATCAAGCCTGCAGGCGCTTGACGGCAAGCTTAGCGGCGACGCTGAGCTGCTCGGACGCTCTGGCATGGAGGAATTCGAGCAATCATTCCTTTCCTTTATTCAGAACGACCTCGGTCGACTTGCTATCGATGCAGCAGAGCAGGATTTGAAACGTGCGGCTGCAACCGTTGCAGGCTGGCTTCAAAGCGCTGAGGGCGATGCGGCAGCGAGGGAAGCGGAGCTAAGTACGCTTAAACAGGCTGTTAACGATGCGACGAGCGAGATCGGAGCGCTGCAGTCGGGAGCTATGCCTGAGCAGCTTAAGCAGGAGCTGAGCGAGCTCTTGTATTATGTCGTGCAGCGTATTCAATATCGCTTTGGCGAGTTTTACAATCTTGCGTTCAACCCTGCGTCGCTGCAGGATGATGGGCGTGATTTGCGCAAAGCGATTTGGACATCGTGGCTTGAGCTGCAGCGGCTTGTCCAGCTGGAGCTCTCGCAGGAGATGCTGGCCACGTCCTTGCGGATGGAGCGAGGCGTTCATTCGCTGCTTCAGAAGCTGTACTTCAGCACAGCGCAGCGCTTGGAGGCGTCAATCGCCGCTTACAGCGCAATCCCTTATGTTGCATCTGCTTTGCCAACACCGGAGCAGCCTGCTGCATGGGAAGCAGACGCGATCGATTCGAAGCTTCTTTGGAGCCGCTTTAAATCGCCTCGGCAATTTTTTGAAGGCGAGGGCAAGTCCTTGCTTCGCAAAGAGCTTGAGACGCTGCTTGCTCCTTCGCTAAATGGATGGATGGCCGAGCAAACGGCGCTTTGGACATCGCTTTACGAGCAAATTTGGCAGCAGGCTGCGGTTCAAGCTGGGGGCAAGCTGCAGGAGGATATGCTGGCATACGAAAGCGGCAAGCGCAGCTCGCTGACTGGAAACGCGGATACGACTGAACTCAAGCTGCTCTATAATCAATTGATTCATCTCTAATCGTCAATGAATGTCGATCGTTCTATCGCATTACTAGCTGAATGCTTTTGCCGGTGCTAATCGCGCCTGCAAAAGCATTTTTTATTTTAGTGTGTTTCCGTGCAAAAAGTGAGCAATAGGCACATATTTGTCATGATTTAGGACCAATTGGGAGCATTAACCGTTTACAATTTCCATAATGCGGATTTAAGCGGGTTCTATCACATATATGCATATTTATACTGTTTGCTCGCATTTCACGATGCTGATAATATTCATTCATACTTACAAAATAGATACGGGGAGATGGATTTACTTGGACGTTTTAAGGCAGTTGAAAGCATTCTATTGGGCGGAGCGAAAATTTTTATTCTCCTCCATTTTATGCTTAATGTGCGCTACGGCGCTCGGACTTGTCTATCCGAATTTGCTGCGATACCTCATTGATGATGTCATCATGCCAGAGAAATTCGAATTAGTTCCGGCGCTTGCATTTACGGTAGTAGGAGTAGTCAGCTTTAAAGGCTGCATGCAGTTTTTACACGGATTTTTTGGCGGACGCCTTGGCAACAAAGTAGCTTTCCGTATGAGAAACGCTTTGTATGACAAGCTGCAAACGCTCTCCTTTCAGTATTATGACAAAGCGAAGACGGGAGATCTCATGTCTCGCCTGACAGCGGATCTGGAAGCGATCCGCAACTTTATCGGCTTCGGCTTTGCGCAAATTTTGAACATGGTGCTTATGATCGTGTTCGGCGGTGCAATGATGCTATCGATCCATTGGCAGCTCACGCTCATCACGCTCGTGACGATTCCGCTTCTCGGCTTTGCGGCCATTCGCTTCGAACGCAACATTCACCCTGCATTCCGTGAAATGCGTCAAGCGATGAGCAACCTAACGACAGCGGTTCAAGAGAACATTACAGGCGTTCGAACGGTCAAATCGTTTGCTCGCGAATCCCATGAGGTGTCGAAATTCTCACTGCGCAGCGAAGCTTATCAGACGAACCAAGTCGGCGCTGCCAAGATTTGGGCTAAATTTTTCCCCGTTATGGAGCTTGTCGCCAACTTAAGCGCTGTCATTCTGCTTGTTACTGGCGGTATTCTTGTTATTGACGGTTCACTGAAGCTCGGCGAATTCGTCGCATTTTTCAGCTTGATTTGGTATATTATCGGTCCGATGTGGGGCCTTGGGTTCCATATCAACAACTACACGCAGTTCAAAGCATCAGGCGAGCGGGTGCTTGGCTTGCTTAACGAGCATGTTCATGTCAAAAACACGGAGCATGCCATTGAAGTTACGAATGAATCGGTGAAAGGCGATGTTCGCTTTAATCATGTCACCTTCAGCTATCCCGACAAATCGCCTGCGGTAACCGATCTTGTAATCGATGCGCCAGCAGGCTCTGTTATCGGATTTCTTGGTGCAACGGGCTCAGGCAAATCAACAATCATTCAATTGCTCATGAGAGCCTATAACGTCAAAAACGGTACGATTACGCTCGATGGCATCGATATTCGCGACCTGGATGTCGCAAGCCTGCGCCGCTTGATTGCACCTGTATTCCAAGAGACGTTCTTGTTCTCGGCTTCGATCCGTGACAACATCGCTTACGGGGTGAAGGATGTAACGCCGGAACAAATCGAGTATGCAGCAACGCTTGCCAAAGCGCATGATTTCATTATGGAGCTGCCGCTTGGCTATGATACGATCGTCGGCGAGAGAGGGATGGGCTTATCCGGCGGCCAGAAGCAACGGATCGCAATTGCAAGAGCGCTGATCAAAAACCCGCGCATTCTTATTTTGGACGATGCTACAAGCGCCGTTGATATGGAAACGGAGCACGAAATTCAAGCAGGCTTCAAGGAGCTGATGGCCGGCCGCACTACCTTTATTATCGCGCACCGGATATCCTCGCTCAGACATGCCGATGAAATTGTCGTGCTGGATAATGGTCATGTCGTTCAAAGGGGTACGCATGCAGAGCTGATCAAGCAGCAGGGGCCGTACCGCGATACTTACAACATTCAATATGCTGACTATCCGCTTGATGATTCTACATTGGTCGAGCAAGCGCATGATCGGAAAGGGAGTACCGTATAATGAGCACGAGTGTCAAAGCAAAGGCCAGCAATAAAAACGAACGCTTCATCTATCAAGACGACGAGCTTATTGAAAAACCGTTTAACTGGGGACAATTACGCCGTTTGTTCATGTACATGAAGCCATACTCCAAGCAATTAATGCCTGTCATATTTATGATGATTTTAGGTACGATGACACGCCTAGGCGTTCCTGCGCTCGTCATCCTTGCAATCGACGAAGCAATTGCTCCCGAGAATGGAGCTACAAGCGTACCTAAGCTGCTCATCTTTGCTGGAATCATGCTCGTTTTATATGTTATCCAATGGGCATCCAATACGTACCGGATCAAATATACGAATATTATCGGTCAAAGCGTCATTTACGATCTTAGAAATCATTTGTTCCAGCATATTCAAAAGCTGAGCTTCCGTTTCTACGACAAACGACCGGCAGGTTCAGTGCTCGTTCGGGTTACGAACGACGTCAATGCGCTGCAGGACCTATTCACGAACGGGGTCGTCAACCTGCTGATGGACTGTGTCCAGCTGTTTGGTATCGTCATCATTTTGCTAGTATGGAACTTTAAGCTGGGACTTGCGGTCATGATTACAGTGCCGCTTATGTTCCTCGTATCAACGACGCTGCGCAAAAGAATCCGTTTTGCTTGGCAGGATGTGCGGATGAAGCAATCCCGCATCAACTCCCACTTGAATGAAAGCATTCAAGGGATGAAAGTAACACAGGCATATGTCCAAGAAAAAGACAATATGAGCTTCTTTGATCATATGAATACAATCAATGTGAAGTCTTGGAACAAAGCCTCTGCGCTAAACCAAGCCTTTGGACCTGTAATCGAGATCACTTCGGCAATCGGAACTTTTATTTTGTTCTGGTACGGCGCACATCTCATTCAAACGGAAGCGATCACTGTCGGTTTGCTAGTCGGATATGCCAACTATATCGGCAACTTTTGGGACCCGATCAACCGTCTCGGCCAAATGTATTCCCAGTTGCTCATTGCGATGGCATCGTCAGAGCGAATCTTCGAATTTATCGACGAAGAGCCTACTGTAGCCGAATTGACGGAAGCGAAGCCGCTGCCAAAAATTAAAGGCGAAGTGAAGTTTGACCGCATCGTGTTCGAATATGAGAAGGGCAGACCGGCATTGAAGGGCGTAACGATTGACGTAAAAGCGGGTCAGTCCATCGCGCTCGTCGGTCATACCGGCTCTGGCAAAAGCACGATCATCAATCTGCTATGCCGCTTCTATGATCCTGTTGAAGGACGCGTGCTCATTGATGGCATCGATATCCGTGATGTCTCCATAGAGAGCCTGCGCTCCCAGGTCGGCATCGTGCTTCAGGATACATTTATTTTTGCAGGCACGATCCGCGACAATATCCGGTACGGTCGTCTGAACGCGACAGACGCGGAAGTTGTGAAGGCGGCACAAGCGGTCAATGCCCATGATTTCATTATGGGACTGCCTGACGGGTATGACACGCAGGTTGAGGAGCGAGGCAATGTGCTCTCCATGGGACAACGACAGCTGCTGTCATTCGCGCGCGCGCTGCTAGCCGATCCGCAAATTTTGATTCTGGATGAAGCGACAGCAAGCATCGATACGGAAACGGAGCTTAAGATTCAAGAAGCGTTAAAAGCGCTGCTTGCGGGGCGCACATCCTTCATGATCGCACACCGTTTATCGACGATTCGCCACGCTGACGAAATTATTGTGCTTGACCATGGCCAAATCGTGGAACAGGGCAATCATGAGACGCTTATTGCTAAGCGCGGTGTTTACAACGGCTTGATAGAAGCACAGTACCGTTTTCTATAATCGTCAACATAAAATGGTTGATTTTTAACCGAGGAACCTCCACAATGGAAGAAAAAACGAACCGAAGCGCTTGTCCAAACCAGCTGCAGCTGCGGATAACGATTCGATTTGCTTCCAGGAGGTTCTTTTTCTTTATGTATGGATCACCGTTATCATCGAATGCTCGTAAAATAATGCTGCTTGGCTCAGGCGAGCTTGGCAAAGAGGTTGTGCTGGAGGCACAAAGGCTTGGTATCGAGACGATTGCCGTAGATCGTTATGAAAACGCGCCGGCAATGCAGGTTGCTCATCGCAGCTATACGACCGACATGCTTGACGGAGCAGAGCTTCGCCGTATTATCGAGAAGGAGCAGCCGGACTTTATCGTTCCTGAGATCGAGGCGATTGCGACGGAAACGCTGCTGGAGCTGGAGAAGGAAGGGCATCGCGTCATTCCAACGGCACGGGCTGCATGGCTGACGATGGACCGCGAGGGTATTCGCCGCCTTGCTGCTGAAACCCTTGAGCTTCCGACTGCACCTTATCAGTTTGCGGACACGCTGGACGAGCTGCGACAAGCGGCCGAAGCACTTGGATTCCCATGCGTCATTAAGCCGATCATGAGCTCTTCAGGCAAAGGGCAAAGCGTTTGCCGCTCTGAAGCGGAGCTTGAAGCTTGCTGGAACTATGCGATGGAGGGCGGACGTGCGAAGAAGCAGCGCATTATCGTTGAGGGCTTCATTACGTTTGAATCCGAAATTACGCTGCTCACTGTGCGATCTGTCTCCGGTACGAGCTATTGTCCGCCGATCGGTCATGTTCAGAAGGACGGCGATTATATTGAATCCTGGCAGCCGCATGAAATGACGGAGCAGCAAATCGCACAAGCGGAAGCGATTGCTCTGCGAATTACGGATGAGCTAGGCGGCTACGGCATTTACGGCGTAGAGCTGTTCATTACGAAGGACGGCGTATTATTCAGCGAGGTGTCGCCTCGTCCGCATGATACGGGCATGGTGACGATGGCTACTCAGGATTTATCTGAGTTTGCGCTGCATGTAAGAGCCATTCTAGGGTTTCCGATTCCGACGATTCGCCTGCTGACGCCCGGCGCTTCGCACACGCTCAAAGCAGATCGGGAGAGCGGCTTTTTCCGCATAGGCGGCATTGAGGAGGCCTTGTCGGTACCGAACACGCAGGTACGACTATTCGGCAAGCCAGAAACGAAGGTTGGACGGCGCATGGCGGTCGCGCTTAGCTCTGCTTCAAACGTCGAGCAAGCGCGTGATTTGGCAAGGAAAGCAGCTGAATCGCTCTTTATCGAGTATGGCAACGAATAAGTAGTCCATAAGAGGGGGCTGTCCCAAAAGTAGAATGCTCGCTGGGAAGCTAGCTCGCTTTGCATGGAATGTTGGAAGACATGAACAAATAGCGGTACAGGGAGCTATTCCTGTACTGCTATTTTCTATTCAGGTCTATGGTTGCTTGCTTCATGAGATTATGGGCAGGCGAAAGTCGAAAGTCTCCCCACCTCCAGGTTTACCTATGGCAAGCCACGAAACAGAAATCGGCGGAATCCCCCGTTCTTCTGTAGTCTCGGGTTCAATCATTCATGGGGCGGAGCCCTCATGAGGCAGCATGAACGGGAAAAACTCCCGTTATTATAGGCGTTTTTTTGCAAAAATCAGGTTTAGATGGATTTTCTCCCGTTAATATCTCGCTTTTGACCCTATTTCGGTGAAAGTGCTCCGATTAACGGGAGGTTTTCCAGCTAAATGAACGAACTGACGTCTTATCAGGAAAATAGATGGAGTTTTTCCTGTTAGTTCCACAAAAACTGGATTTGAGATAGCCTTTTATTTCAAACTTACGGGTTAGAACAATGAATGCTGTATGCTGTGATAAGATGTTCCCATTCCGTGCGAACGCTTTTGGGACAGCTCCTTTTTGCTAGCATGATATCGAATAAAATTCAGTTGATACTTGCAAGGTGAGCAGATGAAAGCTATTATTATTAACGATTATTTTTTAGCATATAATGCTGTATGCATGAATGACGAACCGTATGAATTCTTAAGGCAGGTGTAATCGCAATGGGCAAGAAACAGAAGAAAGCAGCGTCGGCACCGCCAAAGGCAGCTCCAAAGAAAGAGGCTGACAATGGTCTGACGCTTAAGGATTTACTGGGCAGCGACGTGCTCAGCAAGCTCAAAGCCCAAGCGGACGAGATGAAGCAAGCGGAAGCATCACGCAAGGAGGATCTTCGCAAGCAGGAAGAAGAGAAGAAGAAACAAGAGCAAAAACGTCTGGAAAATGATTTCTCGTATTTGCTTGAAAATAGCGATCCGAACTGGTCTAAACACAAATAGCAGTTGGATAAGCTTGCCTATTCGAGCGCATGGCTTTATAAAAGCACCCTTTGGGTGCTTTTTGTTTTATTGTCTGTAAATCCTGTTAACGGGAAAAGTTGCTTGGAAATTTGAGGAATGGCATCATTTTTGAGTCACATTAAAAGTTCATTAACATTGCTGCTGTTGCTTAGTCTCGAAATGCAAGCAAGGCTTGCCTGAGGATTGTAGAACGATTGTACTCGGAAGCATTTTCGTCTTAAAGCCAAATGCCTTGCAGCCTTTGGGCGAGCCAGGGTCCCAGGTGACGTAGAAATGCCTGCATTTCATACAATCTATACGCTCATTTGCGTTCATTTGGCTACCTCATCATATCATTTTATGTTTATTAATCGTAATACATATTACAAAAGGTAGTCGAGATATGTCAAACTCTAACAATGATCGAGAAAGAGGAAGTCGCTAAAGCATCGACTTTCAAAATAAATTTTAGCGACGCATACATAAATCCCATTTATCTGCAAAACATGCTAACAACAACTATTAGAGCCATGCATGCTTGCACAGCTAAAGGGAGGAGGCAGGTTTCACTTGAAAGCTGCTATGCTATGGCGTTTATTAGCCGTATCGTCGATATGCGCTACAGCGTTGCTGTTCATTGGCTTCGGGTGGGCAGTCAAAGATACCCTTTATCCTGATTTGAAGCAAGAGATGAATACGAATGGGTGGAAGCAAGAGGGCGCTCTTCCAGCATTTCACTCCTTTAAAGATGCGGCGGAAATTCGAATAGTTGCACTTGGCGATTCGCTTACAAAGGGAACTGGCGATCATACGGGCGAAGGGTATGTGAAGCAAGTAGCCAAAGGTCTTCGCAGTGAGTGGAATAAACCGGTAACAATCGTAAACAATCTTGCCATAAACGGGCTGCGTGCCGATGAGCTTGCAGAACGTCTAGAAAGTGACAGCGGCTTTGCCTATGCGCTGAAGCGTGCAAACTTGATCCTATTGACGATTGGAGGAAACGATTTATTTCATCATGCGCGTACAAGGAATGCGGGACGCAAGCTTACGGCCTTCACCATGCTTGATCGAACGAAGGAGCTTCCTGCTGTGTTGAATCGCTTCGAGCGGGTCATTAAGGTGCTTCACAAGATCAACAGCACTGCGAAAATCGTTTACGTCGGCTTATACAATCCGTTCTACGATATTGAGAAGCTGCGTATCGGAAGCATTCAGGTGCAACAGTGGAATGAAGAGGCCTATACGCTGCTTCACAGCTATCCGAATATGATCATGATTCCAACCTATGATTTGTTTGAGGGAAAAATCGGCGATTATCTTTCTAATGATCATTTTCATCCCAATCATCAAGGTTACGGGAAAATAGCTTCGCGTATTTTGGATTCCTTGAATTAGAAGGTTTTATTGCGCTCAAGAGTGGACATAGCTGGTACGAAATGCCCCAACAGGAGGAGATCATGATGAAACCCGTTCTATCCGTCAATCGGCTGCACAAAAAAATTCGCGGTAAAACGATTATTCATGACGTAAGCTTCGAAGTGAATGAAGGGGAAATATTTGGCTTCCTTGGACCGAACGGCTCCGGCAAAACGACTACAATCCGGATGCTGGTTGATCTCATAAAACCAACCGCGGGAGAGGTGTATATTGGCGGTTATCACGTGCAGAAGGAACCGGAGAAGGCGTTGGCGCTTGTTGGCTGCATCGTTGAGAATCCAGAGGTGTATGCGTATTTGACCGGCTTCGAAAATCTTGAATATTTTGCGCGAATGATAAAAGGGGTGGATGAGGCCCGCATTTGGGAGGTCATTCGTATCGTTAGGCTGGAGGGGCGAATTCATGAAAAGGTAAAAACCTATTCCCTTGGCATGCGGCAAAGGCTTGGAATCGCGCAAGCGCTGCTGGGCAGGCCAAAGCTGCTTATTTTGGATGAACCGACGAATGGGCTTGACCCAAAAGGAATGAAGGAGCTGCGTGAATTTGTCCGAATGCTTGCGGATCAAGGAATGAGCGTTTTTATTTCCAGCCATCTGCTCAGCGAAATACAGCTTCTATGCGATCGTGTGGCGATTATCAACGGAGGCCTTGTGCTTGCCGAAGGCAAGGTGGCCGATCTTGTAGAGCAGGCGAGCAGCTATGTGATCTGGCAGCTTGATAAGCCGGAGCTAGGCAAGCAGGTGCTTGCGGGCAATCGGGAAATTGTATTTATTAAGCGGGATTCCCAGTTGCTTGACGAGAGTATGCTGGCAAATATGCCGAATGCCTTTATTACTGTTATGGCTGCGGATCAAATACCGGGAAGTGTTGAGCAGCTTGTTGAGCGGCATATTGGGGTGATGTCCGTTCATCAAATAGCGCCTACGCTGGAGGAGCTTTTTTTAACGTTGACGGAGGGTGAAGCAAGTGGTTAGTCTAATGCCGCTCATCCAAAACGAGATGCTGAAAGTGTGGAAGAAAAAAAGATTTTTCGTAATCGTCCTTATTTTGCTTGCGCTTATTCCGATTTTTACTTACGCTGAGCTGAAGGTTGTCCAAAACAACGAAGCAAAATTTGCAGATTGGCGCAATCAAGTACTGCAGCAAATAACCGATTTGGAGAATACGCTCTCAAGCGACCGCATACCGGAAGAGTGGAAACGGAGCAGACGAGCTGCCGTGCAGCAGCTGCAATATTATTTGGATCATGATGTCAATCCAAGCGCTCCAAACGGTGCAACTTTTACTCGAAGCTTTCTCGATAACGCGGTTACGTTGTTTATTCCGATGCTCGTCTTGGCGCTCGGAGCCGATATCGTATCGAGCGAACGGACGTCGGGCACGATTAAAATGCTTCTCACGAGGCCGGTTAAACGGTGGAAGGTGTTGCTAAGCAAGCTTATTGTGTTAACCTTGTATGTATCGCTTACGATCGTCATAACTGCTTTATTATGTTATTTGCTCTCCGGCTTGTTCTTTGGCTACTCGGGCTGGACGATGCCTGTGTTTACCGGGTTCCAAATGATTGGATCAACAATTGATTCGTCTTATGCGCATGCAGTGCCCCAGTGGATTTATATATGGATGCAATCGGGTTTAGCGTGGTTTTCCGCGATGACGGTTGCGCTGCTGGCTTTTATGGCATCCGTGCTCATTCGCAGCACGACTGCCAGCATGGTCACGATGATGGCAGCTGTCATTACGGGTACTATTTTATCAGGAATGACTTCATCATGGACAAGCGCCAAATATTTGTTCGCCGTGAATCTGAAGCTTACCGCTTATCTGGATGGTTCACCGCCGCCCATAGAAGGAATGTCATTGCCGTTTTCCCTTGCGGTGCTTGCGATTTGGGGCATTGTTGCGGTAGTCTTGTCCTTTGGCGTCTTTACGAAACAGGACATCTTGAATTAAAATAGCTTGAAGATACGGAAACGTGATTACAGATTGGGGGACGCTCATGTCAGAGCAAACAGATCTCTTTGCAAATACAGCGGCCGCAGACAGGAACTACGAGGCCGATGATATACAGGTGCTTGAAGGATTAACCGCTGTACGCAAAAGACCAGGGATGTACATAGGCAGTACAAGCAGTTCAGGACTGCATCATCTTGTATGGGAAATTGTCGATAATGCGGTTGATGAGCATTTGGCTAAATTTTGTTCGGCAATAGAAGTAACGCTGCACAAGAATGGCGCAGTAACCGTTCATGATAATGGGCGGGGAATACCAACCGGCATGCATAAGACCGGTATACCGACGCCGCAGGTCGTATTTACGATTTTGCATGCGGGCGGAAAGTTTGGCGGCGGGGGATACAAAAAATCCGGCGGCTTGCACGGCGTAGGCGCATCGGTTACGAATGCCTTGTCGGAATGGCTTGAGGTCGATATTTATCGCGACGGAAAAATCCATCGGCAGCGCTTTGAATATTGGGTGGATGAGGCTGGCCGGGAGCATGTCGGGGAGCCGGTTCGAGGTCTCGAGGTAATTGGGACTACGAATCGGACAGGCACGAAGGTTACCTTCAAGCCCGATGGACGAGTCTTCCAGAACGGTACAAATCTAAGCTACGATACGCTTGCCGAACGTCTGCAGGAAATCGCGTTTTTGAACTCTGGCCTAAAGGTATCGATCAAAGACGATCGCAACGGCAAGCAGGATGTGTTTCATTATGAAGGGGGAGCACGTCAATTCGTTCAGTTTCTGAACGAGGATAAGACGGTTCTGCATGATGTGATTCATTTTGCGAGCGAGCGCGATGAGATTGAAGTGGAGGTCGCTCTTCAGTATAACGATGGTTATACCGAGACGATCGCTTCATTCGTCAACTCGATTCCGACGCGCGGCGGCGGTACGCATGAAACCGGCTTTAAAACAGCATATACCCGCGTGATGAACGACTATGCCCGCAAAGCGGCAATGCTCAAGGAAAAGGACAAAAACCTTGAGGGCAATGATTTGCGAGAGGGCATGATGGTCGTTATCAATATCAAAATGTCCGAGGTGGAATTTGTCGGGCAGACGAAGGATCAGCTTGGAAGCTCATCGGCCCGGAGCGTAGTAGATGCGATTGTGTCCGAGAAAATGCAGGTTTTTCTCGAGGAGAACCCGCAAATCGCGCAAATGCTGCTGAAGAAATCACTTCAAGCGTCGAAAGCCCGTGAAGCGGCACGCAAAGCGCGCGAGGAAATTCGCAGCGGCAAGAAAAAAAGCGAGAGCTCGAATCTTAATGGCAAGCTGACTCCTGCGCAGTCAAAAGACTATACGCGCACGGAGCTGTTTATTGTGGAAGGAGATTCGGCCGGCGGTTCTGCCAAGCAGGGGCGCGATTCGAAATATCAGGCACTGCTGCCGCTTAAAGGCAAGCCGATGAATCCGGAGAAGGCGAAACTGATCGATATATTGAAAAACGACGAGTATAAAGCGATTATTTCGGCTATAGGCGCGGGTGTAGGCTCGGAATTTGCTGCCGAGGAATGCAACTATAATAAAATTATTATTATGACGGATGCGGATACAGACGGTGCCCATATTCAAGTGCTGCTCCTCACTTTTTTCTATCGTTATATGAAGCCGTTAATCGATTTGGGACGCGTATATATCGCTCAGCCGCCATTGTACAAAATTACTCGTAAATCAGGAAAGCTGGAAACGATTCGTTACGCTTGGACGGACGAGCAGCTGCAAAACTATTTGAAGGAATACGGTAAAAATTACGAGCTTCAGCGTTATAAAGGACTAGGCGAGATGAATCCCGATCAGTTGTGGGAGACAACGATGGACCCGGAGAAACGGACGCTATTGCAAGTGCAAATCGAGGATGCAGCCAAAGCGGAGCGCAGGGTATCTACGCTTATGGGTGATAAGGTTGATCCGCGCAAGCGGTGGATCGTTGAGAATGTCGACTTTATGGAGTATGAGGAATAGGGGGAATTCTGCATGAGTATGCTGGAACAGTTTTTACCGGCGTTTTTGGAGGAGGTTGTAGGAGACCGCTTCGGACGCTATTCAAAGTATATTATTCAGGATCGTGCCATTCCTGACGTTCGCGATGGCCTAAAGCCTGTGCAGCGCCGTATTCTGTATGCGATGTACGATTCAGGCAACACGCCGGATAAGCAGTACCGGAAATCGGCTAAAACGGTCGGCGATGTTATGGGCAACTATCACCCGCACGGCGATTCATCCATCTATGAAGGTATGGTTCGGATGGCGCAGCCTTGGAAGATGGGGCATCCGCTCGTTGACGGTCACGGCAACTGGGGCTCGCAGGACGATGATCCTGCAGCGGCTATGCGTTATACGGAAGCACGCTTATCGCCAATCGCGATGGAGCTGCTTCGTGATATCGAGAAAAGAACGGTTCAATTCAAGGATAATTTCGATAATACGACGAAGGAGCCGGTTGTGCTGCCGTCGCGGTACCCTAACCTGCTCGTTAACGGGACCAGCGGCATCTCTGCCGGCTTTGCCACGGAAATACCGCCCCATAACCTGCGAGAGGTTATAGACGCTTGTATCGCGCTTATGGGAAGCCCTGAGCTTACGCTTGAGGAGCTTATGACCTACGTGAAAGGTCCGGATTTTCCTACCGGCGGCATCATCATGGGCGAAGAAGGCATCCGGGACGCTTACGCAACCGGGAAAGGGCGTATTTATATACGTTCCAAAACCGCGATCGAGGAAATGCGCGGAGGCAAGCAGCAGCTTGTCATCACCGATATTCCGTATCAGGTCGTAAAATCCAGACTAGTTACCGCAATGGAAAACATTCGCCTGGAGAAGAAGGTCGAAGGCATCGCAGAGGTGCGTGACGAGAGCGGGCGCAACGGTCTTCGCATCGTAGTGGAATTCAAGAAGGATGCCGATGCGCAGGGCATACTCGCTTATTTGTTCAAGAAAACCGATCTGCAGGTCGCTTACAGCTTCAATATGGTCGCAATCGTGAACAAAACGCCAATGCAGCTTGGACTGAAGCAAATATTGTCGGCCTATATCGAGCATCAGAAGGAAGTAGTGACCTTCCGTACCAAATACGATCTTGAAAAGGCAGAGGATCGGGCCCATGTGGTCGAGGGCCTCGTTAAGGCTCTCAATATTTTGGATGAGGTCATCGCGGCGATCAAAGCGTCCAAGAATCGTGCGGATGCGCAGGCCAACCTTATTGCGAAGTTCGGCTTCACCGAACGCCAAGCGGATGCGATTCTTACTTTACAGCTTTATCGATTAACGAATTTGGAAATTACGACGCTTGAGAAAGAGCTGAAGGAAGCGATGAAGAAGATCGCTTACTTGAAATCGATTTTGGCAAGCGAAAAGAAGCTGATTGGCGTAATTAAAGACGAGCTGCTTGAAATTCAAACCAAATATGGCATTGAACGCCGTTCCGATCTGCGCGGAGAAATCGAGGAGCTGAAGGTCAACCTTGAAGTGCTAGTTACGGCAGAGGATGTTCTCGTTACGCTTAGCCAGGACGGTTATGTGAAACGGACAAGCATGTTATCCTTCACAAGATCAGGCGGGGAGCGGCAAAACGCAGGAGTGAAGGAAGGCGACTTCGTACGAGAGCTGCTTGAGGTCAATACGATTGACAATTTGCTGCTGTTTACGAAGAAAGGCCAATATTATTTATTGCCTGTCCATCAAATTCCGGAATTTAAGTGGAAGGACACGGGAACGGCCATTGTAAACGTCGTTCCAATGCCGAAGGACGATTCGATTGTGAGTGTCATTCCAATTAAGGATATTGCAGCATCGAGCGCTTCGTTGTTCTTCATTACCAAAAAAGGCCAAGTGAAGCGGACGGAGCTCAAGGAATACGCGACAACGAGATCGACTGCAATTGCAGCATGCAAGGTTTCTGAGGGCGACGAGGTTATTCGCGTCGTGCTTAGCGATATAACAAAGCAAATCATGCTCATTACGAAGCAAGGCATGTGCATCCGCTTTGCAGAATCCGAGATTAATCCGATGGGCAGAGTGGCAACAGGCGTAAGAGGCATCCAGCTCAAGGATGGCGATGAGATTATTGCTGCGGAACGAGTTGCTGAGGATGAGGGCGAAGTGCTCGTCATTACCGATATCGGATATGGCAAACGGTCGCTTCTGCTGGATTATCCTATTCAGGGAAGAGGCGGCAAAGGCGTTCAAACGTTCGAGTTCAAAGAAGGCAAGTGCGTGCGTCCAAACGGCGCGTCATTAGTCGGAGCTTATTATTGCAAAGAAGACAAGGAAATCGTGGCGATTACGACATCTGGAGCGAGACTGGTTGCAACCTCAGACAAAGCGCCAATCGAAGAGCGTAAAGCGATAGGCAAGCTCATGTTCCCGGTAGAGAAAAATGATGTGATCACGAATACGCTAGCACGCTCCCTGTTAGATTCTAATCAAAAGGGCGATTAGGCGGGTCAAAACGCTCGATCACTTCCAATATGGCTTCAAGCATGACCCACAATGGTACCAGCTCATCCGGGCGGTCCAGCCATTGTGGGTCTTTTATGATGCCGTAGCTTTTAATTTTTTGCATGATGATCGCTTTTCTTTCGTCCACTGGGTTCACGCTCCTTTCTGTTTAAGCAAAAATAGACATAGCTCTGGGCCTTCGCCACATTGTATGTCTAACGCTGTCATAATGTTCGTTATTGTATCGATTAATATCGCAAATTATTAATTGGGTTAATCTTTAATTCGACATTAAAGACTGATATAATGAATAACAAATAGATGTAAATGGACAGGGAGCGGGTGTGAAGCTATGGTATCTGGAGAATTTACACGATTATGGACGAAGCTTTCGCGTGATTGGAAAAACAATTTGGAGCATTCGCTTGCTCCTTTGACGGAAGGGCAGCTGAATGTGCTCGATCTGCTGCTGCAGAATCAGCCAATGAAACCATCGGATTTGCTACAGTATTTAGCGACCACGCCTGCTGCGATCACTACGCTGCTTGACCGTATGGAGAAAAATGGGCTTATTGAACGCACAAGGGATGATAATGATCGAAGAATCGTTTGGGTCTCGGTATCGGAGAAGGGCAAAGCGGAAGCGGAGCGCGGTACAACGATTCGGACCGAAATGATCGAACAATCGTTGGACCGCATTTCTTCTCATAATCAACAGCTGCTCGTATACTTGCTTGGCAAGGTTGCGAATTTGTAAGTCTGCCGCTAACTCATTTATTTTTTCATGGAATTAAGCCGATTGCGCAGCAAATCGTAATTTTTTTGAAGCATATCGTAATCGGCTTGTGTTAGCAAGGTGTCGCTTGCCGCGGCTATCGTTTCTTCGATTGGCAAAATGCGATAGCGGAATGAACGATCCGGCTTGTAGCGATGCACCCATGTCGGAATCGATTCGATTTCGGTAAGGTCAACGGTACCATCCGTCAAATTTTTACGAACATTTACTTTGAAAATAACCCCGTAATCCTTCGTTTCGCCCCGCTGATTGGAAATGAAATTACCCATAGAATAAATAATAAGTCCTTTTCTTACATGGCCATTCTCTTCTGCTGATTCTACGACCTCGTACGGCTGTACGACATGGGGATGGGAGCCAGCAATAATATCCGCACCCGCTGCGACAAGCGCTCTTGCCAAACGTTTTTGCTCGTCATTGGGTGCAGTCTGGTACTCGGTGCCAAAGTGAAGGGAGACGGCAACGAGATCGGCACCCGCTTCCCGAAGCTTGGAGATATCGGCTTTCATTTTTTGCTCATCGATGAG
The DNA here is from genome assembly GCF_056786335.1 of Paenibacillus sp. Y280. Lineage (NCBI taxonomy): Bacteria > Bacillati > Bacillota > Bacilli > Caryophanales > Paenibacillaceae > Paenibacillus > Paenibacillus sp. Y280. Next base: position 92,163 of record NZ_JBXCIW010000003.1, read on the forward strand.
CGAGACCAGATAGGGCTTTCCTTCAGGAACAGGGATGCCGTTCGTTCCGTAGGTGTACGCAAGCAATCCCATGACAATGCCGTTTTTCTCCGATAATAAGAGACTATCCGCTTCTTCTTGCGATGAGGCTGTTCCCTTAGACGGAATATTAAGCGCCTTCAGGTTCTCAAGCGTCCGCAGCACGCCAGATTCGCCTTTATCGAGAGAATGATTATTGGCGTTGGTGATCAAGTTAAAACCAGCATTCTTAAGCGCTTCGCCCAGCTCAATCGGTGCATTGAAGGACGGGTAACCGGTATAGCCATACGATACACCGGCAATCGGCGTCTCCAGATTGGCGATGACCCAGTCTCCTTGCTCCAAAATAGGTTTAACCTCTGCAAAAAAAGGATCAAAGTTGTAGCGATTTGAGACTTTGTCATAAGCGCCAGGAAGCTGCGGCGTATGCATCATGACATCGCCTACTGCCATCCACACCGCGTCGGCAAATACGGGCTTTGGCGGCTCCGTCGGTATGGGGGAAGGGGAAGGGGATGGAGAAGGCAAAGGCGATGGCGTGATATCAGCCTGCTCATCCTCCGCTGTTTCAGTGGTCGCTGCCGGAACAGCAGGTGGAGAAGCTCTGTCGGCAATGGACGGCATCAAAAAAATAATGAGCAAACCAATTAAGCTTAATGCCAATAAAACGGCTTGTATTTTTCGGTGCCTTTTACGGCGCATCTGGCGATCGTCCTTCCTGTAAGGCATCGCTTAACATTTTGGAGGCAGTCTCAAGCTGCTCAGAAGACCACCAGGTCCATGCATCCGATCCGCTTGGGATAGAACGGAAGCTGATCCATTCCTTTGTGACTGGATGTGGAGCGGATACCGAGGTTGACCACAACGCGATGTTGCTCATTCCACCAGCTGGCTTTGCGCCATATTTCAGATCGCCTATGAGCGGACAGCCGATATGCGCCATCTGTGCTCGTATTTGATGCGGTCTTCCCGTATGCAGCTTGACTGCAATTAAGGCATAACGACCGTTAACTGCTGCGACCTCATAATCTAATACAGCTTCCTTCGCCTCATCCGCTGGTTTGTTATAGACAGTGACCTGATTATGCTTATTATCCTTGCGAATATAATGCTTCAAACGGGCTTGAGGCTTGCTTGGGACACCCTGAACGACACACACATATGTTTTGCCAAAATGGCGGCTGCGAACGGATTCGGACAATCTGGAGGCTGCTTTCGAGGTTTTGGCAAAAACCATTACGCCGCCAACCATGCGGTCAAGACGGTGAACGAGGCCGAGAAATACATTTCCCGGCTTGTTGTGTCTTTCCTTTAAATCCTGCTTAAGCAGCGTCAGCATGTCAGCATCGCCTGTGTCATCCTCTTGCGAGAGAATGCCTGGTGGTTTCACGACAGCCAGCAGATGATTATCTTCATATAAAACGGTAATGGCCATTACTTAGACTCCCACCGTCCCAATATACCGCAAGGCAGGTTTAAGCTGGACTTTGTAATCGGCAATCCGATCTCGCCGCAATTAATTTCGCCGCCGTATTTGGCATTCATCGTCATATGCAGCAGGTTGTGCAGCACGGAAGGCGATAGGCCGGTTGTATAGGAGTTGATGAGCAGAAACAGCGGATTGTCGGATAGAATAGACGTACATGACTGCAAAAACGGAAACAGGTTTTCTTCAAGCTTCCACGTCTCGCCGTTCGGGCCGCGTCCATAGGAAGGAGGGTCCATAATAATCGCGTCATATTGCTTGCCCCGGCGCTGCTCGCGCTGAACAAATTTAAATACATCGTCTGTTATAAAGCGGATGGGAGCGGATTCAAGCCCAGACAGCTGAGCGTTGTCCTTAGCCCACTGAACCATTCCCTTTGCTGCGTCTACGTGGCATACTTCAGCGCCTGCTGCGGCAGCAGCAACGGTAGCTCCGCCTGAGTATGCAAATAGATTCAGCACGCGGATAGGACGGCCTGCCGATCTGATTTTGTCCATCATCCAGCTCCAGTTAACGGCTTGCTCTGGAAATAAGCCGGTATGCTTAAAGTTTGTCGGTTTAATGTGGAAGTTAAGCTCGCCGTATGAAATCGTCCAACGTTCAGGAAGCGCGGGACTCATCGACCATTGACCACCGCCGGAGTTGCTGCGGTGGTAATGACCGTCTGCTTTTTTCCAAAGACCTGTTTCATTTGCAATTGGCCAAATAATTTGCGGATCAGGACGCCTAAGGGTATAGTTGCCCCAGCGCTCAAGCTTATCTCCGTCTCCTGTATCTATTACCTCGTAATCGACCCATTTATCTGCTATGTACATGTTTTTCGTAACCCTTCCTTGACGTTGTTTTTGTAATATAATAATGTCATCGCTAATTATATCGAAGCTAACACGATGAAGCAATGAAACCGAAGCAAATGGAGCCTGGTATTTATTCTTAAGCAATGGAAAGGTACGGCAGGAATTGCCGTGATCAGCCTGATGATGATGATTTTTTTGAATGCCAACCCTAACAAAAGAGGAGCAACCTTATCATGATGAGCTTTGAATGCGAATGCGGAAATAAGACGTTAATGTTTGCAACCGGAGATCGGGACGAGCAGGGAAGAGAGTATATTGAGATTGAGGACGACGAGCGGTTAACCTTTACGATTGGCGACAAAAGCGTTCTATTTCGCTGTTCCTTCTGCGGCTACACCTATCGTTTGGAGCAAATATAAGAACGGATTTTAATTTTAATAAGGAATGATATTGAAAACCTCAACCTTTCGGTATATGATAAACGTACGTCAAGTTGTATGTACAAGTGCTCCGTCATTCCCGTGATAACTAGCACTAATGTCCGTACAAGTTAATGCGTGCGTTATGCATTTATGCGTATACTTAAGGAGGAACCGATCCCATGTTGCAAGTTAAGCCATATCAATTTTGGTTTGTTACCGGCAGTCAACACTTGTACGGTCCAGAAACATTAGAGGAAGTCGCACAGCATGCACGCATCATTACGGCGGCATTGAATGAAGATTCTGTTTTTACGTCCGAGATCGTATTTAAACCTGTAGTTACAACTCCTGAAGAAATTTATAAGCTTTGTATAGAAGCGAAAGCGGACGAGAGCTGTGCGGGCCTTATCACATGGATGCATACCTTTTCCCCGGCTAAAATGTGGATTCATGGCTTATCGGAGCTTCGCAAGCCGCTGCTTCACCTCCATACGCAATTTAATCGCGATATTCCGTGGGAAACGATTGACATGGACTTCATGAATACGAATCAATCGGCGCATGGCGACCGTGAATATGGCCATATTTTCTCCCGCCTTGGCCTCGAGCGCAAAGTAGTAACAGGCCACTGGGAGGATGGCATTACCCGCTCGCGTATTGCAAGCTGGATGGGTACCGCTATTGCTGTAAATGAAGGACGCCATTTGAAGGTTGCTCGCTTTGGTGATAACATGCGTCAAGTTTCCGTAACAGAAGGCGATAAGGTCGAAGCGCAAATTAAATTCGGCTGGTCGATCAACGGCTACGGCATTGGCGATCTCGTTGCCCGCATGAACGAGGTTTCGGATGCAGAAGTGAAGCAGTTGCTGGAAGAGTACAGCGATCTGTACGACATTTCAACGGAGACGCGCGGCAATGCAGCATCTTGGGCATCGATCGGCGAGCAGGCTCGTATTGAGCTTGGTCTTAAAGGGTTCCTGCAAGAGGGCGGCTTCTCTGCATTTACAACTTCCTTTGAAGATTTGCACGGCATGAAGCAGCTTCCAGGTCTTGCGGTTCAACGCTTGATGGAGCAAGGCTATGGCTTCGGCGGCGAAGGCGACTGGAAAACGTCTGCGCTTACCCGTCTGATGAAGCTGATCGCAAGCAACAAAGGTACTTCCTTCATGGAGGACTACACGTACCACCTTGAGGAAGGCAATGAGCTGGTTCTTGGCTCGCATATGCTTGAGGTATGTCCTACGATTGCGGATAGCCGTCCAAAAATCGAGGTTCACCCGCTTGGCATCGGCGGCAAGGCCGACCCAGCGCGTATCGTTTTCGACGGACGCTTCGGTTCAGCGCTTAACGCTTCGCTCATTGATCTAGGCAACCGTTTCCGCTTGATCATTAACCAAGTAGATGCGGTTAAACCGACTCACAATATGCCGAAGCTTCCTGTTGCTCGTGTATTATGGAAGCCGGAGCCATCGCTCCGCGATGCTGCTGAAAGCTGGATCTATGCCGGCGGCGCGCACCATACTGTATTCTCGTATGTTGTAACAACTGAGCAGCTTGTGGACTGGGCTGATCAAGTTGGCATCGAAACCGTTGTCATCGATAAGCATTTGACGGTTCGCGGCATTCGCAATGAGCTTCGTTGGAACGATCTTAGCTACCGAATTCGTTAAGCTCATACCAAGCTCGGAATACCGATGGCCCTCAATTCGATCGGCAATAGCATTGAAAGTATGAATGAGAAATTAGACTATTTAGTCCGCAAAGTCACTTATGGCGTTGGATGATAAAAGATGGGCTGTCGCCGATTTCTGCTCCGTGGCTTGCCATGGGTAAGCCTGGAGATGGGGAGACTTTCGCTTGCCCGCAATATCATGAAGCCAAGCAACCATTGACCTGAATAGAAAAATAGCGGTACAGGAATAGCCCCCTGTACCGCTATTTTTTCACTTCCAAAAGCGAGCTATTTTCCGAGCGAGCATACAGCTTTTGGGACAGCCCCATTTACGATTCGGATGTTTCTTTTTGTATTTTTGCAGGATTGTTAATTTTGTAAGGGATGGGGTGCTTCGTGAGCTTCTTAGCTACTATTTTCCCTTCAAAATGGATCGTATCCCCGATTTCAAGCTCTAATTTTTTGAGCGTGGCGCTATGGCTGGACCATGCTTCCCCTATATCGGCTGCCGGATCGGCGATCGATACCGCTTCATAGATGACCACTTCATCCTCGGTATCTGAGAAATTGTTCGGAACAGTCGTAAAGTCTTTGACCGTAGCGGACATTTTAACCTTCTCCTCTGGAAGCTGCAGCTTAGGCGCTTTTTCTTTTTTTGCTTTTCCTTTTGGCGGAGCTGCAGGCTCTGGTTCAGGCTCTTGGCGTTTAGCTTCTTCCGCAGGAGAAGCTGTCTCCGTCAGCGGCTCTAGCTTTGATTCAGGCAAAACGAGCTCAACCTCACTGCTCACAATTACTGCTTGCACTTCTAGTTCTGTACCCGAAATCTCCTCAGCGGCAGCCACGTTCTTTTGACCATAATTCGATGCCTGCATTTCCTTCAGATAGGAAGGATGGATGCAATGCTTTTGCTCGTTGTCGAATGCGATAACAGCAGTCATCTTATCAACATGACCTATAATGGTGCAGGGCAGGTTCATCCCGTTCCCTTTGTAGTAAAAAGCTTTGGTCTTCGATGCCTTATCCGACAGCAAGCCCCATTCCTTGCATTTTTCTATGTGCTCTGCTTCGTTTTCGAAGGCAATGTACGTTATTGGCTCAATAATGAAGCTATGTACCATATAATCTCCGCCTTTCTGTTTGTCCCATTATATATTATCATTTTTTTGGATGTAAGTCGGTATCTTTATATTGACGGTTATGGCACGCTGATTACCGTTTTGCTGCTGGTCGTGTTTTTTGGCACTGCTACGGACAATTTTCTTAATATGGCAAATATCAATAACAATTTGCGCTCGATATCGATCGTTACGATTATTGCCATTGGACCGCTAAAGCTCGGACGGTTTTTTTCTTTTTTGAATAGATCAGTCTTTAGACGGAGTGAAAATCGAGCTAAGGTGCGAGTGTAAGCTTAATCATATGTGTCAAAATGAGGATATATATGCATATGGGGGGCTATCGCATTGAAAGAAATAATAAGTTACACGGGAATGATAGAGAAACCATATGACGAGGTTGTCAGCTATTTATCTACGATGCCTACAGGACGGATAACGGCAAATCATTTGCCGCTTATCTTGACAGGTGCTAGCGGAAGCGAGGGGGCTTTGCAGGTAAAAGGAGGCCCTCAGCTATTTACGATTTATACAGGCGACGAGTCAACTGCCATTCGTATCGCGTATATGGATATCGATGCTGCAAACGGGCATTTTACGGTATTTGGAGGCTGGTGGTACCGCAATGATTATGAGCTTAGTCCGCATGCTAATGGCTGTTTGGTCCGATATTCAATTGGAAATGCAGCATCACCGCTCAGCAGCTGGCTTGTTCCATTATTAAAGGATTACCGCGGCTATAAGAATGAGAAACGGACCGGACGAATGATGAGGGCTTTTGACGATTGGGTGGCTGTCTTAGGTGTTAGATTGCACTGCAAAGCCTATCGATTAGAATAGCTTCGTTTAATACCGAACAAAGAAAGCGGCATAGCCTTAGGGGGCTTATGCCGCTTTCTTTGTAACCTTCCATGCATTGGGAATAAAGAAAGCCGCTGGCTTTAGCCAACGGTTTCTCCTACAATGACGGTTTAATAACAATAAAATCGCTCCCAAAGCTTGTAGGAATCGCCTTTGTTCTTATCCCACCAACAGATGTCATCCCACCAGTCATCATCATCCCGCCAATCATACCAACCTTTGGAGTCCCAATCTTTATCGACCTTATGCTTATTGGATCGATTGGAATGATTGTTATTCTGTTTATAATTATTATTATTTTGATTGTTGCTGCTATTGCTCTTTGACCCTGAGAACACGGATAAAATATTGGATAGAAAGCTTTTCTTATTTTCTGAAGCTGCATTATTTGATGAAGCGAATGCGGAAGCCGGGAACATACATACGCTTATCAGCAGAGTCAGACATAAGATTTTGTGGAATTTGGGCATGACATCAACACCTCCCCGGACAATAATCAATTACGAACCGATCGTTCGTTATTAAGAATTCTATAATAAAATAGTCCTTTTGTAAACGAATTCTTAAAAAGAATTGGATATATAGGAGGGGGGCTTTAGCCATAGATTTAAGATATTAATAGAAAGCTAAAGCTTGGCAAAACGCTCCTTATTAAACGAAATCCATTCTCTTGTGGCCAAAGAGAGATAGCCTGTCCGCTTCCAAACCATGGCAAGACGCCAAGGAATGACCGGATCTACGAGTGGAACGGTTGCGCGAGGCGTCCTGTTTGGAACAAGCGCTCATTCGGCCGGCATCAGCAAAGCGCTCGAATATGATGCGGTTACCGGCTCCGTTGCAGGCATTGCGATGATGGTCACAGCCTTCGTTACGCTGCTTGCGACACCTTGGGTGATAGGATTTTTTGGATAGCCAAAGGTGAGCGCCAAGTCCGTTCAGAAGCATAATATTGATATCTCATACGGATTGAATTAATATCGGAGTAGGAGTCATTTTTTGGTATCAATTCGTAGATTCGTATTCATCTGAGCTGAGACTTTCAAATAATAATAATCTAGCATATGAATGGGGCTGGCTGTATGCTGCTGTTAAAAGGACAAAAGATTGACGTTACGAAAGGACGAGCGCTAACTACGATTAGCCTGCGCTTTGGTTGAACGGCGCATCAATCCTCTATATCGATATAACGGTGAATGGAAGTTTAATGCGATTGGCGGCGGCTTTTATGGCGGCTTAGCAGCGTTATGTACAAGCTTCGGGCTAGAAATCGAGGCAGATGACTCGGAAGCTGCCGCTGCGATTGAAGAGGCGGTCCTAACACCGATCGATTTGCGAAAGAAGCTCGTTCAAATGACGTTGGAAAAAAAGAAGCTTACGAACGTCACAGCGAGAGTCGGAATCGTGCTTGATATAACAGGTTCCATGCTGCCGTTATACAAAAATGGAACCGTTCAGGAAGTGGTCGAACGTATTTTGGCTGTTGCCAGCAAATTTGATGATAATGGGACATTGGACGTATGGGTGTACGATACACATTTTAGCCGGCTGCCATCGGTAACGGAACAGGACTTTGGGAACTATGTTCAAAATCAGATTATGAACAACGATGCCATTCATAAGTTTAGCCGCAACAACGAGCCGCCGGTTATGGAGGATGTCATCCGTAAATATACGGTGGAAGAGGATAGTGAAACTCCCGTTTTTATTATATTCATTAATGATGGCGGCGTAGTGAAGCCAATCAAGAAGGTCATTTTCAACGCAGCGGTTCAACCTATCTTCTGGCAGTTCGTTGGCATCGGCCATTCTGACTTTGAAGTCCTGAGGCAGCTTGATAGTATGGAAGGTCGAATCGTTGATAATGCTAATTTCATTCATTTGGATGATATTGCTGCAGTATCAGATGAAATCTTGTATGATCAGCTGTTAAATGAGTTTCCAAGCTGGCTGAAGGCTGCGAAAGAGAAGCGGATTATTCGATCAACCTAATCCTTTTCAATAAAATGCGGCCAGCAATTATGACTTGCTGGCCGCAGCCCATTTCAATAGGTATATACATAAAATACGATTTTAACTTGCAGCTTGTTCGCTAACAAAATCCATCAAAATATCGAGTGCTTCAGCATCGAAATGGATGTTTCTTCCGGCATTCATAATCGTCATTGCTTCTTCATTTGACATTGCCTTCCGATAAGATCGGTTGGAGGTAAGCGCGTCCCAAACATCACACACTCCGATAATGCGAGCTTGCAATGCGATTTTATCGCCATTTAACCCATCGGGATAACCGCTGCCATCCAATCGCTCATGGTGATGGAGAACACCATCTATCACATGCTCAGCATATTGAATGCCGGTGAGCACGCGCACGCCAAGCTCGGGATGCTGTTTCATCGCTTCGTATTCGTCATCGGTCAGTCGTCCATCTTTGTTGAGAATATGCTCGGGTATGCCTATTTTCCCAACGTCATGTACGAGGCCTGACCACTTTAAGCTCAGCAGCTCGCGTTCACTCAGTCCCATACGCTCACCGATGATATAGGCAAGCTCCGCAACACGCTGACAATGCCCGCTTGTATATGGATCTCTAATTTCGATGGCCTGCGCCAGCGCTTTGATGATTTCCGTGCCGAACTGTTTGATTTGGTTTTTCGTAGTCTCAATTTCATTGCGCTGCAGTTCAATATCATTTTTCTGCTGAAGGATATTGTTTTTTTGACTGACGATTTCCTTGTTCATTTGTTCCAGCTCGGCATTTTGGAGCAGAATTTGGTTTCTGCTATTTTTTAATGAGGAGAACAATACCCCGGTTAACGCACCAAATGCGATAAAGAAAAAGATGCGAGTCGTCCAATTATAAGTTAATTGATCTATGTTCATATCAATATTTTGCTGCATCCAAGGTCCTATTGTAATCGCTCCAAAAAAACCAACAACTACACCGCCTTGCCAACCCCAGAACCTTGCTGCCAAAATCGTAGGAAAATAAAATAAATGCACGCATACACCGCTTGTTCCATTGTTTGCATACACTGCTAACCAACAAGCAGCTAGTAAAGCTATCAATTCTGCAGCACGCTGAACATTTTGCCGAGTACTCATCACCTAAACTCCCTTGTCTGTAAAATATCATCTGTCTCTAAATGCCTTGGTTATAGGTTTAAGCCTCCTTTGATTCCTATGATAAAAGGTTCATTTATATTGGATATATATGTCTACATACCTATTTTACTTAAGTGTTGCAAATTATCAACAGTTTAATTTTTTAATATCAATTTTAGACACAAGGTATCGGTTTCATGTGAACGTGCTGCGCAATCTGATAAAGTAGGCAAGAAGGCCTATTCGGGCAGTTCATTATTTGTATTCGGCAGCTCCGATTCCATGAAGCGAATCCATTCTCTGGAGGCAAAGCTCATGTACTTGTCTTTTCGCCAAATCATCGATAATTGCCACGGAATTGATGGCTGAACAACGGCTAAGGATGCGAACCGTTTGGGATCAAGCTGTAGGCATATTCGTTCAGGCAGCAGCGTTATGCCGTATTTTGCAGCAATCATTTCCGTCATAAAATCCCACTGGGAGCTTTCAAATACGACTTTTGGTTCAAAGCCAGCAGCAGCGCATTGGTCTTTGATCAGATGATGGATCGTAAAGTCCTCTCGAAACATAATAAAAGGCTCTTGCTCCAGCTGACCCATACGGATGGATGGAAGAGAAGCCAGCTTATGCCCGGCATGTACGACAAGCCGCAAATTTTCATTGATGCAGGGGAGGACATGATATTTCTCCACATCTTTGACAGGGAGAATGACCATGCTGAAATCGAGATCGCCTTGCAAAATATCCTGCTCTAAGCTTTTTCCGCCTTGTTCAATGACCTGCAGACGAATTTGCGGATAATGGGTCAAAAACTTTTCAATAATGGACGGTAAAAAATAACTGCCTACCATTGGGGGAATGCCGAGTCGAAGCATTCCTTTTTTTAATTTGACGACCTCCTCTAGCTCGCTGGACATATGCTCGAATGATTGGATGATATGCTTGGCAGAACGAAGAATGGTCACGCCGGCATCCGTCAATTCGATCTTTTTGGTGGAGCGGTCGATCAGTTGAACCCCAAGGTCTTCCTCCAGTAGACGTACCATCTTGGATAAAGAAGGCTGGGTGACATGCAGCTTGCGTGCCGCTTGCGTGAAGCTGCCGGCTTCAGCAACGGCGACAAAGTAATTCAAATGTTTAAGATCCATCGGGGCAGCCTCCTGAGTTGTGGGCAGCAATCGTTTATATGCAACAAAATGAGGAATTATAATGAAAAGGAATGAAAACTATTCGATATATGTATTTTACCTATATGTGATTCGGGTGTAAACTTAACGTTATCGAAAAATTTAATAAAGAAAAAAGGTGTTACCATGAACATGTTGGAAAAATTAGCTTTACCCTTGCAAACAAGACCTGCATCAGCTTCACTCACCATAAAAGAGGCTATTGTGCTTCCTCCGGATACGAACCATCACGGTACGATTTTTGGAGGCAAGCTAATGGCTTATATAGATGATGTGGCTACGATTGCCGCAACTAAGCATGCTCGTCGGCCTGTCGTTACGGCGTCAACCGACTCGGTAGACTTTCTTTATCCCGTTAAAAAAGGCGATGCCGTAAGCTTGAACGCATTCGTCACTTGGTCGCATAAAACCTCTATGGAAGTATTTGTGCGCGTTGTGACCGAGGATTTGTTAACAGGCGGTCGCAAAGTATGCGCAACCTCTTTCTTGACCTTTGTCGCTCTAGGCGAAGACGACAAGCCGACGGAGGTGCCGGGAGTAATCGCGGAATCGGACGAGGAGCGATTATTATATGAAACGGCGCCAGAGCGTAAGGAAGCAAGACGGATCCGCAGACAGGAAAGCAAACATTTTGCAAGCTTTATGGGTACGGATCGAGTTGTCAAAGAATCAAGCGCTCATTCCAGGCCGCAGACATCCGCGAATAAAGGATATGAGTCAGCATGGGGCGTGGATTGGTAGCAATAGGTTGAAATTTGGATGCGAATTAAGATTCAAGCAGGCTGCCGCGGTTTATTCGCTGTGGCCTGTTTTGTTTCGATTCAGCACATAGAAGACATATGCAAAAACTGAAAATAGGGATAACCTGTTGCTGCATATTATGAGTTAAAGTCATTAGTTTCATTAAAAAGGAGTAAGCCATGGACGAAATAGGGAGAATATTAGTGAAGCTTGCTGTCGCTCTTTTTTCGCTCCTGTTTATTTTTCCAGCCATTATTTTCTCTGTTCTTGTACTCGGACTAACGGATTCTTGGAAATCAGGAACCGTTATGCTTGTATCATCGTTAATTCTAATCATTATTGTGCGAATAAATAGCGAAATCCAGCCTACACCGCGCCGATTGAAAAAATATGCTGCAAACAGCTGGGAGATAGGACCGGTATCTTTATCTGCTTTTCACAATCAGAATCCACCGCCTTTAAGCGACATCTATCGTGATATGGAGCTTCAGCATGGGGAAGCCGACGTGCTTTACAATATGATCGTTGAAGCAGTGCCAAATCATGAATCCGAGCTTTATCCCTATTATTGCTGCAAATGTGATCGCATGGAGAGCAGGTGCTCATGCAATGAAAATATTACCACCCCATATTAAAGAATATTAATCGCACATTGCCCCTAATATCCGTTAAGATGTGCGAAAGATACAGTATAGGGGTGAGTTGCGATTATGGAAAAGAAACGATGCTTGTTCTGTTCTGAGATCGTGCCAATTGAGGCGAAGGGTGAGCATGATCATTATTTGGGCTGTTACTGCGCGCCGGACGGCGGTTATAGTCTGTTGAAGGGCAGCTATAATGCGATTAATTCAATTTCGTATCAGAAGAAAAGCAAGCAATTTCCGGTCTTATCCGCATATATTCGGGAACAAAGCGATTGCGGCGTGTTGGTTAAACTGTCAAGCGATGATATAGAATCGATTGTTAATTCTCCGAAAATACCGGTGACCGTTGAAGAAAAGGCTGGTCGTCTGCTTCAATTTTTATATAGGCGCTCGGATGGGCCTTTAGAGCCTGTTGTCATCCATCCGTTGTCGCAAAATTATAACTTGACCTATTCGCCGAATTTGCAGGAGCTCGTATACATCATTGAGACGCTGAAAGAGTCGCAGCTAGTCGCTAGAGAAGGGATGACCTTTAAGCTGACGGAGAAAGGGTGGAGCGAGGCAGCAGCTAGAGCTGGAGGCCGGAGATTAAAGTCCTGCTTCGTGCTTCTGCCAGAGGATAGCGGGCTGCGGAGCGATTGGCTGGAGAATATCTTCCCGAGAGTCGAGCAATGCGGGTATTTGCCGCGTTTATTTGTTCAATCCGAACAGGATAATCGCGAGCATCATTCGATTTCGGACATTTCGGATAGCAAGCTTATCATTGCCGATTTAACTAATCAATCTGCAGAGGTTTATTTTGCAGCAGGATATGCGCTAGGTAAAAATATTCCGATCATATGGACGGTGAGTCGCAGCGCCGTCGATGATCAGCTCGTCCAAGCTCATCCGATTCGACCCTTTGTGTGGGATACGACGGAAGAATTGGCTTCCATGCTGCAGCAAAGACTCAGCTATAAAGGGACAGCTGCTGTCTAATTATAAAACAGCAAAAAACACACGTCATGGATGTGTGTTTTTCTGTTTCATTTGAGCCAAAACATTTAGCTGCACATCGTTGATGGTTTTAAGGCAGCATTGAATGCAGCTCGGTGTTCCCATAGAAAGGCATGAATTTGATTTTGCTCCTCAAAAAAGCACTCGGCATCGTCCACATAATCCTGTCCAAACCCATGTATACTGAAACGGTCCTCCGGGTAGCTCATGAGCGTCCATTGTCCTCCGCGTTTGCGATCGGCAAACACGAAGTAAAACTTTTCGCCGGAAGCATCCCATTGTGCCAAGGAGTTAAAGTTTTCTAAAATAAAAGCAATGTCCGTTTTCTTTTTAATTAGCATCATCCATCTCCTCTTTCTTTCTAAAAATAATTGGAATATTTCCGCCGCGCCTTGCATAGGAACAAAACAAGAATATAGCATTTCGGCGAAAAAGACTGTCAAACGATCGTGGCTTTTTATAGGAGGATTTGACGAATAACGCCGCAGGACTTTCGTTTGTGTACAGGTTATAATAAGGATGATTTCCAATACATCTCCATAAGGAAGAGAGGGAGCACAGGCATGACCATTTATTTTGCGTTATTGCGAGGAATTAATGTCAGCGGTCACAATATGATTAAGATGGCTGAGCTTAAAAAAATGTTCGAAGCGATGGGGTTCGAACGTGTGCAAACCTACATAAATAGCGGTAACGTGATGTTCGAATCGGAGGAAGCAGAGGGCATTCTGGAAGAGAGAATTGAGAGCGAGATCAGCAAAAACTTCGAATTCAATATCGCTGTTATTCTCCGTACGTCCTCAGAGGTTGCAAGCATTATCGACAGATGCCCATTCGATTTTGCAGCGCTGACAGAAGGACAGAGCATTCATCTTACCTTTTTAAAGAAGGCTCCTGCCCAAGAAGTGATCGATAATCTCCCTGAAGTTGAGCTTAATCAAGACGAATACCTCATTGATGGAAGAGACATTTATTTCTTTTACAGCAGAAGCATGCTCGATTCTAATCTCCCCAAAAAATTTCAGAAGCTATTGCCTGCAACGGCCCGCAATTGGAAAACAGTCCTCAAGCTAGCCGCTATGGCAGCTGCTGTGGAGGCTCGCTGAGAAGCATATGTAGAGAGCGCCTTGCTCAGGCACTCCTTTAGAGATGATTTACACGCCAACATCGACGGCAGTTACAGCTGAAACCTTGATATAGCGCGGAACTCCGTTATCAAGAACGACTACGGATCCATTGCTAAATCCTAAGAAAGTGCCTGTGTGGAAAGTTCCATCAAAATGAATACGGATATTAGGAGTACCAACACCAATTTGAGACAAGATACGTTGAACATTTCCACCACTTCTGTTTCCGCCTGTTCTGTTACCGCCAGTACGGTTGCCACCGGTTCTGTTACCGCCAGTACGGTTGCCGCCAGTTCTGTTGCCGCCAGTTCTGTTGCCATCACTTTTGTTCTTTGGCAATTCGATCATCTCCCTTAATTAGAATTAATAGCATCATATGGAGATTGATAGATTTATGCTTGTACATTTGTACTGAATCTATGAAAAGGGCCTTTGTACAGGCAATGCTGCTTTATAGATGAAGAAAAGCTGGAGCTGACTAGCAAGGTTATTAACCTTGAGGGCATGCTACTTTTTTGCCTGATTGATAATGGAGCTATGAGTGTAATTTGCTTGACATTTGGAATAAATATGATGTAATATGATTTTATTAAATTAAATTTTACACAATCCATTAAGAAGAAGATGACTTTAATGGTTAATTTAGGAGATGATGAAATGGAGAAAACAACAAATTCACAAACCAAATTAGCGGAAGAGGCAATCCAAGCAATCGAGAAGGTTGCTGGAACCTATCCGCGCCATCGACGCGCTCACGCCAAAGGAAAATGCTACGAAGCTGTTTTCACACCTACGGGCGAGGCCAGTTCCCTAACTACTGCTGCACATTTGCAAACAACACCTGTACCTGCAGTTGTTCGTTTGTCCAATAGTTCTCCAATTCCTGGTTTACCGGACGCTCTTTCACCAGTTAAAGGAATGGCTGTGAAGTTCCAATTGCCTGACGGAAGCACGACGGATCTGGTATCAGCAACGATACCGATTTTCATTGCCAAAACGGCTGAAGCCTTTATTGACTTGCTTAGTTCTATTGAGATCGACCCTGAATCGGGCACCCCAAATCAGGAGAAGTTAAAAGCATTTTTGCAAAGGCATCCTGAGAGCCAAGCGGGCCTTGTAACAGCTAAAGCAGTGCTTGCTCCTGCCAGCTTTGCAACTATCCGCTACCATGCCATTCATGCATTCTTCTTGATAAACAGTGAAGGAAAGCGTCAACCTGTTCGCTATCGCTGGGAGCCGGCTGCGGGTGTAGCGACACTAACCAAAGAAGAAGCTGCAGAGCGCGCTGCCAACTATATGGATATAGAACTGTCTGAGCGTTTAAGCAAATCACCGGTAGAATTCGCCTTGCATCTGCAGATTGGTGAAGAGGGAGATCCTACCGACGATTCAACCGTTGCTTGGCCGGATGATCGCAAAGAAATAATGGTTGGCCGCTTATCCATCACAGCAGAACTGGAAAATCAAGAAGAAGAGTGCGAGGCGCGAGTTTTTGACCCGACTTCTCTTACCGCAGGGATTGAATGCTCGGATGATCCTATTCTTCTATTCCGTAGATTTGCTTACTCAGAATCACATGCTCGTCGCAGTCAAAAATAATTCCTGCCAGAAGGTTGAGGAAAACAACGATGATGTTTAATGAATCCAATCAAGCTTTTGGTGAAGCGCTAGTGAAATCACTAATAGGAGAGCGCGGTCATATTCCAATTGCTAGAGCATTGCCTGATATTACTGCAGAGCTAGCAGGCAAACGAACGGGCGAAGCACCTTACACCATCTATCAGTTATTAAAGCATATGAGCTACTGGCAAAGCTTTTTGTTAACCTTCCTGGAGGGAGGCAAACCTGAATTGCCATCGCATGTCATGGAGAGTTGGCCTAATGAGGAACGTCCGGAGAATGATGAGGAATGGGCAGCGGTTGTTCAGCATTTTCTAAATGGAGTAGATAAAGCCTGCCAGATTGCTCGAGAGACGCAGCTGGATGAGAAGATTGAACATTATCCTACGGAAACGAAGGCAGGTATTTTGCGCAATATTGCCTCACATAATTCCTATCATTTGGGTGAAATTGTACTGCTTCGCCGAATAAATGGAGCTTGGCCGCCGCCAGGCGGAGGATACCCTGCATAAGAGTATCGTCCAATTATACAAAAAGGAGCTGCAACCAAAATGGCAAAAACATTTAAAGATATGGTAACGGAAGCGCGGGAGCAAGTACCAGGAGTTTCTTCAAAGCTAGCCAGAGAAAAAATGCTTTCTAACCCTGAGACTTTGGTCATTGATGTACAGGATGCTGTAGATGCTGGGGCATGCGGTCTCATTCCAAGCAGCGCACATATTTCCTTAGGCATGCTGCCCATCCGCGCGGACTTAGGTGTGCCGGAGCATCTGCGGGATCAACGGCTTTCAGACAGAAATCGCTCCATCCTAGTGACATGCGGTGCTGGCGGACAAGCAGCTTTAGGTGCCTACCTGCTTAAGCAAATGGGCTTTCAAGACGTAGCTTATATCGACGGCGGAACAGCTGCTTGGAAAGAAGCCGGATTTGATGTTGAAGAGCTGACCGTTGGATAATAGGCTTCATTATTAGGCTATATATCGCAAATAAAAGGAGCTGCCGGTGTGCAGTTCCTTTTCTTGTTTGCTAACCGTTTTATTTTCCCCAAAAAAATCAATGAATCCACAAGCAGTTGCATTTAGAGTTTGCCATACTTGCATTCGATACCTATTCTTTTATTGTTGGAGCATTATCAAGCAGTGAAGTTATCTAAATACGACTTGGGGAGCGCGCCACGGTTCCCAGCACGTTGTTCCTACAGGAAAAGTCCGGATATGTTTTTGCCAATGCAACGTTATTCCAGTGCGCTGGAAAACGCTGGCAGAGCTTTTGCAGATTTGACATTCAAGCATGTATGAGGGATGACGAGGAGTGAGCTCGGATAAATAAAAAAGAGTACAGCGCTTTTCAAAAAAGAAAAGTACTATACCCTATTTTTGAAACTAGCTGTATGGAAACATTTAGAAGTTCATTTCACCATTGTCATAGTTGAATTGCCATTCAATTCCGAATTTATCTTTTAAGCTGCCGTAGCATTTGCTCCAAAACGTTTCTTGAAGCTCCATGACTACATTGCCGCCTTCTTTCAACTTGTGAAATAAAGACTTGAGTTCTTCTACGTCCTCGTGGACGATTGCGAGGCTAATGTTATTTCCTTCAACAAAAGGCATGCCTGGAAAAACATCAGAAAACATCACATTGCTTCCTACGATGTTAAGGCGTGTATGCATAATTAAACTTTTCGCTTCCTCTGGCAAAGGATATTCTGGGCTAGGCGGAGTGTCTCCAAAGGTCATAAAATTTGGTTCTTCTGTTCCGAAAACCTCAGCGTAAAATTCAACCGCTTCACGACAATTTCCATTAAAGTTAAGATACGGATCGACAGCCATTTGTTTCAACTCCTCAATAGTTTAGTATTGATAGGTATATCGCTTTCATATTGTATCATTTACAAGAAATAATTCAAATATACGATTTCATATATATTGTAAATAATCAGGTTGATAGAAGCATCCGTCATGCGTATCATTACCCTTCGTTATTGTGCACCAAATGTCGGATATATGGATGCAACTTTATGCTAATCTAAGGGTGTGGGAGGGAGGTTTTAGATGAATTCACTTGAGAACATGAACGAAGCAATAAATTATATT
Source organism: Paenibacillus sp. Y280 (assembly GCF_056786335.1). Taxonomy (NCBI): domain Bacteria; kingdom Bacillati; phylum Bacillota; class Bacilli; order Caryophanales; family Paenibacillaceae; genus Paenibacillus; species Paenibacillus sp. Y280. The sequence continues at coordinate 110,044 of NZ_JBXCIW010000003.1, forward strand.
GAAGCGAATCTCACTTATGAGATTGACTTTAAAGAAGTGGCAAGGCGAGCTTATTGTTCGGAATACCATTTTAAGAGAATGTTCTCATTCCTTGCGGGTGTCTCGCTATCGGAGTATATTCGCCGTAGACGTCTTACTCTTGCAGCACTCGAGCTGACTAGCAGCAGCATTCGAATAATTGATCTTGCGATTAAATACGGTTACAGCTCACCGGACTCTTTCACACGTGCTTTTCAAAGCTTGCATGGGGTAAATCCTACGGATGCTAAAAACAATGGTCAGCCATTAAAAGCCTTTCCGCGAATGAGCTTTCAATTATCTATAAAAGGAGGCCGTGAAATGAACTATCGCATTGAAGAAAAAGAAGCATTTCGCATCATCGGGCTTAAGAAAAGGGTTCCGATTGTATTCCATGGCGTTAACCAGGAAATTGCTTCGATGTGGGGAAGCTTAAATGAAGAGTTGATTAATGTGCTTAAAAGCTTGTCAAATGTCGCTCCGCTTGGTTTGCTTAGCGCATCCACCAACTTTTCTGAAGGCAGAATGGAGGAAAAGGGGGAGCTTGATCATTATATCGGCGTTGCAACGACGAGCGAGTGCCCAGCTGACTTGTCCCAGCTTGAAGTGCCTGCATTGTCATGGGCCGTATTCGAAGCGGTTGGACCGTTTCCTGCTGCGCTTCAAGAGGTGTGGGGACGCATTTATTCCGAATGGTTCCCATCCTCAAATTACGAACAAACAATGGGGCCAGAACTTCTGTGGAACGAGCATAAGGATGTAAGCTCACCGGCTTTTAGAAGCGAAATATGGATACCGGTTTTAAAAAAAGGAATGTAAGTGGACGATAAGAGCGGATGATTTTCCTGAGAAGATGGGACTCATCTGCTCTTGTTTTTTTGGAGATGGGGAGGGGAGTGAAACTTGAACATGAAAGGCGGTTCATTCGATCGTTTGGTTAGCGGAATGCGGCAACATTTTATCAAGCGCGATGATTGCCACTCAAGTAAATTCGCATGCTACTTTTTTACGCAGGGTGATGCAGGCGCTTGCGACAGCAGGTATCGTAGAGTCCAAGGGAGGGAGAGAGGGAGGATATACATTAAGGAAATCCGCAGATCAGATTACACTAGGGGAGATATACTCGGCTGCTGAGCCCGAAGTCGATGTGGATTGTGGAGAAGCCGGACAGCAGTTGGATACGGAACTAGAGAAGATTCTCTTTGAAGCCGAGCAGAGAACGATTGAATATTTACAGCAGTATACCATTGTTGATGTGATGAAGAGAGTTGATTTTTTTTGCGATTTAACCATATACATCTAGGCGCTAGTAAAGCGCTTATCAACAGCAGTCAAACCAATACGCATTTAGCACATAGTTGGCGGAGGCGTAAACTGGGACTTCAGCGGACAGAGAAACCTTTATTTTTTCTAATTCAACGATTATTGTGGCGTTCGCGGACTCAGGTTCCGCTAATCACTCAGAAAACCCCATTTTAACCTTGTTTAAGTGGAGATAACGGATCTCCTGTCCGCCTATTACGTCTAAATAGTCAATACATAAATATAACGGATCTCCTGTCCGCTCTTTCTCTGACACAAAACCGAAATACGGAATAAGCCAGACTCAAATATTTAATTGAAAAAGCCTCCAACCACACCTTGACAGTGGAGTTGGAGGCTCAGCTCTTTTATAATCCTCACTTCAACAGTGGACGAAAGAAACCATGATAAGGCTTTGGACCGCCTCTTTTTTAATGTGGGAAGCTTATGGTGACGGGACTTCAATTACGTAAGAGGTGATCTCTATTATTTTGGCATTTTTGGCTGCACTGCTGAACATATATACATTGCAAAAAGCATAGGTTTTGGACTTTTCATATTTGATTATTCCGTTTGCAGCTCCGGTATTTCCATGCGTAATGATGGTATTGATTTGTAATTCAATCGCTTTATTATTTTTCATTTGTTCCAGCGTTGCGGCTAGAACTTCTTTCCCTTGAATAACCAGCTGCTCACCGACTAAATTCCAGCGAACCTCACCCGAAATATTTTCATTAATAAAGCCAATATCGTAATTTGCAAAAGCGATGTTAAAATCCTTGATCAGCATTTTTTTAGGCGCATTTCCGCAATCTTCAGCGCAAATCACGTTTAGCTCTCCGTTTTTGAGTTGAGTATTGGACATTATTCACACTCCTAAGATTTGGTCGTATATTTGTTGCTGAACGAAGCAACTTATGTAAAAGATGTTTGACATTTTATCAATTAATGCTATTCTGAATGTGAAAATATATTTCCATTATGCAGGTGTTTGTGTCGAAAAATACCATTAGAGATCAAAAAAGACGAAGGGCTTGTCGCAAATAACTAGTATGATCCTAGTTTACAATTTGCACTTACTTTGTCCAGAGTCTTAGGTCTTCCTATAGAGAAATTATTTATATTTCATTCGAAGGGAGTAATGAGTGAGAAGTGACAATCGTAAAAAAAATAAGTGTTATCTGCTCTCTGATTATAATCATTAGCACCGGTGGTTTAGCTGTATTTGAATGGATGACCAAGGAGACAATAAATTCTTCCACAATCTTTTTTGTTTTTTTAGGCATTGTATTTTTGTTTCAATCTATGACTTGGGGAGAACAGAATGGAAAACATGAAGGTAAAAAGGATGAATTGGATAAACAAATCACATTGATAAGTTCAAAAATAAGTTATTATGTATTACTTCTATTCATGCTAATCGTATTAATTGTTTCGGAAAGAGTTTTCGAAATAAATAACATTAAAAATATTCCGCTAGTCATCGCAATTGGGCTTGCATTTATAACACTTCCGATTACAGAGTTTATCGTTTCTAAAAAATATCGTTAGAAGGAAGAATGAAAAGGATACGAATAACACGATCCGAACCGCCTAGGTCTGGATAGAAGAAACCGTAACTAAGTCACAATGAAAAAAACAATCTGTCTCAGCTTAGCTTTGTCCCGGAGCACCGGACATTCATGCCATGCATATACTATTCTGAAAGGGGATTTCATCCTAATGAATAGAAATTACGCATTAAGCCATGTGACTAGTGTTTATTTAGAAACTTACTACAATATCTTGAGTACGATGATAAGGAATATGACCATTGTACCCCTCACTACAAGTATTTCGAGCAACTTTATTAAGCAGATGATTCCTCACCATTTTGCAGCGATTGAAATGTCCAACAATATACTTAAGTACACAACAAATCTTGAGCTGCAAAGTATTGCCACATCAATTATTTCTGAACAAACAAAAAGCATCTCCAGCATGCAGGCCATACAATATAGCTGCAGCTTGATGACAAATACGAACCCCGATCTCTATCGATATCATAATCATTTCAATGAGATAGCTGAATCGATGTTTAGTAAAATGGCGTCAGCTCCTGTTACGAATGGTGTAAATGCTAATTTTGTACGAGAAATGATTCCTCACCACGAGGGCGCTGTTCAAATGTCAAACAACGCGCTTGCGTTTCCGATCTGTCCAGCACTTCAGTCTATTCTAAATGCCATTATCACTTCTCAGTCTGAGGGTATAGAAAAAATGAAATTGCTGCTTCTACAGCTTGATAACTGTTAAAACTCAAGAAGAGGGCCTTATTATTCAATTGAATAATGGTCTTCTTTTTCAATTCAAGGGCAATGCTATCTATTAAAAATAGTTCTTAGAGCGGAATAGTTGAGCTGAAAGTTCTATTCCCTTATCTCACTTCATCGACACTAAAGTCCCGGATTTTACAATCTCTTAATATCCCCATAATACAACTAGCTTAATTAAAACTTACAATAACCTTAATTAGACATTTTTCTGTTTAATTCGACATTATACTCAATGGGGGCATGTAGTAATATGAAATCATTTCGATTCCTTATTCTTTTCCCGCTTATGATGACCATCTTACTGAATGGATGCGGATTAAAGGAAGAGCCTGCCGCACCCAAACGCCTGAAAGTTGGCATTATGCTTTCCAATGACGGTCTAGGAGACCAATCTTTCAGCGACGGGGCTTTCTCGGGACTGACGAAAGCGCGCGACGAGCTAGGCATTGAATTAGATTATCGAGAATTGGCGGATATAGAAAGCTTTGAACAAGGACTAACTGAGCTTGTTAACGAACAATGTGATCTGGTTGTAGGGCTAGGCTTCGCAGTAAAAGAAAGTTTGGAAAAGGTAGCAGAGCTATATCCGGAACAGCAATTTATTTTAATTGACGATGTTTCCGAGCTGCCTAATGTTGCATCATTAACCTTTAAAGACGATGAAGGCAGTTTCTTAGTCGGGGTTGTCGCCGGATTGAAAACACGTACCGATACGGTCGGCTTCATCGGTGGGATGGACGTTCCCGTTATACATAAGTTCGGTCAAGGTTTTGTATCCGGCGTTAAGGCCGCGAATCCGAATGCAAAAGTCATTGTCGAATATGCCGGCGACTTCGGCAATGCTGAGCTCGGCAGCCAGCTTGCAGCCAAAATGAATGATGATCAAAACGTCGATATTATTTTCGCTGCTGCCGGATATACGGGCGTAGGCGTACTGCAAGAGGAGCAGAAGCGGGGCAAGCTTGCTATTGGCGTTGACAATGATCAATTTTTTATTGCTGAAAAAGCGGTCATTACGTCTATGATGAAAAATGTGGATGTCGCCATCTATTCCGCTGTTGAAACGTTTCTCAAGGAGAAGAATTTCCCGGAAAAGCAGATCGTTTACGGGCTCAAAGAAAATGGCGTAGGAATGGCACCGCTCCGAATCACTTCATTTACGCCGGAAGAAAAGAAAACGTTTGAAAGCCTCAAAAGCACACTGCTCAGCGGAGGAATTACAATAACGACAAGCAAGCCTTAAGCGGAAAATGGAGGTAATGGACATTGAAACTTCGCGAAAAATTGTTAATGAACGCATTAGCTTCCTTAGTTCCTGCAATTTTAATTATTGTTTATATTATCGTTCGTATGACGAGCTTGCAGACCTCTAGCAATGGACAAGTCGAAACGATGATGAACATTCAACAACTAAAGGGAACGATGATTTTGAGTCAGCAATCACTAAGCAACTTTTCCTTCGTGACGAGTGAAAATAATAAATCGGAAGCAACAAGCATCTTCAATCAGTTGAATCAGCAAATCGAAGCATTAAACGGACAGATCACAGATCCTCATGAACAGAAGAGAATTATCGCGATTTCGGTGAAATTCCAGAAGCTAAAGGCTGATGCGGACAAAGCGCTAAACGAGGGGAATAGTGCGGAAGCAAAGCGGCAATCACTGCGTGCTGCTGGCATCCTGAACGACATTCATGAACTGGTTTTAACCTCTAACGACAATTACAAAACTGCAAACGAGCAGCTTAAGAAGCAGCTAAACCAAATATGGACGGTATCTGCGATCAGCGGAATCGCGCTTCTGTTACTGGCAGCCGCCTACAGTATAATTATGACCAAGCGGATGACTGATCCGATTTCCCAGCTCAATCAATGCGCAAGAGAAGTGTCCTCCGGCAACTTAAGTGTCCAGGTACCGCAGCTTAAGGGACGCGATGAAATCGTCGAGATGAGTCAATCATTTGCACTTATGGTCGGCAATCTGCATGCTATGGCGCAATCCTTAGGCGAAGCAGGTTCAAAAATTGATATCAATGCCAAGGAGATTGATTCCGACAACCAAATCTTATCGGAAATTGTCAGCCAAATTTCAATCGCAACCGATGAGCTGGCTAGAGGCAGTCAGGTCGTCTCCGAGGATTTGATGACTGTCGTTGGCTTAATGGAGGATGTACAGCAAGGCTTTACAACGAATGTGAAGGCATCGCTTCTATCAAGCCATTATAGTGAAGAGGCTGCGAATGCGGTGTCTATAGGCCAGGAGGCGATGAAGCAGCAGCAGCGATTAATTGGTCAAAATCGTGAATCGATGCAGACGATGCAGCAATCGGTGAAGGATTTGGCAGAAAGCGCCGCAGAAATTCAAACGTTAACAGGACTTGTTACCGGATTTGCACAGCAAACGAATTTGTTGTCCTTGAATGCTTCCATTGAAGCGGCACGGGCAGGTGAAGCGGGCCGCGGCTTCGCAGTTGTTGCCACCGAGGTCAAAAAGCTGGCGAACCAATCTACGCATACAGCATCGCACATTTTAAATTTAGTGAATCAAATTACAGAACGCATGGACAAGATGACGACCCTGATGGAAGATGGGCTCGAGCTTGCTAAGCAGCAAGTTTGCGCTATGGATGAAACATCGGATTCTTTCCAAGTCATTGAAGAGAAGGTAAAGTACATCGTTAATCAGCTCCAAAATCTAACGCAAGATATGAATGTCTCACAGGAAAAGAGCAGCCGTGTTCTGCAATCCGTAGAAAACATCAGCGCAGTTACACAGCAGTCGGCCGCCGGCAGCGAAGAGATTTCCGCATCTACGTTGGAACAGCAGCAAGCTTTCGAGTCTTCACGGAATAAAGTCAAGCATCTCATGCAAATTGCAAGCGAGCTGCACAGTCAGCTTGAACGATTTAAATTGCATGAAGAGAACACATTATGAAGCTCTGGCAGAAATTTGCTTTTAACGGGATTTTCCCATTAATGCTTGCCATCGTTATGGTCGCTTTCATTATTATTTCAATGCTGCAAATTCAAACCTCGACCAAAGAGGAAATGACTCGACTAATACGCGTCGAGAAACTAGAGAGCTCATTCGTTTCCTTGCAGCAAACGTTATCCAATTATTTCTACTCGACCTCGAATTACAACGAGGGCGAAATACGCAGCAAGCTGCAGCAGATCCATTCGGATATCAGGAATATGAATGAGATGCAGTTATATGCGGATGAAAAACAGTATTTGACTCACATAATGAAAAAGTTTGAGCAGCTTCGCAACGATGCGATGAAAATAATCGAATCTCATAATTGGTTGGAGGCTAGGCGCGTTTCATTTCGTGTGTCAGGCGTTTTGAACGATGTGTCACGTCTTAAGCATACATCTCAATTTTATTATGATGATAAAAACAATGAAATGCAGAAGCGCGTCCATTTAATCATTTCTTTTGCGATTATTAGCAGTATCGTAGTCTTATTTCTCTCCTCCGTTGTTTCGTGGCGAATTTATCGCACCATTTCAAGATCCATCAATGAGCTGCTGCAAGTGATTAAGCAGGTTGAGGTTGGAAATTTGGCGGTGCAATCCACGATATTCGATTATGACGAGCTTGGTGTTCTGGCAATCAAATTCAATACGATGATTAGAGAACGAAAGGCATCGGAAGAGAAAGTCGCATATATGGCTTACCATGATCAATTGACGAATCTGACAAACCGTCATTTTTTCTACAAAAAGCTAAATGAAGCTATGGATGATGCAGAGCAAAGCCGGGTATTGGTTGGCATTATGTTTTTTGATCTCGATTTTTTTAAAAAATTTAACGATTCGCTCGGTCACACCTTCGGTGATAAGGTGCTGCAGCATGTGGCTGGTCGGTTAAGCGAATGCGTAGGAGAGCAGGCGACCGTATCACGCGTAGGGGGTGATGAATTTATGGTCATTATCCCGCATGCGGAGCAGTCGGAAATATCGATGCTGGCGCATACGATGCTTACGGAAATCAAGAAGCCATTCTCCTTGCAAGGGATGAACATTCATCTATCAACAAGCATTGGCGTTTCAATCTACCCTTATGACGGTACGGATTCCGAAACGTTAATCAAAAACGCTGACATAGCGCTTTATCAAGCCAAGGAACGCGGCAGAGGCAGTATCCAATTTTTCAATCCTGAAATTACGGAGGAAGGGTTCGATTATTTGATTTTGGAGAGTGAGCTGCATAAGGCTTTGGCTTGTCAGGAGCTAGTCGTTTACTATCAGCCTCAGATTAACGTACATACGAATAAATTAAGCGGTTTGGAGGCGTTAGTACGTTGGCATCATCCGGAACGCGGAATGATTCCTCCTGGGAAATTCATACCGATCGCGGAGGAAACGGGACTTATCCACCAGATCGGCTCATGGGTACTGCTAGAATCATGTTTGCAAATGAAGCGTTGGATTGACCAAGGGCTGGCGCTTGATGTAAAAGTTTCGGTGAATATATCGACGAGACAATTTGTTAAGCAGAATCTTGTCGATGAGGTTCGGAAAGTATTGCAGGAAACGCATTTGCCACCGCATCTATTGGAAATTGAAATTACGGAAAGCATGACCATGAACGTCGAACATGCAATCTCTATGATGAGAGAGCTCACTCAATTGGGCGTCCATATCGCAATCGATGACTTTGGAACCGGGTATAGCTCGCTGCATTACCTGAAAAAATTTCCAATCGATAGATTGAAGATTGATCAATCCTTCGTCAGAGATTTGACATTCGATGAGAATGACCGAGCGATTGTCAGTACCATTATTTCTATGGCAAAGCATCTCGATCTGCTCGTAACTGCAGAGGGGGTAGAAACGGAAGAGCAGCTCTCGTTCTTAAAAGAGCATCACTGCGATGAAGTACAGGGGTACCTGTTCAGCCGCCCGCTGCCTGTCGAAGATATGGAAAACTATATCCAACTCGCTGTTATGAAATCATAATGTTGATTTAAGCAACTTTGTTATTTTGCATTTATCTTTCCATGTACAAATATACAAAAGCCCCCATTCTCTTATTGCAGAGAATGGGGGCTTTTTCTTGCTATTTCATTCGAAGCATCATCGTCCAAAGATCAGAGCTCTCGTAGCCGAGCCGCCATGCAGCGACACCAGCAAGATCGTAAGCCTTTGCTAGATTGATGCGTGCTTTGACTGTGGCTTCCGTTTCCGCCCAGAATAGATAGGTGTAGCCATCCTTGATATATTTATATTTCATTTGTCCCGATTCTTTGTCTAAAACGCCTTGAGCGTTCGTATCAGCGATTAGCTTTGGAACTTCCTTCATGAAAATCGCACGGTTCCCGACCAGCTTGTTATTGCTATCGAGCTTCCACTCTCTGACATAGAACGGAATGCCAAGCATGAGCTTGCTCCGTGGAATACCATAGCTTAAAAATTGCTGTACGCCTTCCTCTACCCATTTCAAGCCCGCTACGGAGCCTGGCGTACTGCTCCCGCTCCAATGCTCGTCATAGGCCATAATGATGACCGTATCTACCACCGCTGAGAGAGAAACATGATCATATGCGGTCTGGTGATTCCAGCTTAAGCTTCCTCTTGGCAGGTCGATGGATAGCTGCATGCCTTTGGCATGAACCGCTTTCGCTAGTGCGGTAACGAAGGCGGTGTATGCCTTTCGATCGCTGCCTGCTACTTCCTCAAAGTCGAGATTGACGCCAGCTGCTCCAAGCTTTGAGAGTTTAGCTGCGAGATTGCCAATAAACTTCTGCTTTGCAGAGGCGTTGGCAAGAAACGCTGAGGTTAGCTTCTTATTGAATTGATTATGAACAAGCGGCATTACTTTAATGCCTTGCTTCTTAAGCATGCTTGCAGTGGCTTGATCCGATGTATCCGAAATGGAGCCATCTGCTGCGGCAAGCTCGAACCAGGTAGGAGAATCAATCGATAATCCTTGCGTATTGGCCACGTGACTTAAAACTGTTTGGCTTGTCGTGCTGCCGTTCCATCCCAGATAGACGAGGGTTTTGGCGTTGCTCCACACTTTGCGGCCCTCACTCGTTCTTACGCTGCTGTTAGCATACGCTTTTGCAAACGCAATTGCGCTGCTTCGCGTGTTAAACGCTCTTCGTTTTTTTTCACCTTGAAAAACGGATAGATAAGGAATGCCGGACCAATAGACGCAGCCTTTAAAATAAACCTCTGCATTCGGTGTTTTTTTTGCAAGCTGTACAGCGGCATCTAAGCTGATGGTAGCGCTGACAACGGTACCATTTTGCTTAACGACATAATCTTGAACATTCGAATGAACGACCTTGCTTGTTGCTGTGTTAAGGACTTCACTGCCTGGGATATCAAAAGAAGCATTGATCGCATCAAGGAGGAAAGAAAAGAGCGGCTGCCCCTCAACAGGGATCCCATCCACCGTCATTTGATAGACAGGTCTCGCCTCTCGCAGCGCTTTGATTTGAGCATCCGTTTGGTTGCCCCAAACCCATTTGTTCGTCGACAGTTCGATTACATGCGCGTTGCCCCAATTTTCGGCTTCCTGTTTAGCTGCTGCAAGCGTAAGGAAGGACCAGCTCTCCTTTGTGTTATCGCCTTGGTATAGCTTGAATTTCGCATAAGATTGATAAGCCCAGCCGATGTTTTCAAGATCGCGAATATGTACATTGGTTAATTTCTTAGCAGCTGCCCATGCTTGATCATAGGTTCTAAACTCCCATTTTGAGTTCGTTTGGCCATTTTGATAAAGCTTATAGCGCGGGAAGTTATCCCAAACCCAGCCGCGGTCAGCAATTTTCTCCACATGGCTGTATCCAAATTTTTTGGCAAAAGCGATCGCCTCCGCCTGTGATGCGAATTCACGCAGCGCTTGGTCATTCTGGAAGACTCGAAATTTTGTCATTTGCGTCGCTGCAGCGTCTACGATACCGACAGTGCCTGTCATTAGCGTTTGGCAGAGCAACAGCAGCATCAAAGCTGCGCTCATTTTTCTTCTCATTAGCTGTCTCTACACTCTCCTCTCGCACATCTATAGTTAGACGCAAGAGGAGAAGGGAGGTTGCTGGAAATCTATCAATATGTCATTAGTAATAATTAACAGACGAAGAGAATAGTCGGAAAAGCACAAAAAAAACATCCATGAGCCGCTTTATCAGGATGATAAAGGCAAGCTTCTGGATGCTTTCCTGTTCTTACTCGGCAATGTCAGCCCAAAACTCCTCGTCAGCGTCCAGCGTAATGTTAGAGCGGAAGACGCGGAGATTATATTGCTTATAGATATATTGCTCGATAGCCTCGAGTATATTTGCCTCTATGATGAACTGGCTGCGGCCATTTACCCAAACCTCGGCCGTATATCCATACTCCTCTTCCCATGAGAGCTGCACTTCCACGTCCGTAGGGCTTACGCCCCTTCGATCGGCCATGTTCAGGCAGATGGCGTTTATAATTTCATCCGTATAAATACGCACGATTAGTAAGGTCTCCGTTGATCTGGCGGGTTACGCTTGCTGCGCAGATAGACGAACGCTACGCGGATCAGCATAATGATCGCGAATATAGCGAGCAAGTTAATCATTAAACCAAGAATATTGCCGAATGCGCCCATTCCGGCGAACAAGCTGCCGAACATCAGACCAGCCAAGCCGCCGATCATTAGGCCTTTCATTAGGCTGCCGCCGCTAAAAAAGCCTGGTTTTGTTGCTCCTGCATTCGTACCCGCATTTTTGCCGGGATTAGTTTGGCTAACATTTTCTGATTTCTTTGGGTTTTGCGTAACGCCTTGCTTTGGAGATTTAATGCCGCCGCGTGGTTTTGCATCGGCATATTGTCCGAACCCTAACGTAAAGAATAGCGCGAATGCCAGCATGACCATGAATCCCTTTTTCATCTGTCTTTTCTCCTCCTGATATGCTTGATACATCAATTGCTTGCCAACTAAAATACGGCTAATAGGGGTTGCAGGTTTCATTTATTTATATAGGATTGGTTTAAATGTATGAAAGTATAAGCGACATATGCTAATATTTTTATAAAATAATGACAAAGCGTCATTACAATTTCGGCTTGCATGGAGGATGAAATGAATAATTTTCCCAATGCTTATATCACTTATTTGGTTGAATTCCATGCAACTCGAGATTATTTTGAATGTCACGAGCTGCTTGAGGAGTATTGGAAGGAGCATCCTGAAGATCCGTTAGCGGATACTTGGGTAGGGCTTATCCAACTGGCGGTAGGACTTTATCATGAACGGAGAGGCAATTTGCAGGGAGCTTTAAAAATGTTAGCACAAGCCCAGCGGAAATTATCGGCATCTCCGCTTGAGGAGCTTGGCATCGATAAGGACAGCTTGCAAAAGCAATTGATTCAGAGAATTGCTGCGCTTCAGATGGACAAAGATTCGATGTATGCGGATTTGAATCTGCAACTCTTGAGCGGGGATGTTTTTTCTTTATGTCAGGAAGCTTGCGAAAGCCGAGGCCTAATATGGGGTGCGCCTAGTCCGATGGACGATGATTCGATTATTCATCGACATACGAGAAGAGACCGCTCCGATGTTATCGCTGCAAGAATGGAAGCTTATACAGCAAAGAAAAGGGAGCGCAGCGGTCTGTCTTAACAGCCGTTATGCTCCCTTTTTCTATTAAACCTGTTGATAAGCGGGGTCAACCAGTTCTAGTCCGCCCGTTTCCGAATCAATGATTAATCCATGGACGAGGATGTTGGCCGGCAGCAATGGATGGTTGCGAATGATGCTTACGCTATTTATAACGCTGTCCCGCACATTGTCAAAGCCAGTAAGCCAGCGCATAAGATTTAGCCCGGAGTGCTTGAGCGTAGTAATGGTCTCGGTTGAAACGCCGCGTTCTTCCATGTGGTGAATAATTTGCTCGGGATTAATTCCGGTCATGCCGCAGTTCGTATGGCCCACGACAAACACCTCATCAGCTTGCAGCTCATATAACGCAACGAGGACACTTCGCATGATGTTGCCAAAGGGCTGAGTGACAATTGCACCTGCGTTTTTAATAATTTTGGCATCGCCATTTTTAAGATTCATCGCTTTAGGAAGCATTTCGGTTAGACGCGTATCCATACAGGTGACAATGACCATCCGTTTGTTCGGATATTTGCTCGTTGCATATTTTTCGTATTCGCGATCTTCTACAAATCGTTTATTATAGGTTAAAATTTCGTCGATTTTGTTCATGCTGCACTTCCTTTTGTTATGAATCGAAGGTTAATCGTATATATTTGGCTGTCGCTCTTCAGACTAAAGCTGTCATTAACCGCGTTGTAATCGACCCGGAGCTGAGGCTCATAAAAAATCTCATGACGAGGTTCATAATAGAAGGGGAATGGTTCGCCTTGCGCAAGCTTGTCGTCGACCGATGGCTCGCTAATGAGCTGAAGCGCCGGAACGCCGCTGACGACACAGCCGCAGCCTTCCGTATCATGGAGCAGCTTTAGCTGATGTTTCCCGTCTTGTAAATAGGGAGATAACCGATCAATGGCTGCTTTCGAAAATAGGATATGCATATGGTTCCCTCTCTTTCTCTCTATTGCACAGTCTGTCTAGCAGGTTTAAGATGATTATAAGGATTGGAATAATGAAGATCAAGTGAAGTTCAGATGAATGAGACTAATCCGATAACAATATGGAAAGGCGGAATAACTGATGTCGACAAATCATAACGATGCTCTGCAGAGCTTTAAAGAAACGATTCGCAAAATATCCAGCTATGGAGAAGCGCTCGGGGTTCTCTACTGGGATTTGCGTACAGGCGCACCTCGCAAAGGGATGGATAATCGTTCCGAGGTTATAGGAGCCTTGTCCGCCGACCAATTTAAGCTTTCTACTTCGCCTGAGCTGGGCGAATGGCTGTCAACGCTTGAGGATAGCTCGGTTTATCCGGAGCTTACAGATATTGATCAGAGACTAGTGACGGAGACTCGCAAGGAATACGATCGCAGCGTCAAAATTCCTCCTAAGCTTTATCAAGAATATGTTGTTCTATCCTCGCAATCCGAATCGAAGTGGGAGGAAGCGAAAGCAAATAACGATTATGCGAGCTTCCAGCCGTATTTGGAGAAGGTTATTTCATACACGAATCAATTTATCGATCTTTGGGGGCCGCAAGCGACTCGCTACGATACGCTTCTCGATCAATATGAGCCAGGCATGACGGTAGCCGAACTCGACCGTGTATTCGGCGGCTTGCGTGCGCAGCTGGTTCCGCTCGCAGCAGCGATTGCAAATTCACCGCATCAGCCGGATGCATCCTTCCTTAAGCAGAATTATGATAAATCTGCGCAAAAAGCATTCAGCTTATACATATTGGAGCAAATGGGCTATAGCTTCGAAGCGGGACGATTGGATGAAAGCGTCCATCCATTTGCGACTGGTCTAAGTCCAGGCGATGTGCGCATTACGACCCGTTATCTAGAAGACGATGTAACGAGCGCCTTATTTGGCACAATTCACGAGGGCGGCCACGCGCTCTATGAGCAAAATATTATGGAAGAGCTGATCGGCACGACGCTATGCACAGGCACTTCCATGGGTATCCATGAGTCGCAATCCCGATTCTGGGAAAATGTGATTGGCCGCAGCAGGCCTTTCTGGAATCGTTATTTCGGTGAGCTGCAAAAGCGTTTTCCTGGTCAGCTTGATGTTAGCGTCGATCAGTTTTATCGCGGAAACAATGTTGTGCAGCCATCGCTTATCCGTATTGAAGCCGATGAGCTGACTTACAACCTGCATATTATTATTCGCTACGAAATGGAGAAGCTCATCTTCAATGAAGGTGTGAAGGCTGCTGATTTGCCTGCGATATGGAACGAGAAATATAAAGAGTATTTAGGCATAACCCCGCCAACCGATGCGGAAGGCGTCCTTCAGGACGTACACTGGTCAGGAGGAGCATTCGGCTACTTCCCATCCTACTCGCTTGGCAATATGTACGCGGCACAGATTGCAGATACGATGGAGCGTGAGCTGCAGGGCTTTTGGACGAATGTAGGCAACGGCGATTTGCTGCCCATCAAAAAATGGCTCGTCGAGCGCATTTACAAATACGGCAAGCTGAGAACGCCTTCCGAGCTTATTCAGAGCGTAACGGGCAAGCCGCTGGACCCACAGCATTTGGTTACGTATTTAACGAACAAATATACAGATATTTATAAGCTGTAAGCTGTACGGTATATTTCATCAAGAGTTCTGTTCCAGTTTCAAATCGAAGGCTGTCCGACCGTCAAATTGACGACACGCGGGCAGCCTTCTTTTTTTGCGCGCATTCACCGCGTATGGCACTACCGCATAGGCTGGAGTACATCTATTTAACGCAAAATGCGCAGGAGGGACCCAAAATGAAAAGACGTATGGTAATGTCGCTGCTGCTTTGTGTAACACTCGTCATGACTGCTGTATTGGCAGGCTGCGGCAAAGGGGATTCGGATAAAGTGAAAATCCGAATCGGAGAAGTAACACGCTCATTGTTTTATGCGCCGGAGTATGTAGCGGTAGCGAAGGGCTTCTTTGAAGAGGAAGGGCTAGACGTGGAATTGACGACGACGCCGGGCGGCGACAAAACGATGACGGCATTGCTCTCGAACGCCATTGACGTTGCGCTAGTCGGCTCAGAAACGTCTATTTACGTCTATCAGCAAGGGACGGACGATCCAATCATCAACTTTGCTCAGCTTACGCAAACCGATGGGACGTTCCTTGTAGCCAGAGAGGCGGACGCCAATTTTGATTGGAATTCGTTAAAGGGAAGTGTTTTTCTAGGACAGAGAAAAGGCGGCATGCCTCAGATGGCTGGCGAATTTGCGCTGAAGAAGCTGGGCATCGATCCGAAGGCCGATTTGGAGCTGATCCAAAACGTTGATTTTGCGAACATTCCGGCAGCATTTGCATCAGGAACAGGCGATTATGTCCAGTTATTCGAGCCGACGGCTTCGATTTTTGAGAAGGAAGGCAAAGGTCAAGTTGTCGCATCATTTGGCGCTGAAAGCGGGCATCTGCCTTACACGGTCTTCATGGCGAAGCAAAGCTATATCCAGAAAAATAAAAAAGCGGTTCAATCGTTCACGAATGCGATCCATAAAGCACAGCTTTGGGTTCAGGACAACGACGCCGAAGCGATTACGGAAGTCGTGCTTCCTTATTTTGAAAATGTAGATCGCGATATTTTAAAAAGCTCGATCGATCGTTACAAGCAGCAGGGCTCGTTCGCCACGGATCCGATCATTGACGAAGCGGAGTGGAATAACCTGCTTGACGTCATTACAACAGCGGGTGAACTGGAAAAACGGACGGAGCATAGCGAGCTGGTAGATACAAGCTTTGCTGAAAAAGCGGTCGAAGCGGTGAAATAACCGCGTGGGCAGGAAATGGAGGCTTAGGCATGACGCATGTACCGGTGCTTGAGCTGCAGCAATTATCACATGTCTATGTGAATGAAAAGGGAGCCTCGCTCGCAGTTGAGCAAATAGAGCTAACGGTTGATCGCGGGGAGTTCATCAGCCTGGTCGGGCCAAGCGGCTGCGGTAAGACGACAGTGCTCAGCTTGCTCGCAGGCTTGTTTCCACCGACAAAGGGTCAAGTACTGCTTAATGGCGAGCGGGTGGTCGGCCCCTCGCCTAAAGTAGGCTATATGCTGCAGCAAGATTATTTGTTTCCATGGCGTTCGATTAGAGAAAACGCCGCAATCGGGCTTGAAATTAGCGGCCAGAAGACAGAGAAGGCACTAATTGCCATAGATAAGCTGCTAGGCGAGCTTGGCTTGCCTGAATCAGGCCGCAGATATCCGCATGAGCTTTCAGGGGGCATGCGGCAACGGGTAGCGCTGGCAAGAACGCTTGCGACCGAGCCGGAGGTGCTTCTGCTCGATGAGCCGTTCTCGGCGCTTGACCTTCATATAAAGCTTCAGCTTGAGGATTTGGTCCATCAGACGCTGAAGCGGCTTGGCAAAACAGCCGTACTCGTGACGCATGACTTGGCAGAAGCGGCTGCGATGAGCGATCGTGTAATCGTGCTTGGCCGCAACCCGGGCCATATTAGATGCGAGGTAGAAATACCTGAAGAAATTCGCCGGGCAGCGCCTATGGCGGCCCGCAAGCTGCCGGGCTTTCAAGAGCTGTTCGAACGCTTATGGGCTGAGCTTGAAAGGGATGAATTGGAAGGAGGTGGACAGAATGGATGAACGCAAGGGGACTGGACCTAACAAGGCGGAGAAACCGGATACCGCGGCTATCTCCGGCATTCATGAGGATCGGAGCCACTGGATGAGCGATCTGCATGCCCGCTTCAAAGAGCGGAAGCGACGCATTACGGCTGCGGTAGTGGCAACCCAAGCTGTCCTTCTCCTTTTATTTGTTAGTATGTGGGAAGCTGCAGGGCGCAATGATTGGATTGATCCTTTGCTATTCAGTTATCCGTCTAAAATGGTTTTACAGCTTTGGAAAACGATGATGGACGGCTCGATTTGGCCGCATGTCGGCATGACGGTTACGGAAACGATTGTCGGTTTTGTGCTTGGAACGCTGCTTGGGACCGCGGTTGCGGCTGCGCTTTGGTGGTTTCCGTTCCTGTCGAGGGTGTTTGATCCTTATTTGGTCGTGCTAAACAGTATGCCGAAGGTGGCGCTTGGGCCGATTTTCATCGTTGGGCTTGGTCCGGGCTTTATGTCGATCGTGGCGATCACCTTGTCGGTTACTGTAATCATAACGACTTTGAATATATACAATCGTTTCCGAGAGATCGACTCGGGTTATATCAAGGTCGTTAGACTGTTCGGAGCCTCTCGCTTGCAATTGTTCAAGCTTGTAATTTTGCCTGGCTCATTCCCTGTTATTATATCGACCTTGAAGGTAAATGTCGGTTTGGCGTGGATCGGAGTGATCGTTGGCGAGTTTCTCGTTGCGAAGCTGGGTCTTGGCTATTTGATTATTTATGGCTTTCAAGTCTTCAACTTCACACTCGTATTATCCAGCTTGATTGTTATCGCAGTAGTCGCAACGGTTATGTATCAGCTCGTTGCTGCGCTTGAGCGGCGGTTGACGGCTGGCTGGCGCGAGCGGTAGGATGTAGAAATAAATCCTACTGTACGCGAGGTTGATTCATGGGCATTCGTATTATCAAAACGGCGCTAGCCGCCATCGCAGCCATTTATACTGCTGTATATTTTGGGCTGGAGCCGCCGCTTGGCGCCGGTATACTTGCTATACTCGGCGTTGAAGTGACGCGGATGAAAGGGCTGAAGAGCGCATTTGTGCGATTTATCGCCTCGGTGCTCGGACTTTTTTTTGCATCGCTAATCTTTACGCTGTTCGGCTTTCACATTTGGGCGGTTGCCGTATTTATTCTCATCACCTTTCCCATATTGTCGCGATTTCAATTGAAGGATGGTATCGTCACAAGCTCTGTTATCGTCTTTCATCTATTTAATCATGGTGAGGTGACGACATGGGTTATCGGCAATGAAATCATGCTGCTGTTCGCCGGACTCGGATGGGCAACGATCTTGAACATCATCTACATGCCGAAGGATGAGCATCGTCTTAGCTCTTATCGTTCCGCAATTGAGCAAAACTTCGGCGTTATTTTTCAAGAAATGGCGTTCACACTGCAAAATCCAGCGCATGTGTGGAATGGCGGCGAACTTATTGGAAGCCTACAGGGCCATCGACGAAGGTGCGCTCCAATCCGTTCGAAATCGGGAAAATCGGCTTTGGGGTCAAGAGGAGTACTGGTCCAGTTATTTTGAGATGCGGAGGCAGCAGCTTGAATCGGTGCAGCAGATGCTCGTTGAGCTGGCGTTCGTCTATCAGAAATTTCCTCAAGCGGTCATGATTGCCGATTTGCTGGATCAGCTCTCGAGCGATGTGAAATCGGATGTGTACGAGGGAAATGTCGAAGATCGGCACACGAAGCTGGCGGAAGCATTCCAAGCGATGGAACTGCCAAAAACACGCGATGAGTTCGAAGTGCGCGCGTCGCTTCTCATGCTTCTGCGAGAGCTGGAGCGGTATTTAGCCATTGCGAAGCGATTAAAAAAAAGAAAAGTCATGTCGTCCGAACTTTTGCCATAGAATGTAAAGGGAAAAATTCGTTGCGAAGGCAAGCGTATACGGCTGTGGCGGCAAGGGAGACGCAGCTATCGTATCGCGGAGAAATACAAGCGGAATTATAGTTCCAAACTGTAATATCTTGTATTTCAAGCGTATACGGCTGTGATGACCATAGGAGTCCCAGCAATCGTATCGCGTAGAAATACAAGCGTGATTATAGGAATAAACCTATAATATCTTGTATTTCAAGCGTATACGGCTGACGTCTACTAAGGCGGCGCAGCATACGTATAGCTGAGAAATATAAGCATCGGTATAAGTGTGAGACTTATGTATTCGTATTTTTCAAGCGTAACGGCGATATGAAGGCCTTGGGCGGTCTAGTATACGTTCCGCAAAGATCTATATGGATCGCTATAAGTATGAAACTTATATAATCTTATATTTCGAGAAAATAAACAGTCACCCTAGACGAATGTCCTGCATACACTTTAAATGAATGATTGTATGGAGGAGGTTAAATCAATGACTATTGCAGATAAGCAGCTCCAGTACAGAGAAATAATTACGAAAGCTGTCTGCGGCAAAGGTCGTAAGTTTTCCACTGTAACCCATACCGTAACGCCGCCTCATCATCCGACCAGTATTCTGGGCGCATGGATAATCAACCATCAGTATGAAGCGGTTCGTTCGGGCGACGGCATTGAGGTAATTGGTACTTACGATATCAACATTTGGTATTCGTACAGCAAAAACTCGCAGACAGACGTAGCTAAGGAATCCGTGCATTACGTCGAGCATGTCAACCTCTCCTATGTAGATCCGAAGCATCGGCCTTCTACAGTGGAAGTGTCTGCCGACGTGATTCAGGAGCCGAACTGTATCGAAGCGAATATTTCTTCGAACGGTTCTGGCGTAGTGATTCGTGTAGAGCGTGAGTTTTCGGTAGAGCTAATTGCCGAGACTAAGGTTTGCGTAGCAGTACTTCCAGGCGGTTGCGGCGACCTGGACGGCAAGGATTTGGAGTTCAGCCTCGGCGATAACGATTATGAGGATTTGGATCCAGACTTGCTGGACGACGAGCTGTAAGCAAGCCGGGAAGCTTTGCTGCCCTAAGGTATCATATGCTGCGGCTGCAGTAAATTCGAGGGCGAAAGCCCTCTTTTTTTTTGAAATCTTTGGAGGCATGACTTACCTTCAAGTAAAAAATGATTAAAGGCGGGAAGCAGGATGGCTTCGACGTGGATATGGCGAGGCAGCTACGATCGGCTGGAGAGCGTTGCACATAGCGGAAATGATCCGGCTGTTTCGGGTGAGCGAAGCGGAAAGCCGCTTCGTTCGAAGCCATGGACTGACGTGCTCGCGGGCGATGCGGTAATCGCGTGGTCGGATTCCCGAACGATCGATTGCAGCCGGTTCCCGGGCGCTTGGGTGCTGAATGTCAATGGCTTCATCGCTGCTAAAATGAATGATGAAAAGAAGCGGCATATTTGGCGAAGGGCGGGTCTTTGCGGCGGCTCTCCTATAGAAAGCGAGCGTTTGTTCCGAGTTGGCATCGTTCATTTGGAGCCGGTGGAGATGCAGCGCATCGACGCCTCAGGCAAAACGATGCCAAGCAAGCCGCTGCTGGCTGCGGGAACTGGAAGCTGGCCGGAGGACCCGGCGCTGCGGCGGGTGGTTCGTACAGCGGTATCTGCGCTGTACACGCTGGGCCTCGATATCGGTGAGGCCGAGATCGCCCTTGGCGGGGACGGGCGCACAGCCGTCCGCGCTGCCTGGCCGAAGCTGAGGGATACGAGGCTGGAGGCGGCGGCACTGAAGCGATTCGCCGCTTGGCATGCGGCGGCGAGAGCGGGGGCTGCGGATCGGCAGCTGCTTATTGGCGCTGATCCAGAGTTTGTGCTTGTGACGCCGGCGGGCAAGATTGCGGCGGCGTCGCGTTTCTTTGGCGCTGGCGTCGGCGGGGCAGCCGGGGCCGACGCCGTGCTTGTGGGGCGACGGCTGCTGTATCCCGTCGCCGAGCTGCGGCCCGAGCCGGCCGATAGCCCGGCCGCGCTCGCCGCGAACGTGCGGCGGCTCCTGCTGCGCGCCGCCGACCGCATCAGCGAGCCCGCGCTGCGCTGGGCCGCTGGAGCCATGCCCGTGCCGGGGCTAGCGCTCGGCGGGCACATCCACCTCAGCGGAGCGCCGCTAACGAGCCGCTTGCTCCGCTTGCTCGACAGCTACGCGGCATTCCCGCTCGCGCTCGTAGAGGACCCCGCCGGGCGGGCCCGCCGTCCCCGTTACGGAACGCTCGGGGACTTCCGCCAGCAGCCGCATGGCGGGTTCGAATACCGGACGCTGCCGAGCTGGCTCGTCTCGCCGGCAGCGGCCAAAGCCTCCTTCGCGTTAGTGCTGCTATGCGCCCGCGAAGCGCTAAACATTTCTTACATGCCAGCTTTGGAGGAGCGGTATGTAGAAGCTTATTACGCCGGCGACCGCTCCGAGCTGGCCGGCTGCCTGGACGGCCTCGCGAGTTCCATCGCCGCCACATCAAGCTACCCCGCGCTTGCCCCCTGCATCGAGCCGCTCTTCGAGGCGGCAAGGCGCGGAACGACTTGGGATGAGAACTCGGATATTCGCGTCAAGTGGCGGCTTCCGCTGTAATTCATTCCGTAAATTCTTATGTGTGTCAGATCACTTGAACACGTATACCATTCTTCCTTTCCAAGTGAATGCCTAACGTTCTTTCCTAGCTAAACCGTTTCGCTTATGGCGCACATCTGTTCCGCTTGCTATAATGGATATCTAATGTTTACTGCGTGGGAAGCAGCGCTTTAATGGGCTTGCGTATGTAATTAATGATATTAACTATAGGAATACGAACGATGCGTCATGATAGATACGTTATTGAGGAGGATCGGAATGGCTGGGTATACTCCAATGATTTTGCAATATCTTGCAATTAAAGAAGAAGCGAAGGACGCTTTTTTGTTCTTTCGATTAGGCGATTTTTATGAAATGTT
Source organism: Paenibacillus sp. Y280 (assembly GCF_056786335.1). Classification (NCBI taxonomy): domain Bacteria; kingdom Bacillati; phylum Bacillota; class Bacilli; order Caryophanales; family Paenibacillaceae; genus Paenibacillus; species Paenibacillus sp. Y280. The sequence goes on from NZ_JBXCIW010000003.1 coordinate 131,746, forward strand.
TTTTGAGGATGCCATTGCGGCATCCCGCGAGCTGGAAATTACGCTGACGGGAAGAGAAGGCGGCGGCGAGCAGAAAATTCCAATGTGCGGCGTGCCGTATCATTCCGCCGAAAACTATATTAGCAGACTCGTTGATAAAGGCTACAAGGTAGCGATATGCGAGCAGGTAGAGGACCCGGCGGCGGCTAAGGGCGTTGTGCGCCGGGAAATTGTACGCATCATTACGCCGGGCACGGTTATGGAATCGAAGGCGCTTGAGGGCAAAACCAATAATTTCATTGCTGCCATTGTCAGACTTGGCGGCATTCTCGGCCTGTCCGCATGCGATTTATCGACTGGCGAGCTTTATGTCACTTCGTTTCCCGAGCATATCGAAGCGCTGATCGATGAGATAAACGTCTATCAGCCTTCTGAGCTCGTAGGCGACAGCGAGCTGCTTAGCCTTGTGCAAGCGGCAGCGGTTTGGAATAAGCAGCAGCTGCTGCTGACAGCTCGCGAGCCGATGGCCGTTGACAAGCTGGCAGAGCAGTTCGGCGAGCAAGAGCTTGCTAAAATTGCAGGAGCCAGGCTGCAGGCGGTCAGCGTCCTAACCGGCTACTTGGAGGAAACGCAAAAACGCTCGCTCGGACATGTGCGTTCAATAACGAGCTACGAGCCTAATCAATATATGATTTTGGATCACTATACAAGAAGAAATCTGGAGCTCACCGAAACTGTACGCGACCGCAATAAGAAGGGCTCGCTGCTTTGGCTGCTTGATCGCACGCAGACGTCGATGGGAGCGCGCATGCTGCGCCGCTGGATCGATAAGCCGCTGCTGAGCAGCGCCGCTGTAGAGGCACGCCTTGATGCGGTTGAGACCTTATACCTTGATTTGATATTGAGAGATGATATTAGATCGGAGCTTCAGCCGATTTACGATCTTGAGAGGCTGGTTGGCAGAGTAGCCTTCGGCAGCGCAAATGGACGCGATCTGAATGCTCTGCGCAGCTCGCTGCGACGTATTCCGCAGCTGACAGCATTATGTGAGCAATCCGGCTCGAAGGTGCTTCAGGCGCTTGTTGACGGCACGGATAACTGCTCTGAGCTGGCTGATCTTATCGAGACGGTGCTGGTCGACGAGCCGCCTGTTACGATTCGAGAAGGCGGGCTTATCCGGCCTGGCTATGACGCGTACCTGGATCAATTGCGCGAAGCGAGCACGAACGGCAAGAAGTGGCTGGCTGAGCTCGAGCGGCAGGAGCGCGAGGCAACCGGCATCAAGACGCTCAAAATCGGCTACAACCGTATTTTCGGCTATTATTTAGAGGTTTCCAAGGCGAATTTGTCGAGCCTGCCTGAAGGCAGGTACGAGCGCAAGCAGACGCTTGCCAATGCAGAGCGATTTGTAACGCCCGAGCTGAAAGAGAAGGAAAGGCTAATTCTTGAAGCAGAAGACAAAATGGTCGATTTGGAGCATGAGCGCTTCATAGAGCTGAGAGATCATCTGTCGCAGCATTTGCACAGGCTTCAAAAAGCTGCCGCGATCATCGCCGAGCTTGACGTGTATCAATCGCTGGCAACGGTCAGCGTGGAGCGTCGTTTCTCCCGTCCGCAGGTGACGGAAAGCTATGACTTGCACATCGAGGATGGCAAGCATCCGGTCGTTGAAGCGATGATGGATGGCACGCCTTTTATATCGAACGGCACGGAGCTTCATAAGGACAAGCAGTGGATGCTGCTTATTACAGGTCCGAATATGGCTGGCAAAAGCACGTACATGCGCCAAGTGGCGCTTATTTGCATCATGGCGCAATTGGGCTGCTTCGTTCCGGCCAAGTCAGCGGTCATTCCGCTAATCGATCGCATTTTCACCCGTATTGGCGCAGCCGATGATCTCATTGGCGGCCAGAGCACGTTTATGGTGGAGATGAAGGACATTCAGCTGATGACGGAGAAGGCAACCTCGAACAGCCTCGTCATTATCGACGAGCTGGGCCGCGGCACCTCAACCGGCGAAGGAATGGCAATCGCGCAGGCGGTTATCGAGTACGTGCATCATCATATCGGCTGCAAAGCGCTCGTATCCACGCATTTTCATGAATTGGCGCATCTGGAGGAATCTTTGCCGTCGCTCACTAACGCACGTATGGCTGTTGAGGAAAGCGGCGATAATGTAACGTTTCTACGTAAGCTAATACCGGGCGCGGCAAGTACAAGCTACGGCATTTATTGCGCGCAATTGGCAGGCTTGCCGCAGTCGATTATCGGCAGAGCGTATGAGCTGCTGGATGAGACGGTTGAATTGGATTCGCAAAAGATAGCGCCGGTCGCTAAAGCAGCTTCACTTCATGCTGATTCTACCTATTCATATGAGCAGATCCCTTCCTTGCAAGCGGAAGGGAAGAAGCAAGCTGAGATGGCTTTGGAGTCGCGCGGGATCGTTCAGCTCTCGATCTTTGACGAGCCGGCGGCTGCGAAGGAAGCAGAGCCCGCAAAGCGTAAAGCTAGTCCAAAAGCCGAGCAGCTTGCGGAGCAATTACGGAAGCTCGATCTGTTTAATTTAACGCCGATGCAAGCAATGCAATGGCTGAATGATATGAAGAGCAAGTTGAACGACTAGCCATGCGAGAGGGGGAGAGGTAACGAAATGGGAAAAATCAAAGTGCTGGACGAGCAGCTTGCCAACCAGATTGCAGCGGGCGAAGTAGTCGAACGACCGGCTTCGGTCGTAAAGGAGCTGGTCGAGAACGCGGTAGACGCAGGCAGTACGACCGTCGATATTATGATTGAAGAAGGCGGACTGACGCTCATAAAGGTTATCGATAACGGCTATGGTATAGAAGCCTCAGATATCGTAACGGCTTTTCAACGGCATGCCACGAGCAAAATTTCGACGAGCAGCGATCTCTTTCGCATTGCGAGCTTGGGCTTTCGAGGCGAGGCGCTGCCGAGTATTGCCGCCGTTTCGCGGCTGCAATGCATCTCATCGGAGACGTCAACGGGTCTTGCGCGCCGCATCGTCATAGAAGGCGGCAAGGTGACAATCGATGAGCCGGCGAATGCGCCGCAAGGAACGGAAATGACCGTGCGGGACTTATTTTACAACACACCTGCGCGGTTAAAATATATGAAGGCCATTCAAACCGAGCTTGGCCATATTTCCGATTATATTAACCGGATCGCGCTTGCTCACCCTGGCATCGCCTTTACGTTTAAGCATAACGGAAACGTGCTGCTGCGCACGCTTGGAACGGGCGACAGATTGCAAGTCATTGCTGCCGTGTATGGCTCTAATACAGCGAAGGTGATGCTTCCCATTGAAGCGGAAACCTCTGATTACGAGCTTCGCGGCTACATATCGAAGCCGGAGCTGACCCGTGCGAATCGCAATGGCATTACCGCGATCGTTAACGGGCGTTATATACGCAGCCTTACGATTAACCAATCGCTGCTGCAAGCGTACCATACACTTTTGCCGATCAATCGTTTTCCGCTGGCGATATTGGAGCTTGGGATGCACCCAAGCTTGCTTGATGTCAACGTACATCCCTCCAAGATGGAGGTTAGATTCAGCAAGGAGCCTGAGCTTCGCGTGCTGATTGAGGATGCCATCAAAGCGGTGCTCGGACGCCAGCGGCATATTCCGGGACCGGATTCGAGCAGCAAGCAGGAGCGCTCCAAGCCGTTGTTCGTGCAGGACGCGATATCGTTTCACCGTCCTGAGCCGGCGGCGGATTCCTTTAAGCCGTTTCAGCCATCTCCATCGTCGAATAAATCGAATACTTCCTCGTATAAGCCGCCGGTAATTGAGCGAGAATACGTGCCGCGGAATGCTGCGGAGAAGCTGTATGCTCCGCCTGTCGCGAATGCGGAGCCGCTTGCCGTTCGGGAGGCTTCAGCTCCTTGGGCGCAAGCGGCAGCATCCATAGCCGAGCAGTCGATTGCAGAGACCGTGCAGCAGGATTTAATGAAAGAGACAGTAGAAGCAGAACCGCCTGTGGTTGACGCTTCCGTTAAAGAAGCAAATGCTACGCTTGATTTGCCTCCGGTTGAAGCGCCAGTCGCTCAACTGCCATCCGATGACGATGCTCCAAGCGGCGAGCCATCGTTCCCTGAGCTGTACTGGATCGGGCAGCATCACGGCACTTACATCGTTGCCCAGTCACAGGATGGACTTTATTTGATCGATCAGCACGCGGCTCATGAACGGATTAACTATGAATATTATTTCCATAAATTTGGCCATCCCGAAGCAGCGAGCCAGCAGCTGCTCGTTCCGCTTACACTTGAATTTACGACGGGCGAGGCTTCTCAGCTAAGAGATCTTATTCCTATGTTTGCACAAGCGGGAGTAGAGCTGGAGCCCTTCGGCGCGCAAACGTTTCTCGTTCGGTCTTATCCGGAATGGATGCCGCAGGGCGAGGAGCAGTCCTTGCTTGAGGAAATGGCGGAGCTGCTTATAACCGAGCGAAAGTCCATTGACATCGGCAAGCTGCGCGAGAAAGCGGCCATTATGTGCGCATGCAAAGCATCGATTAAGGCGAATGACCGGATGAACCGGGAGGAAGGCGAGACTTTGCTGGCAAGGCTTGCAAATTGCAAGCAGCCGTACACTTGTCCGCATGGACGACCTATCATCGTGCATCTTTCGACCTATCAGCTGGAGAAAATGTTCAAGCGGGTGATGTCGTGATCGTCACTACGACGGCCAAGCCGTCTGCCCGCGCGCTTGAGCAAGCGGAAAGGCTTTCTGCCGAGCTTGCTTCACCGCTCAAAGCACGCGGTAATTTGACGGTCAATAAGCTTCTAACGCTTAGCCATGACAGGAGATTGATTGTCGTGACCGAGGAAGAAGTCCGTTATTATGACAGTCAATCGGAGACGCCGCTTTATTTTCACCCGAGCATGGCTTTTGTCCGGGTCAAACGTTTGCGTCGAGGGGAGACCGATCCGCTCATACAGCTCTCTGGCTGCGCAGAAGGGGATCAAGTCATCGATTGCACAGCAGGATTTGCATCGGATTCGCTCGTATTCTCCTATGCCGCTGGACCTAGCGGCTTGGTTACTGCTCTCGAAAGCGAGCCTGTCCTTTGCGCAATCGTTCGAGAAGGATTGGCTGGCTATCAGACAAGTCTTCCCGATGTGAATGAGGCAATGAGACGCATTGCGATGAAATGCGTGAATCATTTAAAATATTTGACAGGATTGCCTGACAACAGCGTTGACATCGTATATTTCGATCCGATGTTCAGACAGCCGATTCATGAATCAAGCGCCATGGAGCCGCTTCGCGCCGTTGCCAACATGGATGCGCTATCGAGTGAAGCGATTGAGCAGGCGAAGCGGGTTGCCCGCAAAAGCGTTGTGCTCAAGGAGCATCAAGCAAGTGAAGAATTTGCAAGGCTCGGCTTCGAACGTCGGCATGTAAATACTTCGAAAATCGCATATGGAGTGATACAGCTTTGAGTGAACAACTAAACATCGCGCAGGCAAATCATGATGGGAGCCCGACACGCAAGCAGCCGCTGCTCGTCCTTATTGGACCAACTGCGGTCGGCAAGACGCGCATGAGCCTCGACATAGCCAAAGCCTGGAATGCCGAAATTATTTCCGGTGATTCGATGCAGGTCTATCGGGGCATGGATATTGGAACAGCCAAAATCGCACGAGATGAGCGCGAGGGCATTCCGCATCATCTCATCGATATTTGCGAGCCGGATGAATCGTATTCAGCAGCCGATTTCCAAGCGGGGGCAACGGATGCGATTGCGCAAATTGCTGCAAGGGGAAAGCTGCCTTTTATCGTTGGCGGAACAGGCCTATATGTTGAATCGGTTTGTTATCAATTCCAGTTCGCTGACATTGGCTCCGATGAAGCGTTTCGCTTGGAGCAAGAGCGTTTTGCGGCTGAGTTCGGTGCCGAAGCGCTGCATCAGAAGCTGGCCGCGATTGACCCGCCTGCCGGGGAGCGGCTGCACCCGAATGATCTGAGGCGTGTGATTCGCGCGCTTGAGGTATATCATTTGACAGGGCAGACCTTTTCTGAGCAGCAAACGGGGCAAACGAAGGAATCTCCCTACGAGCTTTGCATCATCGGTTTGACTATGGACCGTGCAGCGTTGTATCGTAGAATAGAGCAGCGGATAGATTTGATGATGGAGCAGGATCTGGTAGATGAGGTTAGGCAGCTGCTAGAACGAGATTTGCCGCCTGCCGCAGTTGCCATGCAAGGTCTTGGCTACAAGGAAATCGCAGATTATTTGCGCGGTAATTGTACGCTGGAAGCAGCTGTCGAGAGGTTAAAAAGAGATACGCGCAGATTTGCCAAACGCCAGCTTTCATGGTTCCGCCATATGAATGACATTCATTGGATCGACATGGGGGAAAATTTTCACAACAATTTGGAAGTCGTTCATGCTATAATAGCAGGAAAGTTTCAAGTTAATCTTGAATATACTTCTAATCAATCTTTTTAAGACGGGGGTAACGTCCAATGAACAAATCGATCAATATTCAAGATACGTTCCTAAATCAGCTTCGCAAAGACAACATACCGGTTACGGTTTTTTTAATGAATGGCTTTCAAATTCGGGGCGTTATTAAAGCGTTCGATAACTTTACAATCATCATAGACAGCGAAGGTCGTCAACAAATGGTATATAAACACGCTATTTCGACGTTTACCCCGCAGCGCAACGTTTCTCTTATGCAGCAGGACCATAGCGGATCCGACTCATAGGCAGGAGCAGTAGTGAAACTTTCTAACAACGTGTTTCGTTTAACTAGATAGCGGCATGCAAGAGCAACCCGCTCCAAGCTGGGTTGCTCTTGTCGTTTTATGGCAAAAATAGATAGACGAACTTTGGATCAACAGGAGGGGAGTCGGCAATGGCTGAACGACCACGCAGACAGACTGCACCGAAACAGAAGAAGAAAAAGAAAATATCGGGGAAGAAATGGTTTTATGGTTTGTTCTTTACGGCGGTTATCGCTATCGTATGCGGTATTATCGGCTACTTGCTTATTGTATTGAACGGTGAGCGCGTGTTGACCGAGAATGCCAATAAGCTGGACTTTGGCGAAGCTTCAATTATTTATGATGCGAATGGTGAAGAAGTAGCGAGATTGTCAGATCCGAACGAAAATCGCGAGCTTGCCGAGTTCTCGGAAATTCCGAAGCAATTGCTTAATGCGATTGTCGCAACGGAAGATCAGCGCTTCTATGAGCATTCGGGAATTGATTTCTTTGCCATCGGGCGAGCAGTAGTGAAGGACGTTATCGCCCGCAGCGCTGTAGAGGGTGCCAGTACGATTACCCAGCAGCTTGCCAAAAACGTGTTTTTGACGGCAGACAAAACGTTCTTCCGTAAAGCGACTGAAGCATCAATCGCCGTAGCGCTTGAGAATAAAATGTCCAAGGAAGAAATTTTAGGCATGTATTTGAACCGGATCTTTTTCGGCAAAAGGGTTCACGGGGTTAAGGAAGCTGCGAGATATTATTTTGACAGCGATCTTGATAAGCTGGAGCTGTGGCAGATCGCTACGCTTGCAGCTATGCCTAAAGCGCCTAACCGCTACAATCCGATTAACCATCCAGAGGATTCAATGAACCGGAGAGCGGTCGTATTGAAGCTTATGTATGACCAAGGATATATTACGGCTGCTGAGATGGAGGAAGCGAAGGCGGTCGTATACGAGGTTCCAAAAAACTTTGATGAGAGAAATACGGACAAGTATGCCGCTTTTGTGGACTACGTTGTCGAAGAGGCAATGCTGAAAACAAATAAATCCGAGGAAGAGCTTCGGATCGGCGGCTACCGCATCTACACCTCTCTTAACCAGCAAGCGCAAATCGCGCTGGATGCGCAGTTTGCCAATGATAAAAACTTTGAGAAGAGCAAGGATGATCAGCAGGTGGAAGGCGCGATGATTATTATCGATCACCGCGACGGCACCATCCAGGCTTTATCAGGCGGCAGGGATTATGTGAAGAAGGGGCTCAATCGCGTTGAGGTTGCCCGTCAGCCCGGTTCTGCCTTCAAGCCAATCATTTCATACGGCCCAGCGCTTGAATCAGGCGATTACTACCCATGGACCGTACTTGCTAATGACCAGAAATGCTACGGCAATTATTGTCCGACCGATAGATGGGGAGCAACGCCGGTCTCGATGACCCAAGCGATCAAGGATTCGCGAAATTTAGCATCTGTCTGGATGCTGAATCAAGTAGGACTCAAGAGCGGATTTGCTTTTGCGAGCAAGCTTGGCTTCGCCTTGGAGAAGGATGACCGTAATCTAACGGCAGCGCTTGGTGGTTTGACTAAGGGCGCGACTCCTATGCAAATGGCAACTGCGTTTAGCGTCTTCGCTAACGGCGGCAAATCGGTAGATACGCATACGATCACTAAGATCGAAGGGAAAAAGATCACGCCGTACATCTATAAAGCTCCTGCACCGAAGCAGCTGATGTCTGCCGATACCGCCTATTATTTAACTGAAATGATGCAAACGGTCGTTCAGAAGGGCGGTACGGGTACGCGTGCGGCAATTGATCGTCCTTTGGCTGGCAAAACAGGCACAACTCAGCACGGTATTCCGGGTTATACAGGCTCGGGTATCCGTGACGCTTGGTTCGTCGGCTACACGCCGGAGTGGACAGCAGCGGTATGGATGGGATACGATAAGACAAATAAGGACCACATCCTAAAGACTGGCAGCAGCCAAGCCGCATCCATGTTCTCGAAGGTTATGAAGTCCGCAATGAAAAATGTACCGAAATCTAGCTTTATTAAACCGCAAGGCATTAAAGAAGATAAGCCGCCGGCAGCTGTATCGAATTTTAATGCGATATACATTCCTGAAGAGATGAGAGTTCAATTGTCATGGGATCCTTATAAGGAGGGAGAAATCACTTATCAAGTATTCCGCAAGGAAGCTTCTGAGAGTGAATTTATTCATTTCGTAGATACGCCTTTAACTACTGTTGATGATATGAGTGCTTTCCCGGGCATCACCTATGAATATTATGTCGTTGCTTATGATGCTAAGAATGATCAGGAAAGCCCGCCATCCCAGAAAATCAAGGTTGTCATTCCGGAGACGGAGATGATTCCTGAAATTCCGATGGAGCCTGATCCGAACAACCCTGACGGCGGTGAGATAACACCTCCAATCGACGGGGGAGAAGGTGAAGTCACACCTACTCCAGGTGACGGGACTGAACTTCCAGAAGTAACGGACAATCCCGTAACGGATATTCCAAGTCCTACACCAACTCCTGGAAATGGCGATGGTAACGGCAACAGCACCAATGCATCAGGAAACTCTGAAACCGGCGGCAATTCGCAAGGAACGGGTGGTTAGTAATGTTGAATAGAAAGAGAACGCGATTCCTTTCTTTGATCGCTATTGTCGCAGTCGTCATGCTTATGGCAAGCTGCGGCAAAAGCGGTTCAGGCCAAGCAGGCGGGAAGAGCGAAGCAGCTTCGACTAAGACGATGAGCTGGGACAAGATGCCGGAAATGCAGATTGATCTTGATAAATCGTATTTGGCGAAGTTTCAAACGACGAAAGGCGACTTTACCGTCGAGCTGTTTGCTGATGCAGCACCCGTAACAGTGAATAATTTTGTGTTTTTATCGCGGGAAGGTTTTTATGAAGGGTTGTCATTTCACAGCATTATCGAATCCTTTATGATCCAAAGCGGTGATCCCAAGGGCAATGGAACGGGTACGCCAGGCTATTCCATTCCGGATGAGCTGAGTACGGAAATCAAGTACGAAGAAGGCATTGTCGCTATGGCAAATGCGAGCAAGCCGAATTCTGGAGGCAGTCAGTTTTTTATTTGCACGGGGCCAGATGCGGCGAATTTAAACCGAGAGCCTAATTATACAATTTTTGGTAAAGTAAAGAGCGGTATGGATGTCGTACAAGCTATTTCGAAAACACCATTGAAAAACAATCAGCCTACCGAAAAAATTGTAATTCAAGCTATTGAAATTATCGAGCAATAATGGAAAATACCGCCTAATCGAGGCGGTATTTTTTCATTTTAGGACGAATAGCTTGGTTTATTTTGTCTGTCGGCTGGAGATGGACGTTAAGATATGGTAATCTTTTTTTATAGGTCAATTTCAACTGTCGTTAGTCGTGATTGGTTCATTGCTCAATCAAACCAAGGAAGAGCTGCGCATGTGATGGCATGCTATTCCCAAATGAACGGAAAGGTACGTTCCGTATGAAGAGAAAATTTTCAGACCGGGCAAACTGGCGGCGTATCTTGCGCAAAAGCTATTCGTGCCTAGCGCTTGACGGCGATGAGTTCAAAGGGCTCGTGACGTTTTATCGGATTCATGAATTGCGTGAGCCGTTATGGAAGGAATATAACGGACGGAAACTTTGTTTGGCCGATCGCGGCTATTTATGGATGCAGCATTTCCCGCGAGGCGAGCATTTTGTCGTGACGACGATGTTTGATGATAAGGGACGCGTCGTGCAATGGTATATCGATGTATGCAAAACACAAGGCTTAACGGATCAACAGGTGCCTTGGTTTGATGATCTTTATTTGGACGTAGTCGTGCTGCCAAGCGGTGAAGTATTCCTCATGGATGAAGATGAGCTGGAGGATGCGCTTAGGCAGGGAGACGTAAATGGCAAGGATGTGGCACTAGCGCGCAAAACAGCCGGCAAATTGCTCTCGAGCATCCGCAATGGGCGCTTCCGTTATTTTACGCTTAGTCTTAAGCATCGGAAGAGCCTGCTTGAGAGAACCGGGGAATTAAGCGAATCATGAACACGGCAACAGGTAGAAGGAGCAGACCGCGGAAACGAATGAAAAAGCGCCGTCCGTGGCTGCTCCTGTTTCGTGTTGTTGCCTGGACCATTTGTGCAGGCGTCTTTTGGTGCGGATATTTATTGTGGTTAATTAATGGTTTTCCTATGGATAAGCAGCTGGTCAAGGCGGATGCCGGCATCGTGCTGGGGGCTGCATTATGGAATGACGTACCGAGTCCAGCACTTAAGGAAAGATTGGACTTCGCGTACCGATTATACAAGACGGGATTGGTGGACAAGCTTATTTTGTCCGGCGGTCTTGACGGCAACGGTTCGGTGAAGACGGAAGCCGAAGGGATGCGCGACTATCTGATAGCAAAAGGTATTTCAGTTGACAAGCTGTTGCTAGAAAATAAAGCGACCAGCACCTATGAGAACCTGTCGTTCAGCAAGACGATTGCCGAGCAGCATAAGCTGTCTGAGCTAATGATTATTACGCATGATTATCATGCAGCCAGGTCAAAGGAAATTGCGAAAAAGCTTGATTTCAAGCCGTTTCAAGTCGCTGCGACAAAATCCAAAGTGCTCAATCCCGTATATAATGAGTCCCGTGAAGTACTTGCTTTTACCAAATGGAAGATTGATTCCCTGCTGCTCACTTTCGGTATTTCCTCTTCCGATTCGGCGCTGTAAATCTGCTAATATGCTGCTGCAAGGTAGAATAAACTTGTAGTGCGGTTTAGCCGCTACAGCTTTCGATGCAAAGGATAGGTGATGCGACAGATGAGTGGACACGTCATATCGGGACCCGGAAATGGCACCGCAAGGCCTTCCCGTCAAATTAATGTGGTCCTTAGAAGTCAAGAAACGTTTCAAACAGGTGCATCTGCTCATGCATTAGAAGCAGACCCGCTGCCAGCGGTCAAGCCGCTTCCAAGCGTAGATCATTATGCCGATATTCAGAAAGAGCTTGAGCCGATGATCGGCATGGAAAACGTGAAATCACTTGTATACGAAATATATGCCTTGCTCTATATTAGCCGAATGCGTTCTGAAGCGGGGCTATTTGGCGGCTCACATGTGTACCATATGATCTTCAAGGGCAACCCGGGAACGGGGAAGACGACGATCGCCCGAATAGTGGCGAAGCTTTTTCAGAAGATGGGCGTTCTTGCAAAGGGGCATTTAATCGAAGTTGAACGGGCTGATTTGGTTGGCGAATACATTGGCCATACGGCACAGAAGACGCGTGATCTTGTTCGCAAAGCGATTGGCGGCGTATTATTCGTGGATGAAGCCTATAGTCTAGCTCGTGGCGGAGAGAAGGATTTCGGCAAGGAAGCTATCGATACGCTGGTTAAAGCGATGGAGGATCATAAAAATCAATTTGTGCTTATTCTCGCCGGCTACCCAGCAGAGATTGATGATTTCCTGTTGACGAATCCTGGCTTGCCGTCTCGTTTTCCGATTCAGATCGAGTTCCCGGATTATTCGGTTGATCAATTGATTCAAATTAGCGAGCTTATGGCTAAGGATCGTGACTATATTTTACAGCCGCAGACCCTATTTAAATTAAGGCAGCATTTGATGCAGGAGAAGCTCGGCACGATGTTCTCATTCAGCAATGCCAGGTATGTTAGGAATTCCATTGAGAAGGCGATTAGGTTTCAGGCCGTTCGTCTGCTTACGCAATATGCCAGCTCCGTTCCTGCCAAGCAGGAGCTTATGACGATTAGGCCTGAGGATTTGAAGTGGGACGCGAAGTCATAATGACAGCGTAGTTTAGAAGGAGTATGAGATGAGCGAGAAAACATACGATACCAATCCGGATATGATTGAAAAAGCAATACTGATAAGCTTAGTTACTTCGAAGGATAAGCGTAATGGCGGAGACCCTGAAATGTCGCTTCAAGAATTGGTGCAGCTAACCGAAACGGCTGGGGTCGAGGTCCTTACGACGATTACGCAAAATAAGGAAACGGTTGATTCCAAATGGTTTATTGGCAAAGGCAAGGTGCAGGAGGTTAAAGCGCTGGCAGATGAGCTTGGCGCGACAACGGCCATTTTCGATCAAGAGCTCTCTGGCGCCCAGGTCCGTAATCTTGAAGAGTCGCTTGACCTCAAAATCGTTGATCGGACGCAGCTGATTCTAGATATTTTCGCTGGCCGCGCCAAAACGCGTGAAGGCATTATTCAGGTTGAGCTCGCACAGCTCAGCTACCTGCTGCCGCGACTATCTGGGCAAAGCAAAAACCTGTCGCGTCTAGGCGGCGGCATCGGTACGCGGGGACCAGGGGAAACGAAGCTTGAGACCGATCGCCGTCATATTCGTGATCGGATCTTTGATCTCAAGACAGTGCTTGAGGAGGTTGTTCGCCACCGGAAGCTTCATCGCGAGCGCCGTAAAAAATCAGGTGCGATCCAAGTCGCCTTGGTTGGCTATACAAACGCCGGAAAATCAACGCTGCTGCGGGAACTGACGCATGCAGACGTATACGTAGAGAACCAATTATTTGCTACGCTTGATCCAACATCAAGGACACTTGAGCTGCCTAATGGCAGAGAAATCGTACTTACGGATACGGTAGGATTTATTCAAAATCTGCCGCATGATCTCGTTGCTGCGTTCCGGGCAACGCTGGAGGAAGTATGCGAGGCTGATCTTGTGCTTCATGTCATTGACAGCAGCTCGCCGATGCGCGATGAACAAATTAAGGTCGTTAATAAAATATTAGGCGAGCTTGGCGCAGCAGATAAACCTTCCGTGATGGTCTATAATAAGAAGGATATGTGCGTCAATAATGGCACATTAACTGATTTGCCCATTACGGGCGGGGATAATCTTGTCATCAGCGCCTATGAATCGGAAGATCTTGAACTTCTAAAACAAACTATTCAAGATAAGCTAAGCGGCGATACATTAACCTTCATCGTTCCAGCTGAGCGCGGCGATCTCATTGCGCTAGCCTATCGAAGCGGCGAGGTTATTAATCAAGAGGTCGATGAACAGTCGCTGCGTCTAACCGTTCATGTCAGTAAACAAGAATACGAGCAGCATGGGCATCGATTGAAACAATTTATAGAGTAGAGTTTTGCTTACGAAGTAAGTTTTGCATTCGCAAAACTAAGCTTATGCTTACGAAGTAAGTTTTGCATCCGCAAAACTTTTAAGGAGAAGATACCGGAATGAATTTGCAACATGAGAACCAGAAGCTGTGGGAGCATCTTGAGCAGCTGGCAGAGCAATCTGAGCTGCTGGCAGCAGATGCCTTTCGCAGTGTAGAACGGATAGCGGAGCGCAATCAGTGGAAAGTTATTGAAGCGTTTCAGCGGCATAAAGTAAGTGATTTTCATTTTACCGGCTCAACGGGCTATGGCTATAATGATCGCGGCCGTGAAATTCTCGATCTCGTCTATGCAGATGTGATGGGGGCAGAAGCTGCGATCGTTAGGCCTCATTTTGTTTCAGGCACGCATACGATCAGTTGTGCGTTGTTTGGGGTGCTTCGGCCGGGAGACGAGCTTCTCTATGTAACGGGAAGACCTTATGACACCCTTCATAAGGTAATTGGCAAGCCAGGTGATGGTTCCGGCTCCTTGCAGGACTGGGGTGTGAAATATTCTGAGGTTTCTCTGCTAGAGGACGGCGGCCTGGACTGGGAGCGTATTGAGCAATCGATTACAGCTGAAACGAAGGTAATCGGAATTCAACGCTCTCGCGGTTACGACTGGAGAGCATCATTCAACGTTGCCGAGATTGCTGATATTGTCAAGCGGGTAAAAGCTCTGAAATCGGATCTGCTAGTATTTGTTGATAATTGTTATGGGGAGTTTACAGAGCTGCTTGAGCCCACCCAAGTAGGTGTGGATCTAATGGCTGGCTCGCTAATCAAAAACCCGGGCGGAGGCTTAGCCGAAACCGGTGGTTATATCGCGGGTACAGCAGCAGCTGTTGAAGCGGCAGCCTATCGACTGACGGCGCCAGGTATTGGTGGCGAGGTTGGTGCGATGTTAGGAACGCTTCGCCCAATGTTCCAAGGATTGTTCTTGGCACCGCACTTAGTGGGCCAAGCCATTAAAGGCAGCGTGCTGGCTGCAGCTTTGTTTGAAGAGCTTGGATTTGTAACTAAACCAAGATGGAATGAGCCGAGAACCGATCTTATTCAAGCGGTTCGTTTTGGACAAGCTGAGCATCTGATCGCTTTCGTGCAGGGCATTCAGCAAGCAGCAGCTGTAGATTCACATGTCGTACCCGAGCCTTGGGACATGCCGGGCTACGAGAATGCCGTCATTATGGCGGCAGGTACGTTCATACAAGGAGGCAGCTTGGAGCTGTCGGCTGACGCGCCTATACGTGAACCTTACATCGCTTATATGCAAGGCGGCCTAACTTACGCTCATGCAAAGTACGGTGTTCTAACTGCGTTATATCGCCTTGTGGATAGCGGTTTAATTGTGATTAAACCTTACATAACTTGACACATTTGCATAGTAACGTTTAGAATGTAAGTATAAATGAGCGAGTGGAAGGTTGATGCGGCTTGGCTGATGATATTCGCAGAAATATGGCCTTATTCCCTATCGGCATCGTAATGAAGCTGACGGATTTAACGGCAAGGCAAATCCGGTATTATGAACAGCATGAATTGATCGTACCTGCAAGAACGGCAGGAAACCAGCGGTTATTTTCATTTAATGACGTAGAACGGCTTTTGGAAATAAAATCATTGATAGAGAAAGGTGTTAACATCGCTGGCATTAAGCAAGTGATGAATCCGGTATCGAAGGAATCGGATGATGCGACGATTGTCAGTGAGCAATCGGAAGTGAAGCGTCGCGAGCTGTCTGATCAGCAGCTGCACCGTTTGCTAAAGCAGCAGTTGCTCGAGAAAAGACCAGGTCAAGCATCGCTTATTCAAGGTCAATTGACTCGTTTCTTAAATAAGCGCTAGTTTGACTAATATAACAATCGATTTGCAAACTAAGGAGATGATTCTGTGAGTTACACTAAAGAGGATATTAGACGTATAG
Source organism: Paenibacillus sp. Y280 (assembly GCF_056786335.1). Taxonomy (NCBI): domain Bacteria; kingdom Bacillati; phylum Bacillota; class Bacilli; order Caryophanales; family Paenibacillaceae; genus Paenibacillus; species Paenibacillus sp. Y280. Next base: position 147,535 of record NZ_JBXCIW010000003.1, read on the forward strand.
CACAGGAACAAAATGTTAGGTTTATTCGTTTGCAGTTTACGGATTTACTAGGAACGATAAAAAATGTTGAAATTCCAGTTAGTCAGCTAGAGAAGGCGCTTGACAACAAAATGATGTTTGATGGCTCTTCCATTGAAGGTTACGTACGTATTGAAGAATCAGACATGTACTTATACCCTGATTTAGATACTTGGGTTGTATTCCCATGGGTTACACAAGATCGTGTTGCCCGTTTGATTTGTGATATTTATATGCCAGACGGAACACCGTTTGCCGGAGATCCTCGCGGTATTTTGAAGCGTGCCTTGAAGGAAGCAGAAGAGCTGGGCTACACAGCAATGAATGTTGGACCTGAACCGGAATTTTTCTTGTTCAAAACCGATGATCGCGGTGAGCCGACTACTGAGCTAAATGACCAGGGCGGCTATTTCGACTTAGCACCGATGGATATGGGTGAAAACTGCCGTCGTGAAATCGTACTTACGCTTGAAGAGATGGGCTTCGAGATTGAAGCTTCTCACCATGAGGTAGCTCCTGGACAGCATGAAATCGATTTTAAATACGCAGATGCGATTAAAGCTGCTGACCAAATTCAAACGTTTAAGCTGGTAGTTAAAACGGTTGCACGCGAGCATGGCTTGCATGCATCGTTTATGCCAAAACCATTGTTCGGCGTAAATGGTTCTGGAATGCATTGCCACCAATCGTTGTTCCAAGGCGACACAAATATGTTCTACGATGAGAAGGACAAGCTTGGTCTTAGTGCGGTAGCTCGTCAATACATGGCAGGTATCTTGCTTCATGCTCGTGCTATGGCTGCTATCACGAATCCAACAATCAATTCCTATAAGCGTCTTGTACCTGGCTACGAAGCGCCTTGCTATGTCGCTTGGTCCGCAAGCAATCGCTCGCCAATGATTCGGATTCCAGCATCACGCGGTCTTAGCACGCGCGTCGAAGTTCGCAACCCAGATCCAGCTGCTAACCCATATTTGGCACTAGCTGTTATGCTAAGAGCTGGTCTTGATGGCATTCAGAACAAGCTTCCGTTGCCGGCTCCAACAGACCGCAACATCTACATCATGACGGAGGAAGAGCGTCAGGATGCAGGCATTCCAAGCTTGCCGCTTGATTTGAAGGAAGCTCTTGACGAAATGTTAAGAAGCGACATCGTTTGCGATGCGCTTGGCGACCATGCGCTTGCCCATTTCTATGAACTGAAAGAAATCGAGTGGGATATGTACCGGACACAAGTTCACCAATGGGAAAGAGATCAATACTTGACTCTTTACTAAGATCTGAATCCCTAAAGTTCATAACCTAATAATGACCCGCAAGAAAGACACTTTTCCAAAGGTGTCTCTCATGCGGGTCATTCTGTTTCTATCTCATTTTCGGATGTATTTTTCCCAATATAGTGTAGATAAATCAATTAAGTTTTATAAAAGCAAAGGCGTTCCTTCTAGTAAACTAGTAATCGGGGGAGCATTCTATACGCGCGGTTCGCAAAATGACTTATCCTAATTTGATTGGTTTGGTGGGGGTGTATATGGAGTGGGATTTACGGCCCGCCCATTCCTACTTTTGTTCACAATTCGTTGCAGAAACGATGCGGAAAAGCGGGATTCCGGTCTGTAACCGTCCATCGACGCTGGTTACACCTGATGATTTTCTGAATTACAGTCAATTTCATGTCGTCTATGAAGGACTGCTATATGATTATCCACAGCTTAATCTACAACAGCTTGTCCATCTTTCAAAAGCAAAAATGACTGTAGGCCAGCTTCGGAAGAGAGCCATATAAGATCTAGAATAGTGCGCCATAAAAATATGAGTCCACACAAAAAGACCCATAGTATGGGTCTTTTGCGAAGTTTAATGGTTGAATTAGTAGCCGCCGAAGCCGCAGCTGCATGCGATAATCACCAATAAAATGAATAGGACCAAAATTGTACCTAAGTTTGTAAAAGCTCCACCAACGTAACCGGACATTTTTTAGGTGCACCTCCTTACGTGTTGAATACATTATAGGTTATGCGGGCTAATCACTCATTGATTGGGTGTTTGTCATAGGGCAGGCAGGAGTGGGGAGGAAAAATTACATTATTTGTGAAGAAAAATGAATCGAATGCCGAAAGATACACAATAAAAATAAATAGCAAAGAAGAGGCTGAGTCGACTATGCTTGCGCATATCGGATCAGCCTCTTCTTTATGTACGTTTACTTGCTTTAATGGATATCCCGGAACAGTCCGATGACTTTGCCTAGAATGGTTACATTTTGGAGTAAAATCGGCTGCATTGTGGAATTTTCCGGCTGCAGGCGAATGTGATTTTTCTCCTTGTAGAACGTCTTGACCGTTGCTTCGTCATCCTCAGTCATTGCAACAACGATTTCTCCGTTATTAGCTGTTTGCTGCTGACGAACAATAACGTAATCTCCATCGTGAATACCGGCTTCGATCATACTCTCGCCCATGACATTCAAGATGAATACGCTGCTGTCACCTACAAAGTGTGAAGGAAGAGGGAAATACTCTTCGATGTTCTCTGTTGCGGTAATAGGCACACCCGCAGTAACTTTACCAACGATAGGTACTTTGGCAACGGAAAGGGGGATCATGCCATCCACACCTTCTTGATCTAAAATTTCAATAGCACGTGGTTTAGTGGGATCCCGGCGAATTAGGCCTTTCTTCTCCAAGCGGTCCAAATGACCGTGAACGGTTGAACTGGATAACAATCCAACAGCTTCGCCGATTTCTCGAACGGAAGGTGGATAGCCTTTCTCCCGGACTTCATTCTTAATAAATTCAAGAATAGAATGTTGTCGGTTAGAAATCTTCGACACTGTGATCACTCCATTAGTAGGTTTGTAGCAAATTATAACATAGAACCGGAGTTCGTACAAACATAAGTTCTCAAGTACAGAAGTTCGTATTTTTTTGTTGACTCCAAACGTTTGTTCGTGTATTCTAAAAACAGAACAAACGTTTGGGGTGCTGAATAATGATAACTAGTTCAAGTTTTAATAGAACGATACACAAACAAGAAACAGTTAAAACAACGGTGTTTAACCATTTGATCAGACGATTGATGAAGCGCCATGCAGCAAAGATTGTAGTCTGCTCAGCTGTGTTCGCACTTTTATTTACTAGCTTTCTGCTTATAGGAACAGCTGCTTCCGGCAGTTATCCAGCAGAAGCGACAGCTGGAGAAAATATGGTTATCGTGCATTCGGGTGACACACTTTGGGAAATCGCTAAGCAATATACCGATGGCAAGCAAGATATTCGATATGTCATTTATTTGATTAAAGATCGCAACAACCTGCAATCCTCGGAAATTATGCCAGGGCAAAAGCTAATTATTCCTAGCATTTAATTTGAGAGTCATTTACAATTAATAGAATTGTTTCATCATATACATAGCTTTCTGAATCAAGTAGATCAATGGAATCTACTTCTTTTAGAAAGTTTTTTTGTGTGAACTGCAGGGTTTTCCCTAGGTAAGTTCGTCTATTGAAGGGGATTGAAAGGAGAGGCTGAATTGTTACGTGTTGAAGAGCTATCCCATTCCTTCATGAATGGGAACGAAGCGACTGCTGTACTGCAGCATATTAGCTTTGATGTACATAAGGGAGAAATGATTGCGCTGTTAGGAAGCTCCGGCTCTGGCAAATCTACGCTGCTGAACTTAATGGCCGGCTTAATGAAGCCTACAGAGGGGCAAATCTTTATTGCAGACCACAATATCGTTACGATGAACGAAAATCGGTTGGCTGAGTTTAGACGAAAGCATATCGGGTTTATTTTTCAAGCGTATGAGCTGATTGCCAATTTGACCGTTCGAGAAAACGTCGAGCTGCCGCTCGTGTTTCAATCGATTCATCCTTCTATAAGGAAGAAAAAAGCGCTTGCTTTGCTTGAACAGGTGGGAATTCCGGATAAAGCGGAATTATTTCCATCACAGCTCTCAGGAGGACAGCAGCAGCGTGTCAGTATAGCCCGGTCATTGATCACTGAGCCATCGGTCATTTTTGCGGACGAGCCTACTGGTAATTTGGATACAAAAACAGAAGAAGAAATTATTATGATTTTGAAGCATTTGAACAAATCGATGGATACGACTTTTATCATCGTTACACATGAACGTGAGGTTGCAGCCCAAACGGAAAAAATTATTACGCTGCGGGATGGTTACCTCGTGACGGAGCAGGAAGCCGCTCAAGAAAGATTGCTTGCGGGGGGAACGCAAATTGAGAATAAGTGATATTACACGATTATCTTGGGATCAAGTCAAGCGCAGGAAGGTCGTAACGGCACTTTGTGCGGCAGGTATTTCGATTGGCTGTGCTGCCATAATTGTAGCTATGAGTATAGGCGAATCTGCGCAAATTTATGTCGAGCAGCAGATGAACAGCTATTTAAAAATGGATGAGATTACGGTAACAGCAAATACAGGTGCTGGAGCTGGCAGCAAAACCCCTGCAAATGAAAGTGAAAGCGAATCGCTGAAACAAGGGAAATTGACGCAGCAAAAGCTTGATATTATGAAGAAAATCAAGCATGTGACGGCAGCAGCTCCTTTTCAGCAGCTTGAATATATGGAGCTGACGACTTTAGATGGGCTTGCTTCACAAAATCAAACCCAATTGATCGGTACGGATTTGGAGATGCTTACAGCTTTCGGAAATGAATTCATGCAAGGCGGGCCATCTAATCTTGAGGACATGATTGTGCTTAACTATGGCGCTACTATGGGTCTGATCGATGATATAACCAAACAAAATATACAAGAGCAGCTAAACACGAATCCATATGATGATGCAGTGTTCGAGCAATATCAAAGCTTAAACAGTATTCCAACCGTTTTATATCAGAAGCAAATACAGTTTCGCTATTATTCGTCTGAAGGTCAGGTTCTAAGCAGGCCGCTGCGTGTTGTCGGCGTCCTGAAAAAACCAAGCGGTCTCAAGGATGATCAGATTATGTACGACAAGAAGGGCTACATATCGATTGAGACGGCAGCGCTCCTTAAGAAAGAGCTTAAGCTGCCTGGCGATCAGCAGGAATCCTATAATTCGATTATCGTGAAGGTCGATAATCAATCCAAAATCGAGCAAGTAGAGCGACAGCTTCAAAAGCTTGTCGTGTCAACGCAAACTAATTTATTTCAAAAGGAACGGCTTGCGAATGAATTTAAAATTATAAAAGCAGCCGCACTTGGCATCGGTGTTTTTATTCTCATTATCGCTTCTATTTCAATTGTCGTAGCTATGACGATGTCTACCTATCAAAGGCGAAGACAAATTGGCATCATGAAGGTGCTTGGCGCTAACCTTAGCCAAATTCGAAATATGTTTATTGTAGAAGCAGCGTTGCTGGGTCTGCTTGGCGGATTGCTTGGCGTATTATTTTCATACTGGATCGTATGGGGTATTAATGGTCTGATTACGAACTTATCCGGCGAACAGGATTCGGTCATTATATTTGTTCCTTTATTAACGATTCCAATCGGTATGGCATTCGCGCTTGCCACTGGCATATTTTCAGGAATTTATCCAGCTATTAGCGCATCACGTACAGATGCTCTGACAGCGATAAGACGAGATTAATTTAAAGTTGAAGAAGGAGCATAAAGATGAAGAAGAAAATAAAGTGGGCAATAATTGGTCTTATTATTATCGGCATCAGCTTTGTATTATATAGAATTGGAAATCCATCAAGGCCCGCAGACCTAATGGCAACAGACTCGCAGCCGATTACGTTTCAAGTGACGAAAGAGTCGATTGCGAGTACAGTTGAGGTGAAAGGAAAGTCGCTGTATGAGCAGGAAACGCTCGTATATGCCCCCTTTGGCTCAAAGGTTACAGAGTGGGCAATTGAGGACGGCCAGCAGGTGAAGAAGGGCGATGTGCTGTTTAAGCTCGATCAGACAGCGGTGCAAAACGAGATTTTGCAGGCGGAGGCAGTACTGCATAAAGCTAAACTCGAGGCTGATCTGAATGACTATTTAAGTCAGGTGGATGACGAATCGAGCCCGTTGGAATCTACTGAAGAGGGGCGCAAAAAGGTTTTTGTTAATAAGGAAATAGCTCGCTTGACGAAGGAATTGAATGATGTGACGTCGAGCATTCAAGTGAAGGAGCTGCTTGTGAAGAAAAACAAGCTGAAAGATTCCAGCTTACGCTCACCGGCCACAGGAATCTTTTTATTTGATAATGCCAACAAACGGCCGCAGGCTTTAACAGACAATGAATATGTGGGCAAGGTCGTTGATTTGAACAAATTGCAATTCATTGCGCTAGTTGGGGAACAGGATGTTTTTCGCATCAAGCCCGGCATGCCGGTTCAGGTTAAGATGAATGCGATGAAGGAACTGAAGCTGAAGGGGAAAGTACTGAAAGTATCTAAATTTGCGAAAACAGGAACGGATCAAAATAATTTAAATCAAGCTGCTCAGTTTGAGGTCGTCATCATTCTTGAGCCTAGCGAGTATTTGATAGCAGGTCTGAGCTTGAATGGCGCAATAGAGACTGAGCGCAAGGAAAATACAACTGCGGTTCCATCGATTGCAATCATACGTGAAAAAGACAAGCATTTTGTCATGAAGGATACGGGTAATGGCCAGTATGAGCGGAAAGAAATTATAATCGGCCTCGAAACGCCCGAGCTGACGGAAGTGCTTAAAGGATTAAAAGCTGGCGATCAGGTCGTTCTACAATAATAGCAGTGCTCTAACTCCATAGATTACCGATGAAGCCTCTACGATTCCTTGACAACTGAACGTTGAAAATGTCAAAGTATAGTGTAGAGGTTTTTTCATCATGAGAGGAGTAGAGCAAGCAATGGAATTCTCGGAAATAATTGAACGTATTAACGAGCTGGCTCGTAAAAATAAATCGGTAGGCTTAACCGATGAAGAAACAGCTGAGAGAGATGAGCTGCGCAAGCAATATTTGACTAACTTCAAAAATAATTTCCGTCAACAGCTGGATCAGATTGAAATTGTTGATGATAAGGACAATATCAAGCATTAATGAATGTCAGTTGTACTCATTAAATATCCATGAGAGGGTGTTTAGATGAAATATAATCTGCTTGGCAAAAGTGGACTAGCCGTATCCGAATTATGTTTGGGAACGATGACATTTGGCAATACGACAAGTGAAGAGGATTCAATCGATATGATTGATCGCTTTGTTGATCGCGGGGGCAATTTCCTCGATACAGCCGACGTTTATGTGAGCGGCCGATCCGAGGAGATCGTAGGCAAAGCAATTAAAAACAAGCGTTCCGACATCGTCCTTGCTACAAAGGTGCGTATGACCACTTCGGGTAATATCAACGGAGTGGGCTTATCGCGCAAGCATATTATGGATGGCGTTGAAGCTAGCCTTAAGCGTCTGCAAACCGATTATATCGACTTGTACCAGGTCCATGTGTGGGATCATGCTACTCCAATCGAGGAAACGCTCCGCACGCTTGATGACCTTGTCACTTCCGGCAAGGTGCGTTACATAGGCTGCTCTAATTTCTTTGCATGGCAGCTAATGAAGTCACTAGCCTATAGCGATGCTAGCCGTTATGTGCGTTTTGTGTCCATTCAGCCCCAATATAGCTTGGTAAGCAGACAAATGGATCGCGAGATGCTGTCGCTTTGCTTAGAGGAGAAGGTAGGCATTATTCCTTGGGCTCCTATCGGCGGCGGTTTCCTGACTGGCCGTTACAGCAGGGAAGAGCCGACAGAAGGACGTTTAACCTCTAAGGTAGGGGAGAGCGCATGGGTTAATCGTGCCCTCGATAAAAACTTTGTCATTCTTGATGCTTTGCTTGAAGCAGCGAAAGAGCTTGATAAAACTCCCGCACAGGTTGCGCTCCGCTGGCTCATTCAGCGGGAAGGCATTACTTCACCGATATTCGGCGCCAGCAAATTAGAGCAATTTGAGGATAATATCGGAGCAATAGGCTGGGAGATGCCAAGCGAGGTATGGAATCGTTTGGAGCAAATAAGCGCGCTGCCGGAGGATTATCCAAATCGCTTCATTGAAAAATTCCGCAGACCGTTTGAATAGCTTTTACAATTAGGAGGAATGTCAGCTTGTCACGATCTTGGGAGCGCAAAGTGCGCAAAAACATGAATGTTGTAAACAAACAACGCAAGAAGCAAGGAGATGGTCAAATCGTCTTTAATGCCGAGAAGTCTGAGAAGATCGTTGGGCGTAATTTCATTGCCCCAATCTTATTGATTTTATTTATCGGCATGTACATCATCCTTATGCAAGGCGCAGAGCAATTCAAAATGGATACGATGTTCTGGGTAACCGTTGGCTGTTATATTTTGCTGGCTGCATTATTCTTTTTCCGCAGACCCTACATAACGATTGGCAAAGATTTTGTACAGTCACGCCGTATGACTGGCGACAAACGAATCCCTGTGTCCAACATCAAAGGCATTAGCGTTCAAAAGGGTTATGTGATTATAGAGCAGCACAAAGGCGGAAACTGGGTATTCTCAAAATTGACTAACCGTTTCCCGACTGAAGAAATGGGCGAGAAGCTTAAAGTCTTCGCACAAGCGAACGGCATTTCTTTCTCGCAAAAATAAATAGGCAGGAGAGTTCGATCAACGATGGCTAAACAAGCAGTATTATTTGATTTGGACGACACGTTGCTGTGGGATGACCGCAGTGTAAAGGAAGCCTTTGAAGCGACATGCCAAGCGGCAGCGGCAGCGACAGGGGTAGATCCTAATGAGCTTGAGGAATCGGTTCGCCGTGAAGCAAGAGCGCTTTATGAGTCATATGAAACATTCCCATTTACGAAGCTGATCGGAATCAACCCGTTTGAAGGACTTTGGGCGCCTTTCCGTGAAGGCGAGCAAGAGGAATTCCGCAAGCTAGAGAACCTTGCACCCGGCTATCGCAAAGCAGCTTGGACACAAGGCTTGAAAGCTGTTGGTGTTGATGATGAGGAGCTAGGCGCAAAGCTAGCTGAGCAGTTCCCTGCCGAAAGACGTGCGCGTCCGATCGTATATGAAGAAACGTTCTCTGTTCTGGATGCGCTTAAAGGCAAATACAAGCTGCTTCTATTGACGAACGGATCACCTGACTTGCAGCGAGAGAAGCTGGCAGGCGTGCCGGAACTGATTCCTTATTTCGATCATATTATAATTTCGGGTGAATTCGGGCTAGGTAAGCCAGCCGCATCGATTTTTGAGCATGCGCTTGAGCGTCTTGGCATCAAAACCGATCATGCCATCATGGTGGGCGATAAGCTCACAACGGATATTCTTGGCGCAAACACGATTGGGATGACCTCGGTTTGGATCAATCGCCATGGCGCTGTACGCAATGACGAGATCGTTCCTACTCATGAAATCAAGCATTTAGAAGAGCTGCTTCCGCTGCTCGTCTCTTAAATTATAGCAATAAAAAGCCCCTCGCAGACAGCTTAAGCTGCTAACGAGGGGCTTGCATTATGTTAGAATGACATTAGGCTTTGCTCGATGCAAACTTCTCGTCAGCAAATGGGTGAGCGATCCAGCCTTCTGTTTCGATGAAAAGACGAACAGCTACGATTTGACGGTTTTCCATCAGCGTAAAGAAATGCGGCTTGTACTCCGGAACGGAAATAACATCGCCAGCTTCCAGCTCAACGTCAAAATAACCAACATCGTCAGTACCTTTGATGATGAAGATGCCGCGTCCTGCCGTAATAGCACGAACCTCATCTTCTGTGTGCGTATGCACGTTTTCGAATTTTTTTAGAAGCTCATCCAGGTTAGGGGTAGCATCAGACAACGCGATAATATCCCATGTTTTATAGCCGCGACGCGCAGCCAAATCTTGAATTTCTTCGTCATAAGTTGCTAATATTTGCTGTTTCTCTTCATCGGAGAGTACAAATTTTTGCTGTAAACCTTCTTCTAGCTTCGCTGGATTCCAATGCTCGTAAAGCACCTCTTGCTTTTCTAGAAATGCACGGACAGCTTCTTCACCTTGAATCCGTTCCTCTGTATTGCGAATTCTAATTTCAGCCATGAACATTCCCTCTTTTCCTATAGAAATTAAATGATATAATTATTATAGATCAAAATAAATCGATTGTCGATGGATTTACCTTTTCACATAAAAGGTATTCTGATAAACTATGGGTTAATGATTTTGGGAAGGGTGTAGTAAATTGTCGAAACCGACCATACAACAAATGCTTCAGGAGCGCATACTCATTTTGGACGGCGCGATGGGTACGATGATTCAGCAAGCGAATTTAAATGAGGATGATTTTGGCGGAGCTGAGCTTGACGGCTGTAATGAAATGCTCGTTCTGACTCGTCCCGATGTTATACAATTGATTCATGAGCAGTACTTAGAAGCAGGCGCAGATATTTTGGAAACGAATACGTTTGGCGCTACAAGCGTTGTTTTGGCGGATTACGATATTCCCGAAAAAGCGAGAGAAATCAATTTGGCTGCCGCGAAGCTTGCACGCGATGCATGCGACAAATACAGTACGCTAGACAAGCCCCGTTATGTAGCCGGTGCGCTTGGACCTACAACCAAAACGTTGTCGGTAACCGGCGGCGTAACTTTCGATGAGCTGGTTGAGAGCTATTATGAGCAAGCGCTTGCTTTGATTGAAGCAGACGTGGATGCGCTGCTGCTCGAAACCTCTCAGGATACGCTTAATGTAAAAGCAGGAAGCATCGGCATTCGCAATGCGTTTGACAAGCTTGGCAAAGAGCTTCCGATTATGATTTCCGGCACGATTGAGCCGATGGGCACAACGCTCGCCGGACAAACGATAGAATCGTTCTACATCTCCTTGGAGCACCTTAAGCCGATCTCGATTGGTCTAAACTGTGCGACGGGCCCGGAGTTTATGCGTGACCACCTGCGGACACTCAGTGAAATCGCAAACGCTGCGATCAGCTGTTATCCAAATGCCGGCTTGCCGGATGAGAACGGACATTATCATGAATCGCCGGAATCGCTTGCGAAGAAGATGTCGGCATTCGCTGAGCAGGGCTGGTTGAATATTGCCGGCGGCTGCTGCGGCACGACTCCGGAGCATATTCGGGTTATGGCGGAGACGATGTCTGCGTACGCTCCGCGTACAAAAATGGGTTCGCATCCGAATGCCGTATCCGGCATTGAGACGGTATTTATCGAACCGGAAAATCGCCCGATCATGATCGGGGAACGGACAAATATTTCCGGTTCGCGCAAGTTCAAGCGGCTTCTGAAGGAAGAGAAGTTTGATGAAGCTTCGGAGATCGCTAGGGCGCAAGTCAAAGGCGGCGCGCATGTTATCGATATTAACTTGCAGGATACCGATATCGATGAGGCTTACGCGGTCCATCAATTTTTGCCGCAGGTCGTGAAAAAAATTAAAGCGCCACTCATGCTCGATTCCACCTATGATCATATTATTGAGCTGGGTCTTAAATATTCCCAAGGCAAAGCGATTATCAACTCCATTAACCTGGAGGATGGCGAATCGAAGTTTGAGCAGATTTTGCCGTTGATTCACCGTTATGGTGCGGCTGTCGTTATGATTCTAATCGATGAGCGCGGCCAAGCTGTAACTCGCGAGGCGAAGATGGAGGTTGCGGAGCGATCCTATAACCTGCTGACACAGAAATATAAGATGAATCCTGAGGATATTATTTTTGATCCGAATATGTTCCCTGTCGGCTCGGGAGATCCGCAATACATCGGTTCGGCTGTCGAGACGCTTGAAGGCATTCGGATGATTAAGGAAAAGTTCCCGCTCGCCAAAACGATCCTCGGACTCAGCAACATTTCCTTCGGTTTGCCGGATGCGGGACGCGAGGTGCTCAATTCCGTATACCTGTATCATGCAACAAAGGCAGGCCTAGACTATGCGATCGTGAACACAGAGAAGCTGGAGCGTTACGCTTCGATTCCCGATGAAGAGCGCCGCTTGGCAGAGGAGCTTATTTACAATACGACGGACGAGACGCTGGCTGCGTTCGTTGCCGCTTTCCGCGACAAGAAAGTAGAGAAGAAAGAAAAAATCTCGAATCTTACGCTGGAGGAGCGTCTTGGTTCCTATGTTGTAGAGGGAACGAAGGAGGGGCTCATCCCCGACCTCGACGAGGCGCTCAAAAAATATTCGGCTATGGAAGTCATCAATGGACCGCTCATGCGCGGAATGGAAGAGGTTGGCCGCTTATTTAACGGCAATGAGCTTATCGTTGCGGAAGTGCTGCAAAGCGCAGAGGTTATGAAAGCATCCGTAAACTACCTTGAGTCTTTCATGGAGAAAAACGAATCGTCCGTTAAAGGTAAAATTATTTTGGCAACGGTTAAGGGCGATGTGCATGATATCGGTAAAAACCTGGTTGAAATTATTTTATCGAACAACGGTTACAAAATCATTAATTTGGGCATAAAAGTACCGCCAGAGCAGTTGATCGAAGCTTATCGCAAGGAGAAGGTCGACGCGATCGGGCTGTCGGGCTTGCTAGTAAAATCAGCACAGCAAATGGTCATTACTGCACAGGATTTGCGAACAGCAGGCATTGATGCGCCTATCCTTGTAGGTGGCGCTGCGCTGACGCGGAAATTTACGAAAACAAGAATCGGCCCTGAATATGACGGTCTCGTCCTATATGCGAAGGATGCGATGGATGGCCTCGATATAGCGAACAAGCTGATGGACCCTGAGCATCGCTCGCGGCTTGAGGAAGAAATGGCCGCTTACAAAGCTTCTGGCGGATTGGAAGAGGAAGAGAAAAAGCCATTGCCAGAATTGACGCGTGCCGTCCGTTCCAAAATTTCGCCGGATGCACCTGTGTTTACGCCGCCGGATCTAGACCGTCACGTGCTGCGCGATGTTCCGCTTCCTTATGTTATACCTTATGTGAATATGCAGATGCTGCTTGGCCATCACTTGGGGCTTAAAGGCAATGTCGATAATTTGCTTAAAGAAGGCAATGAAAAAGCGCTGCAGCTCAAAGCAACCGTAGATGATATTTTTCAAAAGGGAACCTCGGACGGTATCGTGAAGACTCACGGCATGTATCGCTTCTTCCCGGCACAGTCATCAGGCAACGACGTTATTATTTATAACCCGGCAGATCCGCTGCAGGAGATCAAGCGGTTCACATTCCCGCGCCAGCAGGTTGAGCCATTCCTATGCCTTGCTGATTTCTTGAAATCAGTGGACAGCGGCGTCATGGACTATGTTGGTTTCCTAGTCGTAACGGCAGGCCACGGCATACGCGAGCTGGCGAATGAGTGGAAGGATAACGGCGATTATTTGCGGTCGCATGCGCTGCAATCTGTTGCGCTTGAAGTAGCGGAGGGGATGGCCGAGCGTGTCCACCATATTATGCGTGACATTTGCGGCTATCCAGATCCAGCTGAAATGACGATGAAGCAGCGCCATGGCGCTCGTTATCAAGGTATTCGCGTATCATTCGGCTACCCGGCATGTCCGAACCTTGAGGATCAAGAGCCGTTGTTCGATTTGATGAGACCGCAGGATATTGGCGTCGAATTGACGGAAGGGTGCATGATGGAGCCGGAAGCATCAGTTTCTGCGATGGTATTTGCCCATCCTGAAGCGCAATATTTTAACGTTGAGAAACTATAGATTATAATGATGAAAGAGCCCTCTGGCGTTCGGTAAAACGAGCTGGAGAGGGCTCTTCGTTTCCATTTACGCAGTAAAAAAGCAGTTGCTAATCGTGAGGTGGTCGAGGTTATGAATATGTGGTTTTTGGGGACAGGTGCCGGCAGACCGTCCAAGTATCGGAATGTGACAGCTGCTGCGCTGCAGCATCCTGAGCCAGGCTGCAGCTGGTGGCTGTTCGATGCCGGCGAAGCCACGCAGCATCAGCTGATGCAAACGCCGCTGAAGCTGAACAAGATGGAGGCTGTGTTTATTACTCATTTGCACGGAGACCATATTTACGGCCTGCCAGGCTTGCTAAGCAGCCGTTCGTTCGATGGCGGAGTGACGCCTGTTCAGCTCTATGGTCCAATCGGCATCAAACGCTATATCGATACGATATTTTCCATCAGCGCTACACAGCTGGACTATGAGCTTGTGATCCATGAGCTATCAGGCGATGAAGGTATTATTTTTGAGGATGATCGGTTTAAGGTAGAGGTTGGCTTGCTTGAGCATCGCGTAATCAGCTTTGGCTACCGCATAACGGAGCGTGATCAGCCTGGCAAGCTGCTTGTTCATAAGCTGGAAGAGCTTGGGTTTGAAGCAGGGCCTTTATACGGGAAGCTAAAGCAAGGGGAATCCGTCACATCGCCAAGCGGAGTAATTGTACGGCCTGAAGACGTTACCGGACCTTCTCTTGTCGGCAGAGTGATTACGATTCTTGGAGACACGAAGCCTTGCGACAACGCCTTTAAACTGGCAATCGGCGCCGATCTGTTGGTGCATGAAGCTACTTTTGCCGCGGGCTTGGAGGAGAAAGCGCATGAATTCGGACATTGTACGACCAGGGAGGCGGCAGAAGCAGCGGCAAAGGCGGATGCGAAGCAGCTCGTTATGACGCATTTTAGCGGACGATACAGTAATGAGGATCTTAGCCAATTAGAGGCGGAGGCAGCATTATATTTTCCACAAGTGAAAGCGGCTACGGATTTTCTCCACATCGAAATTCACCGGGGTTTGCCTAAAGAGTAAAACAAAAAAACGCGGGGTGCTACCACGCGTTTTTTTCATTTGCTATCCTTCCCAAAGTGAAACGACAAGAAAACGGATGCGAGCACAACCATGACAAAAATACCGAAGAAGAGGATCGTATGATAGGGGGCAGGAACGAATGTAGCCGCAATCATCAGCAAGCCGCCGATTAAATAAAATTTGGCTGCGCTCTTGTGCGTCTTTCTCCAATTACTCTCGCTTGCAAGCGTATATGTCGTTCTGATTCCGATAAAGCTGTTGGGCTGGAATCGCGGCATATGATAGCCTGTGATGGCGAGCAATATGCCAACCATCGGCAGGATTACTTTTGCAATATTGAATGACACGCCGTAGCCAAAAGCAATCGTAACGCTATGCAGGACGAGCAAGCAGAGAAGCGTAACATTTTGCACAATATGGATGCCGGACTTGTGCATTTGATAGTTTTGCTTTTTCGGAATGACAACAATTAGAATGACCATTAAGGCGGGCAGCAGCAGCAGGGCAAAAGCTTTGTGCGCGAATCCGTTGATTTCATTGCTTACATTCCAGTGAATAGCCATTTGCTCAGGCATGTATGGATAAGCAGCCAAGCTTCCGATTAAGGCAATAGAGATGATGATCCAAGATAATACGCTAGATTTCATTCCTCTTCATTCCCTCCGAATCTGATTGCTGAAAGGAGACAAACCATTTTAACAGGTCTTGGAAAACGGTAGTGTTGAGGGAATAATAAATATGCTGGCCTTTCCGTTCATCCCATACAAGCTCCGCCTGCTTGAGCAAGCGGAGGTGGTGGGAGATGCTAGGCTTTGTCAATTGAAAGTGGTCGGCAATTTCCCCAGCAGTCAGATCTCGCTCACGAAGTAAATCCAATATGATGCGCCTAGTCGGATCAGAAAGAGCTTTAAAGGCAAGATTAGTCGTCATTTATTTCATCCTTCCCAGATTAACCTATATATGGGTTAGAGATTTAGATAATTATCTAAATATAATTTACATAACTATAACGTTTCGCGTCGGCGCTGTCAATTTGGGAGGATACTGTCAAACTCTCAAGACAGATAATCATTTTAAATGAAGACCATCATTACCCACTATCTAGTCAAGCGAACAAATATTCGCTAAAATGGTTGTTATAAAGAGGTGAATCAGCCATGTTCAAAAAGAAGACTCTAGCAGACATCATTCAAGAGCTGCGGGGTAATGAGAATATCGTGAATTGGCATGAAATTGAACCACAAGACGCCAAATATAAGCCTATTCCAGATACAGTAGACGCTAGAATTGCCGATGCGCTTGCTAGGCGAGGCATAGATCAGCTTTACTCGCACCAATATTCAGCCTACAAGGCAGTAGAGAAGGGCGAGAATATTGTAGCCGTTACCCCAACAGCTTCCGGGAAAACGATGTGCTACAACCTGCCTGTTCTGCAAGCCATTGCAGCAGATGAAACGAGCAGAGCGCTGTATCTATTTCCAACTAAAGCATTATCGCAAGATCAAAAAAGCGAATTGACTGAAATGATAGATGAGATGGGCATTGACATAAAAAGCTTTACTTATGACGGGGATACGTCGCCGGCCATTCGCCAGAAAGTAAGAATGGCAGGGCATATTGTCATAACGAATCCGGACATGCTCCATTCCGGGATCTTGCCGCATCATACGAAATGGGTAAGCCTTTTTGAAAATTTAAAGTATATCGTGATCGATGAATTGCATACATATCGGGGCGTATTTGGCAGCCATGTCGCTAATGTTCTGAGGCGATTAAAACGGATTTGCAAATTTTATGGCAGCAACCCTACATTTATATGCACATCGGCTACGATTGCAAACCCAAAGGAATTGGCCGAGCAGCTAACAGGGGAGCCAATGCGTTTAATTGACGACAACGGAGCGCCTAGAGGAAGAAAACATTTTGTTTTCTACAACCCGCCAATCGTAAACCAGCCTCTTAATATAAGAAAAAGCGCGACGGTCGAGGTCAATCATTTGGCTACAGAGTTTTTGAAAAATAAAATTCAAACGATTATTTTTGCCAGAAGCCGGGTGCGTGTCGAGTTAATTCTCAGTCATATCCAGGAGCTTGTAAAAAATCAGATAGGCGCAAAATCGATTCGCGGCTATCGCGGCGGTTATTTGCCGAATCAGCGGCGCGAAATTGAAAAGGGTTTGCGGGCTGGCGATATACTCGGCGTTGTGAGCACGAATGCGCTTGAGCTTGGCGTAGATATCGGGCAGCTGCAGGTATGCGTCATGACCGGCTATCCTGGCAGCGTAGCCAGCACTTGGCA
The DNA here is from genome assembly GCF_056786335.1 of Paenibacillus sp. Y280. Classification (NCBI taxonomy): domain Bacteria; kingdom Bacillati; phylum Bacillota; class Bacilli; order Caryophanales; family Paenibacillaceae; genus Paenibacillus; species Paenibacillus sp. Y280. The sequence goes on from NZ_JBXCIW010000003.1 coordinate 164,515, forward strand.
GCAAGCAGGCCGAGCGGGACGAAGACACGGTGAAGCTCTTATATTGATGGTAGCCAGCTCGACGCCTATTGACCAGCACATCGTTCAAAACCCCGATTACTTTTTTGACCGGAACCCGGAAGCGGCTCGGATAAATCCTGAGAATCTGCTTATTCTCGTGGACCATCTGCGATGCGCGGCCTATGAGCTGCCTTTCAAAGCCGCTGAGCCATTTGGCCCTGTCGATGTGGTTGAAATCATGGAGTATTTAGTAGAGGAAAGAATATTACATCGCAACGGCGATACCTTCTACTGGGCCAATCAGTCTTTCCCGGCAAGCAACATCAGTTTGCGCTCTGCTTCACAAGAGAATGTCGTTATTATCGATCAAAGCAATGTAGCCAACGTAAAAATTATTGGCGAGATGGATCGATTCAGCGCGATGACCCTTTTGCATGATGAAGCGATTTATTTGCATGAAGGGGTTCAATTCCAAGTTGAAAAGCTGGACTGGGACCATAAGAAGGCTTATGTGCGGGAAGTGGATGTTGAGTATTACACTGATGCCAATTTAGCCGTAAATTTAAAGGTTTTGCAGATTGATAAAACGACGGACAGAGAGCATACTTCATTAAATTTTGGAGATGTCGCCATAAATGCTGTGCCTACCATTTTCAAAAAAATCAAATTATCGAGTGGAGAAAATATCGGCTCTGGGCCCATCCATTTGCCTGAAGAGGAGCTGCACACCAGTGCGGCATGGATGGAATTAAAGCAGGTAGACCCTGAAATAGGGGAGAAGACGTTGGAGCAGCTTCTGCTGGGAATTGCGAATGTCATGCGCCATATCGCGCCTGTACTCGTCATGTGCGACAGAAGCGACATACATGTCGTATCTCAAATTAAAGCGGCGCATACCGGACTGCCTACCGTTTTCCTATATGATCATTACCCTGGAGGCATCGGCCTCGCTGAAGATGTGTATAAGCGATTTGATGAAATAAAAAACGCTGCAAAACATTTAATTCAAAAATGCTCATGCAAGGATGGGTGCCCGGCATGTATTGGGACAGAGATCGAAGGCATCAATGGGAAATACAGAAGCATACAGCTGCTAGACCAGTTCTAAATGGCGTGTTGGGAGGGATAGATGATGAGCAGCATGCGTGAACGTATGAATCGGCTGCGCGGAGAGATCACAGAGAAGGACAACCAGGTAGAAACAGCAGCTGCTGTGAGCGAGGAGTTGATCTCGCAGGGAGAGGATAAGGAGCAGCTCTCGCCTGCATGGGAGACTTTCGATGTGTTGCTGATGGAGAACGATACGGGCAGCTTCCTGCTTCGGAAAATCGTTTATCCGATCGATTATCGCCATGGTCATCATGCTATAGAAGAGCTCACCCAGGCGGCGCCTGGATTGTCGGCCTTCCATCCTTTGCGTGAAACATTTGCTGAGCAAATTTTGTTTCTCGATCTGGAAACGACAGGGCTCGGCGTAGGAGCGGGTAACATTCCTTTCATGGTCGGCATAGGATATATGTCGAAAGGGCAATTTGTCATCGAGCAAACGTTGATAAGACATCCGGCCGAAGAGAGAGCAATGCTGATGTATTTGGCGGAAAAGCTGAACCATTTCACTTTTCTGGCAACGTACAATGGCAAAACCTTTGATTGGCCGCTCGTTCAAAACCGTTTTATTATGCATGGGCTTAGCCGCAATCTGTGGGAACCGAGGCATCTCGATTTTTTGCATCCTTCGAGGTCATTATGGAAAAACACGCTCGTTTCCTGCAAGCTAAGCCATGTCGAAGAGGAGAGGCTGGGCATTCACCGCGAGGACGATGTGCCAGGCTCGCTTGCGCCGCAGCTATATTTTCAGTTTTTGGCGGATGGAGAACCTGCTCCGCTCGAGGGCGTTTTTCGACATAATGAAATCGATATGCTCTCGCTAGCCTGTCTCGCGATTCGATTTGGGCATTTGCTAAATGGAAATCTCGCCTCTTATATCCCTTTGCCGGATGAGCCGGAGGAAATGGTACGTACTGGACTGTGGCTGGAGCGCATGGGAAAAAGCGAGCTTCCCGGCCTATTATTTGATATGGCAATGAAAGAGGAGCAGGCGAATCCATCAACTCTTATCATGCTCGCCGAGCGTGACAAGAAGGCTGGAAATTGGGTGCGTGCTGTGTTATTGTGGCAGAAGGCTCTTATTCATTCTAAGGCTCATTTCGGGGCGGCAGCCCATGAAGCGAGCATTGAGCTTGCGATGTATTACGAGCATAAGCTCAAAGATTATGAATCAGCTTTAGGGCACGCGAATCTAGCGTTTGAGCATGCATTAAATTATTCGATGCTCGCTCGCCGAGACACCAAAAAAAGAGCGGAGCTTGAAGCGCTGCGCAATCGGATTTCAAGGCTGCGCCGAAAGACAGAAAAACAATTTAAATAATCGGGAAACCTTACTATAGAGCAGATGCGTAAAGCAGACAGCTGCAGTTAATTGAATGGCTTATTTTATAATGGAAAACGTAAGCTCAACAACCAGATTCCAGCAGTTGCCGCTTGCGCTTGAGAGGACATACGTTATGACAGTGAAACAAGCAGCAATGCGCGGATTACTTATTGATCTAGACGGCACATTATATCACGGTACGCATCGCATTGATGGTGCAGACACCTTGATTACTTACTTGCGCGAAACAAAGCTTCCATTTCGCTTTGTAACCAATAATTCATCGGCAACGCCTGCTGAGGTGGCTGAAAGACTATTGAAGATGGGGATTCCAGCTGCAGCTGAAGAGGTTTGTACATCCGCGCAAGCGGCGGCTGAGCATATTGCATTCTTGAAGCCAGGCGCTTCCGTGTTTGTAGTTGGTGAGGCTGGCTTAAGAAAAGCCGTTCAAGAGGCCGGCTTATTGCTGACGGAGGAGCAGCCGGATTTTGTCCTGCAAGGGATTGACCGCTCGTTCACCTACGAACGATTGACGAAAGCAGTTCGCTTTATTCATAATGGGGCGACATTTATAATGACGAACCCTGATTTGCTGCTGCCATCGAGCGATGGACTCATTCCAGGAGCGGGCTCCATAGGCGCAATGCTTAAGGCTGCAGGAGGCAAAGAGCCTATCCTAATTGGCAAGCCTTCTTCTATTCTTATGAACTATTCCTTAAGGGAGATCGGATTAAAGGCTGACGAAGCATGGGTAGTTGGCGATAATATGGCAACTGACATTGCATTTGGAGAGGCTGCAGGCTGCGGCACGATATTAGTATTAACTGGTCTTACAACGGCTCAAAATATGGAATACTATATGGAACAAGCCGGCTGCAAGCCAACGATTATATGCAAAGACTTAGAAGACCTTCGTTTGTATATTTCTGACCATAGAGAGATATAAGACAAAGCAGACGAAGAAATTAGGAAGGAAGCGTGCTTCATGCAGGAACTGCCGGAACTGGACAATTATCGGGCTTTATTAGCGGAGCAATTCGCAGGAGCTCAAATTACCGGTGTCGAGATAACTAATGTAAAAGCGTTTCAAGCGAGCAATGAGCAGATCGAGCGAGACATTTTAGGCAAAGTGCTTTGGTTTGTGGAAAGACGGGGCTTGCATTTGTTGTTTCATTTGGATAATGGAAAGCGACTATTGCTTTATTTGGGGCAAGGCGCTTACTTGTATAAAGGCAGCGAGCAAGATTTGCCGACGCGCGCAGCGCAAGTGAAGCTGTATTTTGGCCCAGTGACCTTGTTCTGCATTGGACTGCGAGCGGATGCATTGCAGCTGTTGACGGTGAAGGAAGTTGAGGAGAAGCTGGGACGGTTCGGTCCAGATGCTTTGGACAAAAGAATGACGGTTGATCGCTTCATCGCTCGTTTTGCCAAGAAGCGCGGCTCGATCAAATCGTCATTAATGGACCAAAATGTCATTTCAGGCATTGGTGCCGTTTATTCGGATGAAATTTGCTATGCTGCGTCACTGCGTCCCGATGCAAAGATACCAATGTTTGAACGTGAAACGTGGGAACGCCTATACGATTCGATGCATAGTGTATTAAAGGAAGCGATTTCACAAGGCGGAGCAGGAGAGCAGCTTTTTGCCGAGGGAGACAGCTTGACTGGCGGACATCAAGATCATTTTTCAGTTTACGACCGCGAAGGTCAAAACTGCCCGCGCTGCGGCGGTGTAATCGAGAAAATTGAAGTATCTGGTCGAAAAGCATTCGTTTGTTCAGACTGCCAAAAGGATCAGTAGGTACGATTCTGACGTTGAACGGAGGACTCATTCATGATTCATGTTTATTTAGATGATTACCGAGCATGTCCAAAAGGCTTTGTGCTGGCAAGCAATGCTGAAGAATGCAAGCAGCTGCTTGATATGGAGACAATCGGTATTTTATCTCTAGATTACGATCTAGGATGGGCCCAGCCTACAGGCTACGAGGTGGTTCGCCATATCGTAGAGACAGGTCGTTACCCAGAGCAAATCTTCTTGCACACCTCAAGCTCAGCAGGACGTCTGCAAATGTACCATGCGCTTTCAACGAACGCGCCAGCTGAGACCAAGCTGCATAATGGTCCAATGCCGGACGCGCTAATAAATAGAATAGCTGGTCGATAATTTTTTCACCCAGACCCTCGAGGGTTTTTACACCCAAACCCTAAAGGGCTTAAAACCCAAACCCTAAAGGGTTTTTAAACCCAAACCCTAAAGGGCTTTAAAACCAACCTTTAAAGGCTTTTCGAACCCACCCAAACCCTCCCTTCCAAGGGAGGGCCCCAAGGGTTGCACCCTCTGGACACCCGCAACTGGACAAACGTAAGAGTTGGACATGCGCTCGCGAGCTGCGGAAGAGCATCGAACGCTTTCGTCCCGTTGGGACACGCTTACATTGGGGTACACTAGGGTGACCTCTAAAACCGTTAAACGATGGTGCAACACAGTGGTGGACAAGTCTATTTGGTCGGTTGGATCGCTTTCGTCCTTGTAGGACACGCTTTCATGCGAGAGAATGGCGATTGTCCCTACTATACGCTTTCGTGCAAGAAGAAAAGCATTGTCCTTGCAGGACACTCGCTTGCGAAACAATGGCGTTCGTCCTGCCAGACGCATTCATAAATGAGAATAGCGTTCGTCCTTTCAGGACGTTTTCTAACATAAGATTCGCTTAACCTTTCTGGACAAGCGTCTAATCGTACTACAAGGGATTGAATAATCTCATTTCGTGGTGCAAATCGTAGTTTAAGAAACTATGTTTTCAGTATTGGTTTCACGAAATGTGACGCATTCGGTTATAATACAAATATTGCTCTTATTTATTGCTTAACAAAGAGGTTAAGCGCATCAATAAGGATCCAAAATTAAAGCGTGTCCCGAAGGGACAAAAGCGAGCCTAGCTCGATTGAATTCGTATGCGTCGCTAAACATCCATCGTTACTCAGGTGTTGAGTCGTTCAGGTAACACTGGTGCATCTAAAGTAAAGCGTGTCCCGCAGGGACGAAAGCGATCCCCTACCAACGTATCTCGCGAGCGCATTTTGAGCTCCAACGTTAGTCCAATTGCAGGTGTCCAGAGGACGCAGTCCTTGGGGCCCTCCCTTGGAAGGGAGGGTTTGGGTGGGTTCGAAAAGCCTTTAAGGTTGGTAGTAAGCCTTTAAGGTTGGTAGTAAGCCTTTAAGGTTGGTAGTAAGCCTTTAAGGTTGGTAGTAAGCCTTTAAGGTTGGTAGTAAGCCTTTGAAGGTTGGTAGTAAGCCTTTAAAGGTTGGCAGATAACCCCTTTAGGGGCAGGGGTGAAAAAAAGGTCCCTCCAAGGGACCCCCCAGGGTAATTCACATATGAAAGAGGTTTTTGCTACGTGAGTCAATGGATCGGAACAGCCAATCAAACTTATGCGCCATACGCGATGGAAGAGCTTCGCAGATTGATCGAGGGTGTGGCATTTACGCAGCTTGCTGCGGGAGAAGTGTTCTTAATGACGAGTCCGCAAGCTCGGGAAGAGACGCTGCAGGCTATACTTCAACAGGAGCCGATCTTTTTGCGGCATGTGCAGCCGGTGGATCGGACGATTGAAATTACCGGAAACGCAAATGATCTAGAGCAATTGTCGGATATGGTGCGCAATGCCGTGCTGACCTTTGAAAATAAACGAGTTGCCGTACACATTAGACGAACTTCCAAGTCGGAGTTTGTTTATTCGGCTGCCGATACAAAAGCTGTGCTTGATGCTGTGCTGGAGGAAGTCGACGCGGAGCCTGTTGTACAGCAGCCTGAGGTCATCATTGCGATCTATGCTGCGGTCAATCAGCTCTATATCGGCTTCGGCGCTCCAACGGACATGCTGTCGGATTGGCCAGGCGGAGCTGTTCGCTTCCAGCGAGAAGAAGGACAGGTATCTCGCGCCAAATTTAAGCTGCTTGAAGCTGAGCGTGAGTTCAAGCTAAACTATGCGGGTTATCAGAATGCGCTTGACGTAGGCGCAGCGCCGGGCGGATGGACATCGCTTCTATTGGAGCGAGGCTTGCGGGTTACTGCAGTTGATCCTGCAGATTTGCATCCATCGCTTTTGGCTTATCCGACGTTAACCTACTTGAAACGGAATGCTTCGGAGGTTAAATTTAACGCCGGTGCGTTTGATTTGCTTGTCTGCGATATGAGCTGGAGCCCGATGCTTATGTGCAAGCTTGTGCTTGATCTTGAGCCTGCCCTTGTGAAGGGCGCTACAGCGATCATCACCGTTAAGCTCATGCACCGGAAACCGCTTCAGACGATTAGAGATGTCATTTCAAGATTGTCGACGGAATTTTTGCTGCAGAAAGCGAAGCAATTGTTTCATAACCGGGAAGAGATTACATTATATCTGATCAAAAAATAACGCAAACCGCCCTCGCCGCGAGGCAGGGCTTTCTTTTTGCCCAAACAGACCTGCATGAGCTGAATCCATTCTAACGCGGGGCATGCTAGGCCGATCTAAATGAAGGCATTAGCGCTTAACGCTTATAGGAGGCTTTTTTTGGTGCCTAACTTGAAAGCGCTTTATACAAACTTGCGGATCAAGCACAAAATGTTTGTGCTGATCTCCGTCATTATGATCGTCGTTGCCGTACTTGCCATTGTAATCCAGCAATATGCTTTTGATTTTTATGATCAGGAAATAAATAAACAGTCTTCCAAGGCGCTTAGCCTGTCATCGATCAGCATCGAGAACGAATTAAAGAAAATGGAAAAGCTGACGTTTATGCTCGCAACGGATTCAACCATACAGCGCTATTTGAGGTCGATTAAGAGCGGATTATCCGATTACGATAATTATGTCGTGCGGCTCACGGTCAAAGAGCGGATGGTTAACATCGGCGCGCTTGATAAATATGTACTGTCTGCCCAGCTGTATGACGTGAATGACAATGAGTACGCGGTTGGCGCGAATTCGGTTACTGTGTATCAGGACCGGCTCGATGTCTTTAAGAAATTAACATCAGTCAATAAAGGCGGCAATACGTGGATTGCCCCTTACAGCGATGATAAATCCTTAATTGCAGCACGCGAGGTGCGTTCATTTGAGCAGCTTAACCTCGATTATATTGGCACTTTAGCGCTTCGCATCGATATGGAAAAGCTGTTCCGCGACTTGGCGAATGGCATGAACAGCAATGACGCACAGTTGATCATTATGAAAAAGAATGAAGCGGTTTATCCGGAGGCTTCTGCTTTCCCAATCGATACGTTGTCGACTTTAACTGGCAATGAAGGCTATAAGGTCATCAGCTATGAAGGCAAGAAATATTTCGTGACATACATCGCTTCAACGTACACTGATTGGACCTACTATACGCTCATTCCGTTCGATGATATTTTTGAGCGCGTTGTCAAGGTGAAAAATACGATTATTCTCATTTTTGCAATCTTGTTTATTGTCATTCTCTTTATTGCCGTCAGTTTTGCTAAAGGCATTACAGAGCCGATCGAACGTTTGAATGCGAAAATGAAAAGGGTGCAGCTCGGCAATTTCGAATATACCGATGAGCCTAACGAGAGAGCGCTTGCGATGGATGAAGCCGGACAAATGCATCGCAATTTCCGCATCATGGTTGAGCGTATCAATGAGCTCATTCATGAAAACTACGTGAAGCAGCTTACGATTCGCGATACCGAGTTTAAAGCGCTGCAGGCGCAAATCAACCCGCATTTTTTGTACAATACGCTGGAATCGATAAACTGGTCGGCCAAGCTGAGCAATCAGACGCATATATCCCAAATGGTCGAAGCACTAGGATCGCTGCTCAGAACCTCCATTAATCTAAAGGAGCCGCTTATTCCGCTGAGCAAGGAGCTTGATATCATTAATCATTATGTGACGATCCAAAAATATCGGTTCGAGGAACGGCTGGATTTTCATGTCGATGTGCCGGAGAAGCTGCTCTATTGCAGCATTCCTAAGCTATCGCTGCAGCCGCTCGTCGAGAACGCGATTAATTATGGGCTGGAACAAATGATAGACACCTGCAAAATTAACATTCATGCTTTTGCCCAAGATAAGCTGCTTTACATTTCGGTCGAGGATAATGGCCCTGGGATGGAGGAGTCATTCGTTGCACAACTGCTCAGCGGTGAGGTGAAAACGAAGGGCTCGGGCTTAGGACTAAAAAATATTGAGGAGCGCATCAAACTTCTATATGGTGAAGCCTATGGACTGACGGTGGAAAGCGAGCCAAACGGAGGCACAAAGGTTACGTTGATGCTTCCTTACGAAATGAGGGATATCCATGTATAAGGTGCTGCTCGTCGATGACGAGCGAATTATTGTAGAGGGCATATCACGCACGGTAAATTGGAACGCATTCGATACGGAGCTAGCTGGAACGGCTCGCAACGGTCTGGAAGCGATGGCTTTTATCGAGTCGAATCAGCCTGATATTGTTATTTCAGATATTAAAATGCCTGGTTTGAACGGGCTGCAGCTGGTCGAGAAGGTGTACGAGAAATACCCGCACATCGTATTCATTTTATTATCTGGGTTCAGTGAGTTTGATTACGCACGCTCGGCGATGCAATATGGGGTAAAGCACTATTTGCTCAAGCCATGCAATGAGAATACGATTACCGATGCGCTTAGTGAGGTCATTGCGGAGCTGGAGAAGCTGCAGTCACAGGAAAACTTCATGCTAAATATTCAGAAGGAGCTGTCTAAGGTGCTTCCTCATGCAAAGGAGCAGTTTCTGAAGGAGCTGGTGACGAATAAGACCTATGGTCAGCGTGATTGGGACGATTACGGAAATTTGTTTCATATAACGGTAGAGAATGACAAAGTACAGCTGCTATTGTTCCAAATCGAGGGGGATTTCGAATTTGAGCATATGTTCGCCGTCAAAAATATCGCGCAGGACGTTCTCGGCTCATCCAGCGTGCTCCTGAGTACAACAATCGGTAAGCATGTCCTTCTGCTGATTGAGGAGGTAGCCGAGGCAGACCAATTATTTGCGAAGCTAAATGAGATAAAGAAAACATTTTCGACCTATTACAAGCTGGATGCCACGGTAGCGGTTAGCGATGCAGGAGCGATTACTCAAGCCCGCAAAATGTACCGCGATACGCTTGAATGCTTGAACTACCAATTTTATTTGGGAGAGGGCAGCATCATTACGCAAAAGGATGTTGAACGCGGTGACGACAGCGTGCTTAAGCCATTCTTTTATGATGAAGAGCCGCTTTGCATGCATGTTAAATCAGGCGATTGGGCTTTTGTGCATGCAGAGCTGCAAAATTATTTTTCACTGCTTGCTGACAGCCGAATGGATACGCATTTATCCAAGTCGTATGTCATTCCGCTCTATATCTCCATTGTCAGACAAGGGAAGCCGGAGGAAATCAATGATTATTTGAAAAAAATTACGAGCTTCGATCAATTTACGACCCTTCGTGCGACAGAGCAGTTTGTTACGGCAAATGCAGAGCAAATTTGTTTGAACAATTTTCACACCTATACCAAGAAGCATTCCTGCATTATTCATAAAATGATAGAAGTCATTGAGGAGCATATTTCAAGTCCTAATCTATCCCTGAACTGGGTAGCTAGTGAGATCCTATATATGAATGCCGATTATTTAGGCAAGCTGTTCAAGAAGGAAACGGGCGAGAAGTTTTCCAACTATGTCGTCCGTCTAAGAATGGATAAGGCGATGGAGGAAATTGAAAAGACCGGCGATGTGAAGGTTTTTGAGCTTGCTGAGAAATTCGGTTTTGGCGATAATCCGCAATATTTTAGCCAAGTGTTCAAAAAGCATACCGGCTTCACCCCATCGGAATTCAAGAGGTCGCCATAATGGCGACCTCTGTTTTTTTAACAAAGAAAGCGGTTTTTTGAATTCCGACAACGAGGCATTCAACCTATAATAAACCTTGTAAACAACATTCAAGAGTCTGGAAGGGGCGTAACAACACAATGAAAGCACCGAAAAAAATGCTTTTAATGCTCATGGCTTTTGCGCTGGTTCTCGTAAGCGCTTGCGGTGGCAACAACTCGGGCAATGGCAATGCGGCTGACACGACAAACACTCCGAAATCAGGAAATGAAGTGAAAGAGGAGAAGCCGGTCACGCTGCGTATCGCTTGGTGGGGCGGTCAGCCTCGTCACGATTACACGATGAAGGTTATCGAAATGTATAAAACAAAAAATCCTCACGTAACGATTGAAATGGAATATGCGAACTATGATGACTACTGGAAAAAACTAGCGCCGCAAGCGGCTGCGAACGAGCTTCCCGACATTATTCAAATCGATACGCAAAACTACTCGCAATATGCGGGCAGAAACCAACTCGCTGATTTGACGCCTTTCCTTGGCAAACAAATTGACGTTAGCGACATTAGCCAGAATGCGATTGACGGCGGTAAATTGGGAGACGGCCTATATGGCATGAACCTTGGCGTCAACGCACTGGGCTTTAACTATGATCCCGCTCTTCTGAAAAAAGCAGGCATCGATTCCATCCCTGAAAACTTCACTTGGGATGACTACGTAGCAATGGCAGCAAAAGCGAAAGCAGCAGGACTATACTTCGATAACGGCATGCGCCCAGAAGTATTTTTCAGCTACTACCTTCGTACTTTAGGCAAAACCTTGTTTAACGCGGAAGGCAATGGCCTTGGCTATGAAGACGATCAAATGTTCGCTGATTTCTTCGGCATGCAGGCCAAACTCGTAATTGACGGCGCAGTACCTTCACCAGACGTGCTTGCTCAAATCAAAGGGGCGGAAGACAGCCATCTTGTACTGAATCAAGGGATTGGGGTATGGCAATGGTCCAACCAATATGTAGGCTTGCAGCAGGTGGCTAACAGACCGCTCGCAATCGCTCCAATGGTAGGCCCTAATATGGAAAAAGGCTTGTTCCTGAAGCCAAGCATGTTCTTCTCCGTTTCTGAAAATTCGAAAGCAAAAGAAGAAGCAGCTAAGTTTATCAACTTCTTCGTCAATGATATCGAAGCGAATAAATTGATTTTGGGCGATCGCGGCGTTCCGGTAGCGGCTAAAGTGAAGGAAGCGTTAAAAGCGGTTTCCACAGAAGCACAAGTTCAAGTATACGACTATGTAGCTTGGGCTGAAGCGAACAGCACGCCAATGGATCCTGCTGATCCAATCGGCTCCGCTGAAGTGTTCAAATCCTTGACTAGCCTTGCCGAGCAAATGAACTACAACAAAATCAAGCCGGAAGAAGCAGCTAAGAAATTTAGAGACGAAGCAACCTCCATCCTTAAGAAAAACAAGTAAACGAACTTGAGAAGAGGCGATGGCCCGTCGTAAGAAACGGCCATCGCTCTTTCATAGCTGGCACGTTAGACTTCGTATAGGAGTTGGATAAGATGAAATCGCTGTCACTTAAAAACAACTTAATCGGGTACACGTTTATTGGTCCATTTGTTATCGGGTTTCTTTTATTCACATTGGTTCCTGCAATTGCATCGTTATATTTTTCGGTTACGGATTATGATCTGCTCTCGACACCATCCTTTATCGGATTAGAGAATTACCAGACGATGTTTACCGATGACTCGAAGTTCTGGGCGTCACTGAAAGTAACCTTTCTATACGTATTTATCGGCGTTCCGCTTAGATTAGCCTTTGCACTATTTATCGCCATGATTTTAAACACAGCTTCGAAAGCAATCGGGTTATATCGGACGGTTTATTATCTTCCTTCTATAATCGGCGGCAGCGTTGCAGTCTCCATTATGTGGCGCAATCTGTACGGCGACGAAGGAGTCATAAACATTTTTCTGAATGCACTCGGTTTAGATAGCGTGAGATGGTTTGCTGAACCAGCAGCTGCGCTCTGGATGCTCATTACGTTGTCGGTATGGCAATTTGGCTCCTCGATGCTTATTTTTCTAGCAGGTCTCAAGAACATTCCGCCAGAATTGTATGAGGCTTCAAACGTCGATGGGGCAGGACCCGTTATCCGCTTCTTCAAAATCACACTGCCCATGCTCAGCCCGATCATCCTATTCAATACGATCATGCAGACCATCGGTGCATTTATGACCTTCGTTCCTGCGTACATTATTTCCAAAGGGGAAGGCGGCCCGCTCGATGGCACGCTGCTGTACTCGCTTTACTTGTTCCGTCAGGCGTTCGTCTATTTTGATATGGGCTATGCGTCCGCAATGGCTTGGGTAATGCTCATCATTATCGCCATTCTGACAGGAATTCTGTTCGCCATATCCAAGAAATGGGTACATTACGAGTCGAAAGGCGGTCATTAATCATGACATTAAAAAAGCTGAAGTGGCCGATTTATCATATCTTTGTTGCCGCGCTTGCGCTCGTGATGGTTTATCCGGTCTTATGGCTGCTCATGAGCTCGTTCAAGCAAAGCAATCTCATCTTCTCAACGGCAGATTCGCTTATTCCACAGCCTTGGATTTGGGAAAATTATAAAATCGGCTGGATCGGCATTGCAGGCCAGTCGTTCGGCAACTTTATTATGAACTCGCTCGAAATCGTTATTTTATCGACGATCGGAGCTGTATTGTCATCATCATTTATCGCGTTTGGCTTTGCTAGACTTAATTTCACAGGCAAAACGTTTTGGTTTGGCATTATGATGGTTACCCTTATGCTGCCTCATGACGTCGTGCTTGTCCCGCAATACATTTTATTTGCGAAGCTGGACTGGCTCAATTCGATTAAGCCTATCGTAATCCCGCAATATTTCGGCATTCCGTTTTTTATCTTTTTGCTCATCCAGTTCATTCGGACGATTCCAACTGAGCTTGACGAAGCGGCGACGATTGACGGCTGCGGAAAATTCCGCTTGTTTTTCCGAATTATTTTGCCGCTGGTTGTACCGGCTTTGGCCACGGCGTCGATTTTCTCCTTTTACTGGCGCTGGGAGGATTTGCTCGGACCGGTCCTTTATTTGAACCGTCCAAGCTTATACCCGGTATCGATGGGACTTAAGATGTTCCTCGACAGCGACACCGTTTCGAACTGGGGCGCGATGTTCGCGATGTCCATTGTCAGCTTAATTCCGGTACTTGCCATATTTTTTGCTTTTCAGAAGTACATTGTGGAAGGAATCAGCACTAGTGGTTTGAAATAGAAACGAATAGAATCAGGGGAGAGGAAGATGGAAATGCCGCAACTTCAATTTGACGAAAAACATATTCGAGACGTAATCGATCGTGTAGTAGACCGCACATTTAGAATGGACTTTAGCTGGGATTGGCCGGGAGGAGTCGCTTTTTACGGCGTAGCCGAGGCTTATGAAGCAACTGGAAATGAACGCTATATTCAGCTATTGCAGGAATGGGTGGATGAGAAGCTGGAGGAAGGCCTCCCTAAGCTTTCCGTCAACGGCGTTTCGATTGGGCATACGCTTATTTCGCTCTATCAGGCAACTGACGATCAAAAGTATTTAGACGTTGCGATTCAAATGGCCGAATACTTAAAGAATGACGCGATTCGCTTCGCGGACGGCATTTTTCAGCATACCGTTAATTCGGAAACGTATAATTTTCCCGAGCAGGCTTGGGTAGATACGATGATGATGGCTGGTTATTTCCTCGTTCGGATGGGACATCTTCTGGACCGCGCCGATTATTTGGAGGATGGCCTGAAGCAGTATCACGGTCATGAGCATTTCCTGCAGGATCCGGTTACGAATTTGTATTACCATGGCTGGGACAATATCGCGCAAAACCATATGTCGTCCATTTTCTGGGCTCGCGGCAATTCATGGGCTGCGTTGACGATGGCTAAGGCTCTGCCGCATATTGCCGTCCAGCATCCGTCGTTCATGATCATCGAAGGCTCCATGCGGGATCAGCTCAGCACACTTGTACGTTTGCAAGCCGATAATGGGCTATGGCATACCGTATTGGACGATGAAACCTCCTACCATGAATCATCGGGCTCTGCAGGTATTGCAACTGGCTTGTTCGCTTTTGGCTCCTTATACAATAAATACATTCAACGTTCAATTGACGGTATTATAAGCCAAATTACCGAGGATGGGGCGGTGCTGAACGTGTCAGCCGGAACGGCTGTTATGAATGATCAGCAGGGCTATCGCGACGTCGCGCACAAGCGTGTGCAGGGCTGGGGCCAGGGACTGGCGCTAGCGTTTCTATCGGAGCTGCTCCATTCCAAAAAACGCGTTTTCTAAACGATGTCACATTGTTTTATTCATCCATTTTATGTTAAAGTAGCACTAATCAATTAGAATCAGGAAAGCATCCTGATGCCGTTTGTACCTACACAAACGGCATCGGGATGCTTTTTTTTGTTGGCCATAAGGAGGAGGTAACGGCATGGATAGTCCGGATAGCCCGCAAACTTTATTTAATCCTTTCCCATTGGGTGCGATTGTCGGTGGACGATATCGGATTGTTGGCATTTTAGGCCGCGGGGGTATGGGCGTAGTCTATGCAGCGGATGATCTCAAGCTTGCTGGCAACCTACGAGCGGTGAAAGTCATTGCGCCTGTTCCAGGCAGCCGCGGCAGATACGCTGGCGAAGCTTATATGATGATGAAGGTCAATCATCCGCATTTGCCATTGATTATGGATTATTACTCGCCTGAAGAGCATGATTTTGAAGCGCTGGTCATGGAGTACATTGATGGCCGCACCGTTGCTGAATTAATACGTTCAAGGCATGTTGCAGTGACCTTTGGTCAAATGATCCATATCGGCTTGCAGCTCTGTGCCGCGCTTATCCATTTGCATGGACATGCACCGCCCATTATTCACCGCGACCTGAAGCCGACAAATGTCATGATCGATCATAAATGGCAGGTAAAGCTGATCGATTTCGGCATTTCGCGACAATACAAGGAGGGACAGCAGCAGGATACCGCTCAGCTTGGAACGGTCGGCTTCGCCGCGCCGGAGCAGGAGGGAATGGGGCAAAGCGACGAACGGACAGATGTATACGGGCTGGGAGCGCTGCTCTATTTCATGGCTAGCGGAGGAGAGATCTATAATCAAATAGCAGGAAGCAGAGGAGATCGCGCTCCTTTTGCTCATCTGCTGCCTGATATTCCGAATATATTCATTGCGGTGCTGAGGCGTTTGCTCCAGTCCGATCCGAATTTGCGTTTTCGCTCCATGCTGGAGGTAGAAGAGGCACTTAAGCCTTTTGCGTCTTCGCAAATAAATGACACTCCAGGTCATAATCTAGAGCTTAATATGTCAAAATTCCGAGCACGAGGAACGATGATTTGCATGTTGTCATTAGCTCCCGGAGCAGGATCAACCTTTCTTGCTCATACGCTTGCTGCCTTTCTAGGGCAGCTGGGCACATCCGTTTCAGCAGCTGAATACGAGCAGGCAAGGCCGGAATGGCATGCTTGGTTTTCCGGGCTTAAACGAGCAAAGAACGGCAATTGGAAGGAAAGTATGGCACTCGATCAACGTTATGTTCACTATAAACAAGAAGAAAGCACAGTGAATTGGTTCTCGCTTCGACCTGAAAGCAATCAAGCATTCACTCAGGATGAGCAGCGATTTGCCAGGATGCTTCAGCATGCTGGAAGCGTGATTAATCTAATCGATTTGTCCGGCAAATGGATTGAGCCGGGTGCGCTTTCACTGCTTCAGCAAGCAAGATTCGTCTTTGTGGTCGGAGATCCGGCTGTCGCCAAATGGCAAACGAATGAGCTAAGGCAGTTAGTCTCTTTAGGACAAGCGCTGCAACGTAACGGCGGCAAGATGAAATATATTGCGAACAAGGATTTGGCGTTCCGCGGCAGAAACGAATGGCTGTCCTTGTTCCCGGAACGGCCATTTGCTATCGTGCCAAGGCTGCCGGAGGAGACACTGCTTACACTGCAATGGAATGGCCTGTGGGCAGCGGATGACATGCGTTTGCGCAGGAGGCTAAACCAAGCGCTGATGCCTATTTTTAAGCTCATTTACAATGAAATAAACACGGAATGACCATTTATGTGGTACAATGATACGGGTAAAAACGAGAACGTTGCAAGCTTTCATTAAGGTGTATACATGAATGGAGATAAAAGACAAATGAGTTTGTTAACAGTAGAGCAATTATCACATACGTTTGGCGATCGGGTATTGTTTAGAAATGTATCCTTCAGATTGCTGGCCGGGGAGCATGTAGGGCTGGTTGGCGCGAATGGTACAGGAAAATCGACGCTTATGAACATATTGACAGGCAAGCTATTGAAAGACGAGGGCAAGGTGGAATGGACGCCACGCGTTCGTTACGGTTACTTGGACCAGCATACGAAGCTTGAAGCGGGCAAAACGATCCGCGACGTGCTGAAGGATGCATTTCTGCCCATGCTCGTTTTAGAAGAGGAGCTAAACAGCATTGCTGCACAAATGGGCGATGCCGACGCAGATACGCTTGATCAGCTTCTTATTCGGATGGGCGAGATTCAAGAAGAGCTTGAGATAGGCGATTTCTATTTAATCGACGTAAAGGTTGATGAAATGGCGAACGGCTTAGGCCTTAATGCTATTGGCCTTGACCGTGACGTGACGGCGCTCAGCGGTGGACAGCGGACGAAGGTACTGCTCGCCAAGCTGCTGCTTGAGAAGCCAGGGGTACTATTGCTCGATGAGCCTACGAACTATTTGGATGAAGAGCATATTAACTGGCTGACCAACTATTTGAAAAATTATCCGCATGCCTTTGTTCTTATTTCTCATGAAACGGGCTTCATGAATCAGGTCGTCAACGTGATCTATCATCTTGAATTTACGAAGATGACGCGTTATTCGGCCAATTACGAGAAATTTCTTGAAATGGCGGATCTTAATAAGGCACAGCATATCGATGCTTACGAGAAGCAGAAGGATTACATTAAGAAGCAAGAGGAATTTATTAATAAAAACAAAGCGCGTGCCTCTACATCGGGCCGAGCCAAGAGCCGGGAGAAGCAGCTGGATCGCATTGACCGGATCGATAAACCCGAAGAAGCGGCGAAGCCTACCTTTAACTTTAGAGAATCCAGAACGAGCGGCAAAACTGTTTTTGAAGCGGAAGGCATGGTGATTGGCTACAATAAACCACTTTTGCCTAAAATGGATATGGTTATTGAGCGCGGTGATAAAATTGCGATCGTAGGCTGCAATGGTGTCGGCAAATCAACGCTCTTGAAGACGATACTCGGCGTTATTCCGGCGCTTGATGGCAAAACCTATCTTGGTGACTACTTGAGTCCAGCCTATTTTGAACAAGAAGCGAAAGCTCCGACGATGACCCCGCTGGATGACGTATGGGATGAGTTTTCCTTTATGAACCAGCATGAGGTTCGTGCTGCACTTGCCCGCTGCGGATTGAAAAATGAGCATATTACTCGTGCGCTTAACCAGCTTAGCGGCGGTGAGCAGGCGAAGGTTCGTCTTTGCAAGCTGATGCTGCGCGAGAGCAACTGGATTTTGTTCGATGAGCCAACGAATCATTTGGATGTCGTTGCCAAAGCAGAGTTGAAAAGGGCACTTCAAGCCTATAAAGGCACAGTAGTACTTGTCTCACATGAGCCTGATTTCTACGAGGATTGGGTGACCAAAACTTGGGATGTAGAAGCTTGGTCGATGCAAACGCAGAAGTGATCCTTTATACGGTCAGCAATCGCCGGTCTACTTTTTCTGTAGATCGGCTTGCTTGCATTTGCGAAACGTCTTCATTATGATGAAATTAACTGTTCTTTTATAAAGAACATCTATTTTGCATGATGACATGAGATTATTTACAACAGGAAGCAGGTGAACCTCTAGGATGAAGGAACGTATTCTTGTCGTAGAAGACGAAACAGGCATTTCCCGTATATTGCAGCTTGAACTGGAGCATGAAGGTTATACCGTGGGGACTGCGGCAGATGGGCGAACAGGCTATGAAATGGCATCAACAGGCGATTGGGAGCTAGTATTGCTAGACGTCATGCTGCCTGAGATGAGTGGCATTGAAGTGCTGAGGCTGCTGCGCCAAGCCGGCAATCCAGTACCGATTATATTATTGACTGCACGAGATACCGTGCCGGATAAGGTTAGCGGCTTCGAGCATGGAGCCAATGACTATATAACGAAGCCGTTTGCAATGGAAGAGCTGCTTGCACGCGTGCGCAACATATTGCGCATATTCCAGCAGTACCCTAAGGAAGCGGAAGGGTCAGATATGATTAAGGTCGGAGATCTGACGATTGAGCTCCGCACGCGCAAAGTCTTTCGGAAAGATCTCTTAATCGAACTGACGCCGCGCGAGTTTGAACTGCTTGTTTACCTTGTTGAGAACAAGAACGTTGAAAAATCGCGCGAGGATATATTATCAGAGGTTTGGGGCTATGACTTTATTGGGGAAACGAATCTGGTCGACGTTTACATTCGTTATTTGCGCCAAAAGCTGGACAAGGGCTACCGGCATAAGCTCATTCATACGGTACGCGGAGTAGGCTATATGATAAAGGAGCCGGATGCATGACACTTCGCAAACGGTTCACTCTTTTTACGATTTTTTGGCTGATCTTTATTTTGATTCTGTTCAATATTTTCGTTTATTTTTATGTGATCAAAATAACGACAGAAAGCGAAGAAGAGGTTATTGCCAACAAGGTGAATCTCATGCTTGAGAATCCCCGAATACAGAGCGGTCGAGGGTTAAATTACCCGGAGCTGCTCAATGAGTACTACAATGTAAATGAAATGATTCGCATCATTGCGCCTAATAACAGAGTCGTTAATATTACGGGCTCAAATGAGCTTCTTCAGGAGCTTCCGGCGACCTTCGAGACCCATCATCACACAGGGATGATTACGAAGGGCGGAGAGCGTATTTTGTATATGCGCGTGCCGCTATATGACGGGAACCGCGTCATTGCGATGCTCGAGGTTAATCGGATATTGGACGAGCTGGACAATTACCTGCAGGTGCTGGTCGCTGCGCTTAGCGTAACAAGCGGAGGCGCAATCCTGTTCGCCATATTCGGTACGTATTGGTTTACTTCCAGATTGACGGCTCCGATTCAACAGATGGTGAATACGATGCGGGAAATCGATCGCAGCGGCAAGCTCAGACAAATTGAGCTGAGCAGCAAGGAAGAATCCGCGGAGCTGCTGCAGCTCGTTCGCGCTTTTAACCAAATGATTGAGCGGCTTGATCGTACCTTTGCAAAGCAGAAGCAGTTCGTAGCGGACGCTTCGCATGAGCTTAAGACACCGCTTACCGTTATTAGCAGCTATGCGGGAATGCTCAAGCGCTGGGGACGCGATGACGAGAGCTTGCGCAATGAAGCGATCGAGGCGATCGACAAGGAAGCTAACCGTTTGCAAAATTTAACGAAATCGATGCTTATGCTTGCCGAAGCGGAGCAGGAGGATTGGCTGCGTCAGGAGCTGTTCGACGTTGTGCAGGTGGTTGATGAGCTTGCGACGATGCTTCAAACGACCTTCGGTCGTCCTATTCGCGTAAAAGCGATGTCCAAGGTCGTGCGCATGGTCGGTGACAAGGACAAAATCAGGCAGCTGCTCGTTATTTTGCTGGACAATGCCATTAAATATTCGAAGGAACCCATAGATGTGACGATTACGCTCGTTAGGCATATTGTCAAAATCGAGGTCAAGGACAAAGGCATGGGCATACCTGAAAATGAAATTCCGCATCTGTTCGAACGGTTTTACCGCGTAGACGGTGCTAGAAGCCGCGCAACCGGCGGAGTCGGGCTTGGTCTGTCGATTGCCAAGCGGATCGTTGACTTGCATGAAGGCAAAGTTGACGTATTCAGCTTGCCGGATTTAGGAACGACGATTACGCTGCAGTTCAAGCAGCGGAAACAATAACTTTTTGTGATGGAGGCTGCAAAAATTGAAGTTTCGCACGGCAGCAGTTCAATATAAGCTTGCTGATATTAGCTCATTTGAGCAATTCGCCGAGCAAGTGACGCACTATGTGCGAAATGCTTCGGAATACGGGGTTCAATTTGTTTTGTTCCCCGAGTTTTTTACGACACAATTAATGTCAATCGGAGATGAGCAGGGGAGGGCGCTTCCGATTGATCGGCTTCCCGATTTCACGGAAGACTACTTGCACTTGTTTCGCTCCTTGGCAACTGAGTACGCTGTTTATATTATTGGCGGCACGCATGTCTTAAAGACTGCTGATGGTACGCTTCGGAATGCTGCACATCTCTTTCATCCGGATGGCAAAATTGACGTTCAGCATAAAATTCATATTACGCCCTCAGAGATAGAAGGCTGGAATATGTCGGCTGGCGATGGCCTTGAAGTGTTTGACACGGCATACGGTACGATTGCGATGCTGACCTGTTATGATATTGAATTTCCCGAGATCGTTCGAATGGCTCGCGCGAAGGGAGCAGATGTTATATTTTGCCCGTCGTGTACGGATGACCGGCATGGCTTTTATCGCGTCAGATATTGCTGTCATGCCAGAGCTGTTGAAAATCAAATCTATATTGTCACAACAGGTACAGTTGGCTCACTCCGCAAAGTCGATTTGATGCGTGCAAACTTTGGCCAGGCGGCCATTATTGCCCCGAATGACATTCCGTTTCCGCCAGCTGGCATTTTGAGCGAAGGGATTATCAATGAGGATATGCTCGTCGTTGCCGATCTCGATCTAGCGCTGCTCGCGGAAGTAAGGACAAAAGGCTCGGTAACGACCTGGCGGGACCGTCGTACCGACTTGTACACAGATTGGCAGTAATCAGCGCTCCCGCTTGTTGTTGTAAATGAGAAGGGTGGACCGCTATGTGCAAAGATCTATACTTGTTTGTTGAAGGGAAGCCGGTTAAAGCCATTATTCGGAATTATCATTTTACAGATCCATTTCAACTTCAACAAAGGGGATAAAGATCATGCTTATTTATCATCGTATCAGCTCGATTGAAGACAAATATTTTGGTTCATTACATAAGCTATTGCAAACGATTTTCCCTCCTGAGGAGGTACTGGCGTACGAGCTATGGCGGGAACCGCTTGAGGACGAGACCATTCATGTATATCGCGCTGCTGACAAGCTAGAGCTTCTTCCGCTATGACGAAACTTATATTTAGAGGTACTGGCGATTCCATGGGCGTACCTCGTGTTTATTGCGACTGCGAGGTCTGCACGGAGGCGCGGGCTACGAACGAAAATCGACGTTTAAGATCATCGTTACAGATTGAGGATCAGGAAGCGGGTACGGTATGGATCGATTGCGGACCGGATTTCTCGAAGCAGTTAGAAGCGGCGGAATTGCGATCAGTTGATACGCTGCTGATCACGCATGCTCATTTTGACCATATTGGTGGACTTGTGGAATGGGCAGATGCTTGCCGCTGGACGAAGAAGAAGGGACAAGCCATCGCGCCCTCGGAAGTGATTGAGGAGATATTGAACCGCTTCCCATGGCTTAGCAATCAAATTGATTTTCAATCCTTCGATCAGCCGATTATACTTGGCAAATGGCGTGCATCCAGTTGGCGCGTCAACCACGGAAAAAACGGCTATGCCTACGCATTTCGTTTCGAACATACGGAAAAGGACTGTAATTGGGTTTATTGCTCGGATTCCATCGGTTTGACGGAGGAAATGCAGCAGCCGCTTGCTGATTTGGACTTGCTTGTCCTCGGAACCAGCTTCTATCAAGAGCCATTCGCTTATGAAACCAGATCCATCTATGACGTGCTTGAAGCGATCGAGCTTGTTAAGAAATGGGAACCAAAGCGGACGATCTTTACCCACATGTCTCATGACATTGATCTTCGTAGAGAGTATGACCTGCCGGAGCGAGTGGAATTTGCCCGCACGGGTATGAGCATCACCATTTGAATGCAATGAATAACTGGTAATCGCTTGACAATTGGCTTGTCTTTTTTGTACATTATTGGAGTAACCTTTTTTTTATCACTATATGTGTCTAAAGGGGAAATTTTAATGTTTGCTGGTGTCTTTAACTCATAAATTGGATAGGGTCAGATGATCGATGGTCTTGCGACTAATGCTCGGTGCAAAAATGCGCTCAGCTGCAAGGCTCTATTTCGTGATCTGGCGCCAAGAGTTAAGGACATGAGGATTTCCGCCTGAAGTTATTCGACAGCGGCCCAATCACCGTGCTCTCGCAGCGCGGTTTTTTTTATATCCGTTTTCATGCTAACGATCTCGTTAACGATGGAAGCGGTATTGGAGCATATGTCGATCAAGACAGGAGTGGAACGCGCCCGCGTTCTATTCCTGTCTTTTTTTATACCCAAAATTAGAGGAGGCACGAAAGATGAATGAAGCATCGTGGAAAAGATTAGAGTTTGACAAGGTAAAGGCAGGAGTAGTGAGCTTCACGGTATCGCCAGCAGGCCGGGTATTGGCTGAACGGCTCGAGCCCAGCACAAAGCAGCGGCAAGTAGAAGCATGGCTGACCGAAACGGAAGAGGCGGCCCATTTGCTTGAAAGCGGAGCTAGTATTCCGTTATCTGCAATGGATGGCATCGACCCTTTTCTCGCGCTGCTCGGAAAAGGACGAATATATAACGAGCAGGAGCTGGAGCAACTGTCCATCTGGCTGATGTCCGTTTCACAAATGAAAAAATATATGAACAGCAAGCGTGAAATCGCGCCGACGATAGCGGCGTACGCCGAATCGATGCATGATTGTCCAGCGCTTAGGGAGGAGCTGAACCGCTGCATTCGGTACAGTATATTGACGGATCAAGCTAGCGCAGATCTTGCCTACATTCGCAGACATATCTATGCCTCCGAGGATAAAATTCAGAAAAAGATGGAGCATGCGTTAAACAAATACCGATCTTCCCTGCAGGAGCCAGTCATCAGCAAGCGCCGTGACCGGTTTGTAATTGCAGTGAAGAGGGAGCTGCGCAAGCAAGTGCCCGGCACCGTGTGGGATGAATCTGCAAGCGGCCAGACGTTGTTCGTCGAGCCACTAGATGCAGCCGAGCTTCAGGTCGAGCTGCAGCAGTGGAAAGCCGAGGAGGAGCGAGAACGCACCGTCATATTAGCTCGCTTGTCCGAGCTTGCAGAATCGTTCTCCTATGAGCTGCATCGCAACGTAGAGGCGATGGCTTCGTTTGACTTTATTACCGCTCGCGCTAAGCTTTCGCGATCCTATGATGGGAAGAAGATAAATTTATCCGATAAGCCCGTCATTCGTCTCCTTAACGCTCGTCATCCTTTATTAGGCCAAAGCAGCGTGCCCTTGGATGTTGAGCTAGGCTATCGCTGGAAGCAGCTTATTATTACTGGCCCGAATACAGGCGGCAAAACCGTAACCTTAAAAACAATTGGCTTGTTTGTGCTCATGGTGCAATCAGGTCTGCTAGTGCCGGCAGGGAAAGGGAGCGAGGTCGGCATATTCGAGCATGTGATCGCGGATGTGGGTGATGGTCAGAGTTTGGAACAATCGCTCAGCACGTTCTCCTCTCATATTACAGTTCTAAAGGAAATGATGAATGCGGCTGGGCCGCGAGCATTGCTGCTGCTTGATGAGCTGGCTGCCGGGACTGACCCAACCGAAGGGATCGCCCTCTCAATCGCTTTATTGGAGCAGCTGCTAAGTAGAGAGGCGCTCGCTGCGGCTACGACTCATTTTAACGAAATCAAAGCCTTCGCTTCTCGTACGGCAGGCTGTCAAAACGGAAAAATGGCGTTTGATGCGGATACGTTGAAGCCGCTCTATCGCTTAGAGATGGGGGAGGCCGGTGAAAGTCATGCTTTTGCAATAGCAAGGCGCATTGGGTTGCCGGAAGTAGTCATGCAGCGTGCGGAGCAGCTGCTAGTACGGAAGGGGTCTGCTGAGCCATCTGAAATGCAGATTGAGCTTCCTTACAATCCGGTGGACGCTCAGCCGTCAACAAAGGGATCAAGCGTAGTTCACAATCATTCCAGACTCTCGAAACAAACGAATGCAAATGATGAAGCTGTTCAGGTCAAAAAAACGGCGAAGCCTTTCGAGAAGGGAGATGCGGTATGGGTTTATCCGTTAAAGAGAATGGGTGTCGTGTATCGACCAGCCGATGAACGAGGGAATGTCATCGTACAGGTACAGGGCCAGAAGCTTACGTTCAACCATAAGCGAATTAAGCTGTATATCGCCAAAACAAAGCTATACCCGGGAGAGGAGTATGATCTGGATATCGTATTTGAATCGGTGGAAAATAGAAAAGCACGCAAGCTGATGAATCGAAAGCACGTGGACGGACTAACGATTGTAACGCCTGAGGAAGATATCTATTAGGGGTCTTCAAGAGGGAAGGAAATCGATAGCAGCAAGAAACAGCCGAGGCAGAGTGCCTCGGCTGTTTCATTGTATGTAGTTAATCGCGGCTCTGGATGACAAGCAATGCTCCCTCGCGTATTACAATTTTACCTGTATGCGACAGCAAAACATTACTGATGCCTAGCGACTGGCCAATGTTTAGCTCAGCATCAGTCAGCGGGTATTGGAAGCCGGTCAGCGTAATGCCTTCTACCCGCATCGTGAGCGGGAGCAAAGAAACGTTGGGATAACCAAGCTGTTCGATAGTGAGTTGATCCGTTACAAGTGAAATTTTGTTATGGTTGTCGATAATCGTGGCGCGAGCCTGCTGCTTGGCTGCCAGCGCAAGCAGATGTACATTCGCAAGCGAATGATCAAACCTCGTTCCAAGCGCTCCGAGCATGACAAGCTCACGGGGATGCATATCCAAGGCGAGACGTACCGCCATTTCTGTATCGGTGTAGTTTTTGTCAATAGGATCGCATGCAATCGTTTGACCGCTGTTCCTGCGGATTTCCAGCAGCTCATCCTCGGAAACCGAATCAAAATCGCCGATTGCAACATCGGGACGGAATCCCTGCGCAATAAGAAAGCGTGCTCCGCTGTCTGCTCCAATGAGCAAATCATCGGCTTTAATATGTTCCAGAGCCCAGGCACCTAACTGGCCGCCTGTGCAAATGACGATGCGTGGCTGCATAAAGATGTATCCTTTCTCCATGGAAAAATCGATTTCAATTTATTAAGTATAAAGCTAATGCTTTAATAAAAACTAGAGGAAACTGAATAATGCTCTTTTAGCTGCCTAAAATTATCGCGAAATTTGTCGTTGCGAAACCGCATCCACCCAGCTAAAATGGTGAAGGAAAGTACCGGCTTGTTGGGTAGGTACATGGACGGGAAGCGAGGAGCTACAGCTGTGAGTATGGACATCTTTGGAATTTTCAGTATTATCGGCACCATTGCATTCGCGGTCAGCGGAGCAATCGTTGCGATGGAAGAAGAGTACGACATACTTGGCGTATTCGTGCTAGGCTTAGTGACGGCGTTTGGGGGCGGTGTAGTACGAAATCTGCTGATCGGCATGCCGGTAACTTCACTTTGGAGCCAGGGCTATTTGCTGAAAATCGCGATTATCGCGATGACGATTGCCTTCGTGCTGCCAGTGGTATGGATTAAGCGGTGGCGGCGGAGTGAAGCTTTTTTTGATGCGATCGGCTTATCGGCCTTTGCGATTCAAGGTGCTCTTTACGCTACGCAGATGAAGCATCCGCTTAGCGCAGTGCTCGTTGCGGCGATGCTAACGGGAATTGGCGGCGGTATAATCCGCGACGTGCTTGCTGGACGAAAGCCGCTTGTGCTTAAGGATGAAATTTATGCGGTATGGGCGATGCTCGCAGGTTTAGTAATCGGACTCGGGTGGATTAAATCAAACTTGGAGCTATTATTTTTATTTGTCGTTATCATCGTCTTCCGCATGCTGTCCGTTTATTACAAGTGGAAGCTGCCGCGTCGCTCGCTTCATATTAATACAGCTGATGAACAGCAGAAGAGAGGCAACTGATGAATGCTCGCATATTGTTCGTTTGTTTAGGCAACATTTGCAGGTCTCCTATGGCAGAAGCGGTTATGCGCCATCAAGTGGAGCAAGCGAAGTTATCGGATCGGATCGAGGTTGATTCAGCAGGAACAGGCGACTGGCATTTGGGGCATCCGCCTCATGAGGGTACGCGGAAGCTGCTCGACCAGCACCAGATCGCGCACCAAGGAATGAAAGCCCGTTTAGTAACGTCTAGTGATTTTGCAGCATTTGATTATATCGTATGTATGGATACGAATAACCTGCGCGATGTGCGGAAGCTGATAAGCGATACGGAAGATGATAGGGAGCATGAACGTCTGTTTGCGTTTATGGAGCTTCTGCCTGATAAAGGAATGACTGATGTGCCAGTTCCTTATTACGATGGCAATTTTTCTTTCGTCTATGAGCTTGTAGAAAACGGCTGCAAGGAGCTGCTTAAGCGGGTTCGAGCGGATATGAATCTTAATTAAAATTTTATATTAGTTAAATAAAAGAAGAAGCTGTCTGCAGTCTCCATTTGAAGCCATCAGACAGCTTCTTCTTTGTTTCTTTACTCAACCTCGATAAAATAGGAAAGCGCTCGGTCTAGCTCTTTCTGCCAGAAGCCCCATTGATGCTTGCCGTCCTTCTCTTCATAGAAGATCGTCGCTTGCTTCAGCTCCAAGAGTGCCTTTGCATTGCGGTTCAATGCGACAAAGTCGAAGATGCCGCGATCGGTTTCGTATGCATCTTCCTGCAGTCCAACGATCATGTAGATCGTGAGCCAGCTAAGGTCGCCTGCTGCTGAAATGATATTTTGTGAAACGCCATAATAGGCGCCGGACAAGGACATGACGCGGGTAAAGAGATGGGGGTAGGACAGCGCCAAATGCAAGGAAACAGAGCCGCCTAATGAATCGCCCGCTAACAGCCGATGCTCGGGCTCTTGACGAACGGCATACTTTTCCTCTACGAATGGTATAAGCTCCTCTGCAAAAAAACGAATGTAAGCATCATGCCGGTTGCCGTCAGGGGTATATTCCTCCGTACGAAGCTTTTTGTCCACGTCGACGCCTACGATGATAAAGGGCTCAAGTCCCTCGTCCAAAATCAACCGCGTGGCGGTAGTCGCAATTCTGCCAAAGTTGAAAAAGTCTTCTCCGTCTTGGCAGTACACGACAGGATAGCTAAGCACTTCATTATAGCCAGGCGGAAGAAATATGCGTAAATTGCGAGCCTGCTCGGGCAAATAGCGGCTTGGCACCGTCTCCTTCACAATCGTTCTCTTTAAATATCGGTCATCTGTCATTTCTTTCTCTCCTTATGATTGGAATAGTTGAATGGAATGGTTCTGATGTGGGTAAACAATAGAAAGGCAATCAAGGGAATCGCATCTATTTCTAGTTTGTTGTATTATGCTGTTATACTAAAATATTAAGACTGTAGCATATACAATTTCTTAAGAGAATGATGAGAATCGGCGAAAAAACAACGGTTTTTTTGTTTTTTGCTTTGACCATTTTCTTAAACAGGTTTATAATAATTCTATAACAGAGGTAAATGTTTTTCAAATATTTCGATTGAGGTGAGCGTTCAAAATGAGCAAATTGCCATACGAAGTTCAAACAGAACCGGTTACTCCGCTTTCTGTCTTGTCACTCGAAGGGGAAGTTGTCAACCCGGATTTATTACCGGAATTGTCCGATGATCAATTAAAAGAAGTTATGTACCGCATGGTATTTACCCGTACTTGGGATGAGCGCGCTGTTAACCTTGGACGTCAAGGCAGACTCGGCTTTTATGCGCCAGTATCCGGCCAAGAAGCATCGATGGTCGGCAGCGAATACGCACTGAACAAAGATGATTTCATTTGCCCGGGCTACCGTGACATGCCTCAAATCGTTTGGCACGGCTTGCCGTTGTACCAAGCATTCCTATATTCGCGCGGTCATCAACAAGGCGGAAATATTCCGCAGGATGTACATGTGCTTATGCCGCAAATTATTATCGGCGCACAAATTTTGCATGCTACTGGCGTTGCAATGGCATTTAAGAAAAAGAACGAAAAGCGTGTAGCGATCACTTACACCGGTGATGGCGGTTCGTCGGAAGGCGACTTCTACGAAGGCTTGAACTATGCTGGCGCATACAAGCTGCCAGTTATTTATGTCGTTCAAAACAACGGCTACGCGATTACGACACCTTACGCTAAGCAAACAGGCGCTTTGTCGATTGCACATAAAGCTGTAGCAGCCGGCATCAAGGGCGTTCAAGTAGACGGAATGGACGTGCTTGCCGTTATCAAAGCCGTACAAGAAGCAGCAGAACGCGGCCGCAATGGCGAAGGCGCGACGCTGATCGAGCTCATGACTTACCGTTTCCGTCCGCACTCCATGGCGGATGATACGTCTAAATACCGTACGAAAGAAGAAGAAGCTGAGTGGGCACTTAAAGATCCGCTCGTTCGTTTCGGCAAATTTATGGAGCAAAAAGGCTTGTGGACGGAAGAGGACACAAACCGCGTGAAAGAAGAAGCAAAAGCTACAGTTAATGAGCACATCAAAAAAGCTGAAGCAGTTGAAAAAATGACTGTAGCAGGCTTGATCGATAGTATGTTCGAAACAACACCGCAATATCTGGAAGAGCAAAAGGCCGATTTTCAATAGTAGAGGAGGATCAGACGATCATGGCTCAAATGAATATGTTGGAAGCAATTCGCGATGCGATGCGCGTAGAACTTAAACGCGATTCAAACGTTGTCATCTTCGGTGAGGACGTAGGTAAGGTCGGCGGTGTATTCCGTGTGACAGAAGGTTTGCAGGATGAGTTTGGTGAAGAACGGGTATTTGATACGCCGCTTGCCGAATCAGCACTAGCAGGTATGGCAGTAGGGATGGGCCTGCAAGGCTTCCGTCCAATCGCCGAAATTCAATTCGTAGGCTTTATATATGAAGCTCTTGACCAAATGTTTGTACAAGCTGCTCGTATGCGTTACCGCTCCGGTGGACGCTACAACTCGCCAGTCGTATTCCGTACGCCTTTCGGCGGCGGCGTTAAAGCGGCTGAGCTGCACACGGATTCCCTTGAAGGTCTTGCTATTCAAACACCTGGTATCAAAGTTATCATACCTTCCAATCCTTACGATGCAAAAGGCTTGATGATCTCTGCTATCCGCGACAATGATCCTGTATTCTTCATGGAGCATTTGAACCTGTACCGCGCATTCAAGGCTGAAGTTCCTGAAGGCGAATATACCGTTGAAATCGGCAAAGCGAACGTCGTTCGCGAAGGTACAGACGTAACGATCATTTCATACGGCTTGATGGTTCATACAGCTGTCAAAGCTGCAGAAGAGCTTGAAAAACAAGGCGTGAGTGCAGAAGTTATCGATCTTCGCACACTGCTTCCGCTTGATATCGATACAATCGTTGCTTCGATCCAAAAAACGAACCGTGCAATCGTCGTTCAAGAAGCACAAAAAACATCCGGCGCAGCAGCTGAAATCATTGCCCAAATCAATGAAAAAGCAATCCTGCACCTAGAAGCGCCAGTACTTCGTGTAGCTGGACCGGATACCGTATATCCGTTTGCTCTAGTAGAGGATGCGTGGCTTCCTTCGGTAGCGCGTATCTCTGCAGCCGTACAAAAAGTACTAAACTTTTAAAGGAGGTTATACGCGGTGGCTAAATTCGAATATCGTTTCCCTGAGCTTGGCGAAGGCTTGCACGAAGGCGAAATCATCAAAGTGCATATCAAAGTCGGCGACACGGTTACAGATGATGACATTATTATGGAAGTTCAAAACGACAAAGCGATCGTTGAGGTACCTTGCCCGGTAAACGGGAAAGTGCTTGAAGTGCTCGTAAAAGACGGTCAAGTTTGCCACGTAGGCGAGATCGTTGCGATTATCGATGCGGAAGGCGAATTGCCTGAGCAAGCAGCACCTGCTGCTGAAGCTCCTAAAGCAGAAGCGCCGGCAGCAGCGGCTGCACCTGCAGCAGAAGCGCCAAAAGCGGAAGCGCCTGCTGCACCAGCGGCAACGACAGCTCCAAAAGCAACAGGCGGACTTGTGCTTGCAACGCCTAGCGTTCGCAAATTTGCACGCGAGCAGGGCGTAGACCTGACTCAAGTCGGCGGTACTGGCAAAAACGGACGTATTACTCGTGATGATGTGACTGGCTTTGGCGGCGCTCCAGCAGCAGTTGCTGCAAGCGATGCAGCTCCGGCAGCAGAACAACAAAGCAACACAGAGGTTAAAGCGGAAGCGAAGCCAGCAGCAGCAGCTTCAGGAACGGCTTACCGTCCAGAAGAGCGCGTACCGTTCAAAGGTATCCGCAAAATCATTGCAAATGCAATGTCTAAATCGGTGTATACAGCGCCGCACGTTACGATTATGGATGAGGTTGACGTCACCGAGCTTGTTGCACTTCGTGCCAAATATAAGCCATATGCCGAGAAAAAAGGCTCCAAGCTTACTTATCTGCCGTTCATCGTGAAAGCTCTTGTGGCTGCTTGCCGCGAGTTCCCGATCTTGAACGCTACGCTTGATGAGGCAAACCAAGAAATCGTATTGCGCAAATACTACAATATCGGTATCGCAACAGATACAGATAACGGCCTAATCGTTCCAGTTATCGAAGATGCAGACCGTAAAAACCTGTTCAAAATCGCGGATTCCATCCGTGATCTAGCTGCTCGCGGTCGCGACGGCAAGCTTGCTGCCAACGAGCTGAAAGGCAGCACGATTTCGATCTCGAACATTGGATCTGCAGGCGGTATGTTCTTCACTCCAGTCATCAACTTCCCTGAAGTTGCGATTCTTGGAACAGGCAGAATTACGGAGAAAGCAATCGTTCGCAATGGCGAAATCGTAGCAGCTCCTGTAATGGCTCTTTCACTCAGCTTTGATCACCGCCTCATTGACGGTGCAACAGCACAAAACTTTATGAATTACATCAAAACACTTCTGGGCCAACCAGAATTGTTCATAATGGAGGTATAAGACATGGTCGTAGGTGATGCTTCCCTAGATATTGACACTCTAGTAATTGGTGCGGGCCCTGGCGGTTACGTAGCCGCGATTCGCGCTGCTCAGCTTGGTCAAAACGTACTCATCGTGGATAAAGAATATGTAGGCGGCGTATGCTTGAACGTGGGCTGTATTCCATCAAAAGCACTTATTTCCGCATCGCATCAATATGAATCAATCAGCCACGCTTCTGCTTTCGGTATCGAAGTAGGCGAAGCGAAGGTTGATTTCACTAAAGTACAAGAGTTTAAAGCGGGTATCGTCAAAAAATTGACCGGCGGCGTTGCTTCTCTATTGAAAGCAAACAAAGTCCAATATTTCCAAGGCGAAGTGATGTTCATTAACGAAAACGAAGCGCGCGTATTCAACGATCAAGAAGCGCCGCGCTACCGTTTCAAAAACTGTATTATCGCTACTGGCTCACGCCCAATCGAGCTTAAAGCATTCCCTTACGGCGGCCGCATCGTATCGTCGACAGGCGCATTGTCCTTGCCGGAAATTCCGAAGAGCCTCGTTGTAATCGGCGGCGGCTACATCGGTATCGAGCTCGGTCAAATGTACTCGAAATTCGGTACTAAAGTAACCGTAATCGAAGGCTCCGACGCTATTTTGCCGGGCTTTGACAAAGATATGTCATCCATCGTTGCTAAGAAACTAAAAAGCACGAAAGTGGATATCATTACTGGCGCACAAGCAAAAGGCGCTGAGCAAACGGATAAAGACGTTACGGTAACGTATACCGTTGGCGACAAAGAAGAAAAAGTAACAGCTGATTACTTGCTTGTAACGGTTGGACGCCGTCCTAATACCGATGGCGAGCTTGGCCTCGACCTAATCAACGTGAAGCTGTCCGATCGCGGCCTAGTCGAAGTTGATGAGCAATGCCGTACGAACATTCCGCACATCTATGCGATTGGCGACATCATTGCTGGACCTGCGCTTGCGCACAAAGCGATGTATGAGGGCCGTATTGCTGCGGAAGCAATCTCGGGTCAATCAAGCGTTATCGATTATAAATGTGTTCCAGCCGTATGCTTCTCTGATCCAGAATGCGCAAGCGTTGGTCTCAGTGAGAAGGAAGCAAAAGACAAAGGCCATAACGTAAAAGTCGGCAAATTCCCGTTCGCGATCAATGGACGTGCAATGTCGCTTAACGCTAACGAAGGATTTGTTAAACTCGTATCCGACGCAGACTCCGGTCTAGTGCTCGGTGCGCAAATTATTGGCCTTGAGGCTTCCAATATGATCGCTGAGCTTGCTCTTGCAATCGAAATGGGTGCTACGCTTGAAGATATCGCGCTTACGATTCACGCGCATCCTACGCTTGGTGAGATCGTGCTTGATGCAGCTGAAGTTGCACTAGGCCATCCAATCCATACGTTTATCAAATAAATCGCACTAAATGTATCGTTTAGCGCTATTAGAGGTCACGCGGCTTACCAGCCGGCGGGGCCTCTTTGCGCATCAAGAGCTACCAATCGACAATTAGGGGGCATACGCAAGCATGGAACAAACGACGAAGCTGGCAAGCGAATCAAGAACGATTATGACGCAGCTCATTTTCCCTTTGGACACCAACCATTTCGATACGATGTTCGGCGGCAAGGTGATGGAGTATATGGATAAGGTAGCAGCCATTGCAGCTATGCGGCATGCTCGCATGCAGTCTGTAACCGCTTCGACGGACAGCCTTGATTTTGTGGCGCCAATTCGGGTAGGGGAAGTCATTGAGGTTGAGGCATTCGTTTCTTGGACGAATCGGAGCTCCATGGAAGTGTACGTGTCTGTACAATCGGAGAACTTATTTACTGCTGTTCGCAAAACGACAGTTACCGCTTTTTTTACATTCGTTGCGCTTGATGAGAACGGCAAGCCCGCCGTCGTCCCGACCGTCATTCCGGAAACGGAAGAGGAGAAGCGGCTTCATGCATCGGCGCCTGAGAGGCATGCGCTCAGAAAGAAACGAAAGCAGGACAGACAACGCGGATAATGATATAATAAGTTGTTATTTTTCTGATATTTGTTTCTTGATTGGGGGGCGATAACGATATGAGCAACAGCGAGACAACTTATTTGCAATTGTTGAAATATGTGCTAGAGAACGGAACGAAAAAAGAAGACCGTACGGGTACTGGTACGATTTCGACGTTTGGCTATCAAATGCGCTTTGACCTAAGCGAGGGATTTCCTTTGCTAACGACCAAACGCGTACCGTTTAGGTTAATTGCCAGTGAGCTTATTTGGTTTATACAAGGGGATACGAACATCCGTTATCTTCTTCAGCACAATAATAACATTTGGAACGAGTGGGCGTTCAAAAGATGGATCGAAAGCGCGTCTTATACGGGACCTGATATGACGAATTTTGGTCTTCGATCGCAATCGGATGCAGATTTCGCCAAAGTCTATGACGAGCAAATGGAACTCTTCAAGCAGCGGATATTGACTGATGATTCATTTGCGGCGGAATTTGGAGAGCTTGGCAATGTGTACGGCAAGCAGTGGCGGGACTGGAAGACTACCCAAGGCAGCACCATCGATCAGCTCAAGGACGTTGTTGAGACGATCAAAAAAAATCCGGATTCAAGGAGACTGATCGTCTCCGCTTGGAATCCAGAGGATGTGCCAAGCATGGCGCTGCCTCCTTGCCATACGATGTTTCAGTTTTACGTGACTAACGGCAAGCTGTCCTGCCAGCTGTATCAACGCAGTGCGGATATTTTTCTAGGTATTCCATTCAATATCGCAAGCTATGCTTTATTAACCCATATGATAGCTCATGAGTGCGGCCTTGAGGCAGGCGAGTTCATCCATACGCTTGGCGATGCCCATATTTATACGAATCATTTGGACCAAATCGACATTCAGCTTAGCCGAGAACCAAAGGCTTTGCCGAAGCTGAAGCTTAACGCTGACAAAAAAACGATCTTCGATTTTGCGGTAGAGGATTTGACCATTGAAGATTACGAGCCGCATCCGTCTATAAAAGCTCCGGTAGCCGTGTAGCGGATCTAAGCTGTTCGAGAGATAGAGAGGAGTTAGCCGCTATGACAATTACGTTAATTGCTGCAATGGATCGCAATCGTACCATTGGTATAGGAAATAAGCTGCCGTGGCGCCTGCCTGCTGAAATGGCCTATTTCAAAAGGATGACACTCGGGAAGACGGTGTTAATGGGTCGCAAAACGTTTGAATCGCTTCCTAAGCCTCTTGTTGACCGTCGGAATGTCGTACTGACGCGCCAGCAAAATTTTCAGCCAGAGGGCTGTGAAATCGTTCATTCAGTTGAGGAAGCGCTTGAGCTTTGCAAAAATGATGAGCTGATGGTAATAGGAGGCGCACATATTTATGCACAAATGCTGCCTTATGCGGATACGATATTGCTGACGGAAGTAGATACGATCATTGAAGGCGGCGATGCGTTCTTTCCAGCGTTCTCTGAGTTGCAGTGGCAGATCATGGAAAGCGATAGCAAGGCCAGCGACGAAAAGAATCGATATGCTTTTACGTTTCAAACGTTCAAACGGCGTGAAATGTAGCTTTTTTCGCTAGACACGAACATTTGACGAACGATATGTCATAAAGTGCAAATGATTGTGCGGATAATCCATTAACGACGTTAGGACTTGGATGCTAGGATGTTTAAAAATAGCAATCGAGTGCTTTAGACAAAATATTCGTTTTTGAGAAAGTTTAATATTGAATATTTGACGGATTCCCGATATAGTTTGAAAGAGAATCGTAACAGTGGTTAACGGGAAATATGGATGGAGGAATTGCGATCATGTCTACACCTACTGGTTTTATGGAATATCAGCGCGAATTGCCGGCCGATCGCGACCCGCTAGAGCGCATTAAAGACTGGCAAGAGTTTCATAAGCATTTTTCGGATGAGCAGCTAAAGACGCAGGGAGCTCGCTGCATGGATTGTGGTACGCCATATTGCCATACAGGAATTGAACTTGCAGGCTCTGTTTCGGGTTGTCCGGTCAACAATCTGATTCCCGAGTGGAATAACTTGATCTATCGCGGGTTGTGGCGCGAAGCGCTTGACCGTCTGCATAAAACGAACAACTTCCCTGAGTTTACAGGCCGCGTTTGTCCTGCGCCTTGCGAAGGATCTTGTACCGTTGGCCTAATCGGTGATGCGGTTACGATCAAAACGATCGAACAAGCCATTATTGATCGCGGCTTCGACGAGGGCTGGGTTGTTCCTCAGCCTCCGAAAGTACGCACAGGCAAGCGTATTGCTGTAGTAGGCTCTGGACCTGCCGGCATGGCTACCGCAGCTCAGCTTAACAAAGCGGGGCATACGGTAACGGTATACGAGCGCGCAGACCGCATTGGCGGCTTGCTCACTTACGGCATTCCTACCATGAAGCTTGAGAAGCATGTCGTTCAGCGCCGCGTTGATTTGATGGCAGCTGAAGGCGTTGAGTTTGTTGTCAATACGGAAATCGGCAAAGACATTACAGCGAATGAGCTTGTTGAAAAATTTGACGCAGTTGTACTTTGCGGCGGTTCGACTAGAGCGCGTGACGTTGAAATGGAAGGCCGTGATTTGAACGGCGTTCACATGGCTATGGACTACTTGAATGGCACGATCAAAAGCTATTTGGATTCCAACCTTGAGGAAGGCAAATATATTTCCGCTAAAGACAAGGACGTTATCGTAATTGGCGGCGGCGATACAGGTACGGACTGCGTGGCTACTGCACTGCGTCATGGCTGCAAATCGGTTACGCAATTCGGTACACATGCGAAAGCTCCGCTTGTTCGCGACAGCATAAACAACCCTTGGCCGCAATTCCCGAATGTGTACACGCTTGATTACGCGCAAGAGGAAGCGAAAGCACTATTTGGTGAAGACCCTCGGGCATTCTCCGTACTGACGAAGAAATTTGTCGGCGACGGCAATGGCAACCTGAAAGAGCTCCATACGGTTCAAATTGAGCGTACAGTAGATGAGACTGGACGTAAAATATATAGCGAAATTCCAGGAACGGAAAAAGTATGGCCTGCGGATCTCGTTTTCATCGCAGTAGGCTTTGAAGGTCCTGAAACGACGTTGATCGAGCAGCTTGGCCTTGCACAAGACCGCCGCACGAACGTGAAAGCAACTTACGGCAAATATACGACAAACGTTGACAAAGTATTCGCAGCAGGCGATATGCGTCGCGGTCAAAGCTTGGTAGTATGGGCAATTAACGAAGGTCGCGAAGCAGCCCGTGAGGTAGATAAGTATTTGATGGGTACTTCAATGCTTCCTTAATGAACGATAACAGGTTAATAGGATAGAAGAGAAGCGCCCTCGGGCGCTTTTCTTGCTGTGGAACACATTCGTTTATTAGAGAGAATAGGAGGAACGACATGATAAAATATGGGCTAGACCGAATAACAGAGCTTACATTCAGCTCCTTTCAACCTGCGATAGAACTAAGGAACGAGCAGTGGGTGGATATTGTTCTTCGCTTTGAGCTAGCTCCTGATACGGAAGTACCTGATGACCTCATAGACTTTACGGCACTCGTCATTAGTACCATTGACGGGACGATCGCTCAAATGGTGCCTCTTGATGAGGGCTGCGACTGCGAGTATCAGTTTACGGTGAGCGAGAAGGAGCAAATTGCTGCTTTTATTATGCAGCCGCATATTCAAGCTGAGATTCGCAAACTTAGCTCACTATCATAAGGAAAGATGTGGTAAAATAGGGTTGAGATGACGCGAAGGGGCGATTCGTCATGCCAGCCGATGAAGCATACGTTCTGTCTAAGGCAGACGTTCGGAACATTCGAAGCTACGTTCAGCACAAATACGCTGCGATGCCGCAGGAGAAACGGGCAGAGATCGTAGCGGATGCGGTCAAACGGATCATACATAAGCAATTGCCGAATTTCGAGAGCAGCGTGAAGCGATCCATCACGGAAACATTGATTCGAACAGCCGTTTTGGAGCGACAAAGACCAGTACGGGCTGAAGATATTTTTCAGGCCTGTTTGTTGCTGGACCGATCTGACACTCATATTTATGAGCCTTTCCATGAATGGGTCGAGCTGAAGCTGAATGTAAGCTGTATGAAGCCCGTCATGCAGCGTCTAATGGACGAGCTGTCATCTTCAAGGGAGCAATCGGACTTCTCGCCTGCTGAGGCTGAGAACGGCCTTTTGACGCAGCTGAGAGGTTTACTAATAGCAGAAGGTGCCCAGGTTCGTGTTGAATCAGCTGCTGCGGGCACTGCCGAAGTAATTGCACTACCCACCGCTGGGTGGATGAATCCAGCAACTCGTAAGACAAGAGCAAGAGCTTACATGTATAGTGCATTATGCGTGCTCTTAATCATAACTACCTTATTTTATGGCAGGTCTTTAAGCAAGCCTTCCGAGCATAAGCTTCAGCCGACTGTTGCTGTGAAGCCTGCTCAGAAGCTGGCGGTACCTTCAGACGGGCTCCCTGCTGAGCTCC
This sequence comes from Paenibacillus sp. Y280, assembly GCF_056786335.1. Classification (NCBI taxonomy): domain Bacteria; kingdom Bacillati; phylum Bacillota; class Bacilli; order Caryophanales; family Paenibacillaceae; genus Paenibacillus; species Paenibacillus sp. Y280. The sequence goes on from NZ_JBXCIW010000003.1 coordinate 202,270, forward strand.
GTTATGTTGATATTGACCAGGCGCGATTGATTGATTTTTTGGAGAGCAAATCATCCATATTGGCTGAGAAGCACTATTTTGACGCTATTGTCAAAGCCGCCAAAAGCTTCGATATTCATCCTGTCGTGTTGTTTGCCATTACAGGCCAAGAACAGGGCTTTGTGCCGAAGACGAATAAACTGCATAAGCAGATCGCTAATAATCCCTTTAACGTTTTTCACAGCTGGAAGGAATTTAATACGAATATCGGACAATCCTCAGAGATCGCAGCGCGAACGGTATTCAACTTAAGCAAGGACCGGCCTGCGGATGTGGACCCGTTCACATGGATCAATCGGAAGTATGCGGAGGACCCAAAATGGTCAGACGGTGTCCGCTCTATTTTCACCACCATTAAGGCTTATTTGGAAGCTCCGTCAACTGGCGAGTAGAGATAGTTCCTGGTTCGTTTGAGCCATTATACAGTGAACCCATTTGGGACAATCATCCCATTGGGTTTTATTTTTTTTGACGGCACTTGTCGCTGCGAAGACGAAAAAGGATTCCTTTTTGGACGAGAAGTCTGTAAAATGTTTAGAGGCAAGGCTGTGCGAGGCTTGTTATTGTTATGTATGGGTGGGTGGCACAATCAGCTGCGCTTATGAAATGCTTAAAGAAGGAGCGATTATCTTTTGAAGACATTAATCATTGCGGAAAAACCGGATATGGGCAGAAATATTGCAGCCGCAATCGATCCCAAAGCAAAAAATCACCGTTCCTACATAGAAGGCGAACAATATATTATTACGTGGGCAATCGGGCATTTGATCGGGCTTGCGGAGCCCGATGCTTACGACGATCGATATAAGAAGTGGAACATCAACGATCTCCCGATCATTCCGTCTCAATTCAAGCTGGTGCCTAACAAAAAAACGATCGATCAGCTTAAAGTCATCGGCGATCTTGCCAAACGCAGCAATTTGCTCGTCAATTCCTGCGATGCGGGGCGGGAAGGGCAATATATTTTTTCGCTTATTCAGCGGCATCTGAGGCTTAGTCAGCCGGTAAAGCGGCTGTGGATCTCGGATCTTACGCCGGAGACGATTCGCAAAGGGTTCGCCGAGCTGAAGGAGGGAGCCGAGTACGAGAATTTGACGCGTGCGGCCACGGCAAGAAGCGAAGCGGATTGGCTAATTGGAATGAACGGCTCGCGCGCCTTCACGACCAAGCATAATGTGCTGCTCTCTGTCGGCAGAGTACAGACGCCTGTACTCGCGCTCATTTACGACCGACAGAAGCAAATTGAGGCGTTCTCGTCCTTGAAGTTTTTTGAGCTGGAAGGACATTTCTCGCAAAATGAAATGTCATACCGAGGCATGTGGCAGGCCGAAAGAATGACCGATCAAGCGAAGGTTGAAGCCGTCGCAGCCAAGGTGAAGGGCAAGCAGGGACGGATTTCGTCTTATGAGGTGAAGGAAACGAAGGAGTACCCGTTCAAGCTTTATGATCTTACGCTGCTTCAGCGCGAAGCGAACGGCAAATATGCATTTTCTGCGAAAAAAACGTTGGATACGGCGCAAGCGCTATATGAAAAGCATAAAGTCATCTCTTATCCGAGAACGAACTCGAACTATGTGACGGAGCAGAACATTCCAGAGATGCACAAAACGCTGAATGCGCTGCAGGGCACAAGCTATGATGAGCTTGTAAAAGGGGCGAATCGCAGTCTTGTCCACAAGGGAAACAAGTTTATTTGCAACCCGGCTAAGGTAGAGGATCACCATGCTATCCTGCCTACGAATCGCAAAGCAAACGGGCTAAGCCCGGATGAGCAGAAGCTTTATGACTTGATCGTTAGGCGATTTCTGTCCCAGTTCTATCCGCCTGCTGAATATAAGGTGCACACCGTCTTGACCGAGGTAGAGAACGAGATGTTCAAGACAACGGTCAAGGAGCTGCTGAGCTTGGGCTGGAAGGTTATCTATGCCGATCAGAAGAAGGAAAAGGCAAAGTCGACGGCCAAAGGCAAGGATAAGGAAGAAGCAGAGGAAGAGGAAATAGAGGTAAATGAGCCATTCTCGATCTCGGCAGAAGAGGGGATCGCCTGTAAGGATGCCGTCGTGAAGGAGAAGGATACGCAGCCTCCGAAGCATTACACGGAAGGCACGCTGCTAAAGGCAATGGAAAGCGCGGGCAAGCAAATTGAGGACGAGGATGTTCGGGATGCGATGAAGGACTCGGGTCTTGGCACGCCTGCGACGCGCGCAGCAACGATTGAACGGCTCAAAAATGTCGGGTATATCGATATGCAGGGGAAGAAAATTCAAGTGACGCAAAAGGGCCGAACCGCTATAGAGCTCATTAGAGGTGCGGGAATCGACCTGCTTACCTCTCCGGAGATGACCGGACTATGGGAGCGGCGCCTGAATGAAATATCAAGAGGGACGGCCTCTGATGGACAGTTTATGGAGAACGTGAAAAAGTTCGCAACGATGATTGTCGACAAGGTTCGTGTGCAGTCGCGTGCTGCGAAAACCTCGTTTGAAAGCGAAGCGCCGGCTCCTGGCAAAGGAGCAGCGGGCAATGCGGCGGCTGCTCCGCGCAGCCGCGCAACGAGAGCGAAGGCGGCTGGAACAGCAACAGCGCAGAAGAGCGCAGCTTCTTCTAGTGCGCCTACAGTGATCACAACCTGTCCGCGTGCGGGCTGCGGCGGGTCAATCTTTATGGGGCGCAAAGGCTATGGCTGCTCACATTATAAGGAAGGCTGCAAATTCGTCATTTGGAAGGAAAGCTTCGGACGAAGTCTAACCGATTCTCAGGTGAAGGCACTCGTTGAAAAAGGAAAGACGACGAAGCTGAAGCTTGAGCTTGCAGACGGCACGCCAGGAGAAGGCCGAATCGTGCTTAGAAATGTAGATACAGGTGAGCTTGCCATTGAGCAGTGACAGGCCGCTGCTCAGAACAAATAGACTCGAATCCGCCCTCATGTGCTTGCGAGGTGGATTCGAGTCTATTTTATTGCCTGCCTTATCGGTTCACATAACCATGAATGGCGTCAGGCACATCCTTAAGGTGATCCAGCGTCAAGAAGGCGCCTTTAGGCTCGATTTCGATCTGAATAATATTGAATTCCCACTCAGCCACTGCGCGCATATGAATGGCATGGATGCCAGCCGTTAATGCAGGCACAACATCAGTCCGTATAGAGTTGCCTACCATCCAGGTGCTGTTGCGGTCGAACGTACCTTTGGATAAAATGCTTTCCAAGGCGTCGCTATTTTTCAAGTGACGGATATAGATGCGTGAACCAAAGTAGCGCTCCAAATTCATTTTCTCAATTTTGCGACGTTGAATCGGCAGCTCGCCGCCTGTGTACAGGTGAAGCTCATGGCCAGCCTCTGCAAGCGAGAAAAGCGTTTGCTCCATATTGGGATAGGGCTCTGTATCATGCTCGTAGACGCTCAGACCAAGCTTCCATAGAAAGTTCTCTTCACTTGTAGAGCGTTTGCGTCCCGTTAAGTGAGAGTAGTGAATGTAAGTGTCGACAAAGGATTGCGGAAAGTGTTCGCTCTTAAAGCCAAACACGGCTACTGCTGCAATGTCGATCTCCATTTGCTTATCCCGTATCGCTTGTGCGGTGACGAGCGGCGAGGTGCCGAACCAAGTAGTCATCGCATCAATAAATTGATCGATCACGAGGTAAAAGTATTTATTACAGTGAATTAACGTATCATCTAGGTCAAACATAATCTGTTGCTTCATATAAGCGATCTCCTTTGCGGAACTTGGAACTGTATGATCAATCTACCGCAATTGGAGGGGGTGAGTCAATGTGCGAAACACCAGCAGATAAACTTTTTACATAGTTATCCAATAATATCGGCATAATGATAGTGGAGGTGATTGGATTGGCATTTAACAAAAACAGCAAAACGGATAATCGTCAAAATCATTCTAGCTCGCAAGGACAAGCGGGCAAGCTAAAAACCGATAAATTCGCGAAGCGCCCGCCAAGCTTAAACGGCATTAACAAACAGCTTCCTTAGTAAGAACGAATGGTTAAGCAACGTAAAAAGGAGAGCTTATCGTGTCTGCTCTCCTCTTACTGAATCTATGCATATTTAAGCTGTGAAGCTCTTAATTGATTCTTTATAAAATCGATGCGCCTGCGAACATAAAAGTCCTTGCTGGCGCCCTTCAAATCTTTGGGAGTGATCACCTCCTCTGCAACATTATCAATGATGATAAGCCGTCCATCGGCGTAAAACTTAAACGTTAAATCGCGTCCAGGACGTCCATTCTCTAAATAACGGAAATTTTCGCAGATGTTACTCATGGTGATCAGGCCTCCTTCAAATGGTTGAATTCGATGATCAATAGAACGTTTGTTCTTGTTTTTAATTATACCAAACATTTGTTCGTATGGAAACTGTTTTTTGTTTGACGTAAACTAGATTCATAGAGGCAGTTGCTGCAAACAGAAGGAGCGCGGAAAATGATCAGAATAAAGAACCTATCCAGACGAATTCCAGGTGGGCCGAAGGTGCTTGACGATATTAGCTTCGAGGCTTATCCAGGTGACTTTATTGCTATAAAAGGCGATAGCGGGAGCGGGAAGTCAACGCTGTTACGCTGCCTTGCTTTGCAGGAAAAGTGGAGCGAGGGCACCTATCAATTCGATGGCAAGGATATTTTCAAGGAGGGCTTCTCGGGCAAGCTTAAAGTAAAGCAAGAGGTTGCTTACGTAGAAGAAAAACCGTTTCTGTTCCCTAATAAGACGGGACTCAAAAATGTAATTATCGGCTCCGTCACGCAAACGCCTGCTTGGCGCAGATGGACAGGCATGGTGCGAAATGACGATTATATGGGCGCTATGGATATGATCGAGAAGCGCGGACTGCTTGAAAAAGCGCATCAAAAGGCCAGTACGCTAAGCGGCGGAGAACGTCAGCGGATGGCAATTGCTAGAGCGCTTGTTCATGGAGCCAAAGTTATTGCGGCAGATGAGCCGGTATCAGGCCTTGACCCGCATACGGCAGATCAGGTGCTAACGGATTTGAAAGCGCTATGCAAGGAGCAAGGTGTCATGGTCATCGCAGTTATGCATCAGGGCGACTGGGCAGAGCGGTTCGCGGATCGCATTCTCGGCTTAAAAAATGGCAAGCTGGTGCTCGACGTTAGCGGCAGAAGACTGACCGAACGCGAGAAGGCGCTGCTGTGAGCAAAATTGAGCTGCGCTTGATAGCAGTAGAGGAGCTTGAGGACGCTATTTCACTTGAACAGAGCTGTTATACGCCTGAAGCGGCGGCAACGCTGGCAGGCTTTCAATATCGTTATGAGCATTATCGGCCATATTTTTGGTCAGCTTGGGACGGGGATCAATTAGCAGGCATTACGAATGGCATACGTACAGCGCAGAACGCTTGCGGCGATGAAATGAAAGGCGTTCAGGCCGATTCACTAGCGGGAAGCAACTTTTGCGTGCTAACGGTTGCGGTAGATAAGGGCTATCGCAGGCAAGGGATCGGAGCTTTATTGCTTCGAAGACTCGTGAAGCAGTGCGAAGAGAGCGGCATCGATACGATTATTCTGATGTGCGAGCAGCATCTGATTCCATTTTACGAGGCAGAGCAGTTTGCGCTGCGGGGCGTTTCGTCCTCCACGCATGGCGGCATCGTTTGGTATGAGATGAGCCGTGCTTTGCATACAATGGAGCATCTTACCGAATAGGAAGGTGTCTTCATCATGCCATTTCAATCGCCTGTCGTCGTACAAACTGCCAAGGCTGATTTTCCAAAAGCGGAGCTGTCACTGCCTTATATAAGCGGGGGAAAAAGCGAGGCAGCAGATAAGAAAATAAACCATACGATCCATCAGGCCGTACAGCAGCTCGTTCACAATCAGGGCTCATTGGACGATCCAAGGGCTCAGATGCTGGGCTATTTTGAACAAAAGAACAATCAAAAGGATTATCTCAGCCTATCGTTGTTTAATTACGCCTTCACAGGCGGGGCGCATGGCTTGACGCTGCAGCAATCGCTGACCTTTAAGCAATCGACAGGGCAAACCTATACGCTGGCTCAGCTTTTTAAACCGGGAGCAGATTATGTCGGTCGGATAAGCGCCATCGTAAGTGCACAAATCAAGGAGCGGAAGATTGATACGCTTGAACCGTTTACATCCATACGGCCCGACCAAGACTATTATGTGGCCGATCGCTCGCTCGTCATTTACTTCCAGCTCTACGAGCTGGCGGCGTATGTTTATGGCTTTATATATTTTCCGATATCCGTCTACGAGCTGCAGGATATTATTAATGAGGATGGCCCTCTTGGTCCGATGCTAGTAAACGACTAGTATGGCTAATGCCTATTTTGGCTAAGCTGCAATCTGCCGCAAAGCTATAAGGAGACAACGAATTGATTTATTTTCTTCTACTCATCACCGCAGCAGTGCTTGCCGCTATTTCGATTGTCTTCTACTATCAGCGTAAGAGGGAAAAGAAGCAGCGTCTCATCAAAGATAGGCCAAAGGTACAACCCTCAAAAACGACGAGTACAATTGCAACAAAGCAAATGGATTCTAACTCGAATGCGGATGCAAGCGGGTTAGCCATAAGCGTCCATACGCATATGGCGAATCAAAAAAGAGCTATATTGGTTGTAGACGATCAACTTGCCATTCGAATGATGCTTGCTGAATTATTTACGTCTCAGGGCGTTGAGGTTTATGAGGCCAGCAATGGGAGCATCGCGCTGGAGCTGTTTGAAAAGCATACGGTTCACTGCGTTTTGCTCGATTTGCGAATGCCGGATACAGACGGAGTCGAGGTGCTTCGCGAGATAAGAAACCTATCAGCAGAGGTGCCCGTCATACTCATTACGGCTTATGCTGATCCTGAAAAATTGGAAGCTGCGGAGATGTTCGGCATAAGCAAATGCATCACCAAGCCTTTTGATATTATGGAATTGAAGGAGGAGGTTCTACGTTTGCTTGAGCAATACGGCAAGCAAGCGTAAGGTGAGGCCTCAGAAAGATTGCTTCGCATCTAATAGGATGCGAGGTTTTTTTTGTTCCAGCTGAAACGGGTCTCCATTGCATGCCGACTGCAAACGGCTCATACAGTTACGTATGGAGGTGGACGTATGATCGAAATGATCGTTGGCGTTCAACTGCTGTATGCGGTATTTCGCTGCTTTCAAACGTTTGAAATATAGGAAATATTCCGACTATTTAAAAAACATTTCCCGGGGAAGCGCAATAAGCTACATGAAAGAGAGCTTTTCGACATGCAAAGGGGAAAGCTGTAATAAAACATGTCGAAAGCGTTTGCATTGATATAATAACCCACATTAATTATTAATGTGGTTATATCTCTTTGCCAACATCTCCCTCCCAAGATTATAATAGTCAAATAAGAGATTCGAATAGGAGGAATCTGGGATAATGACAACACAATTGTCGGAGGCAAGCCTCGTATCATTGAATGTCGGCAAGCCTGTGGCCGTTGCGCATGGTTCAAAAGAGGTTATAACGGGTATCTTCAAGCAGCCTTCAGAGCTTTCGCATTTGCTCACCTTTACAGGGCTGCAAGGCGATGGGCAAGGCGATATGGTCAATCATGGCGGTCCGGATAAGGCGGTCTGCGTTTATTTTGAGAAGCGTTATTCCTATTGGCGAGATCTGCTCGATAAACCACTTGATTATGGAGCCTTCGGAGAAAATTTCACATTATCGAATTGGACGGAGGACGATTTGTGTATAGGCGATATCGTTCAAGCTGGTGAAGTCATCCTTCAAGTGAGTCAGCCCAGGCAGCCCTGCTTTAAGCTGGGTATAAGGCATCAGATGCCGGAATTACCGGAAAATGTTCAGCGCAATGGCTATACGGGATTTTATTTCCGAGTGCTTCAAGAGGGCAGCATGACGGCAGGAACGATGTTTTCCTTGACTCATAAACACCCTGCGCGCAAGTCGATTACAGAAGCTAACCGTGTGATGTACGTAGATAAAGAAGATATAAAAGGCATTCGTGAGCTGCTTGACATTAAAGAGCTTGCGGCGAGCTGGCAGCAGCAGCTAGGAAGTAGGCTAGAAAAGCTGATGATGGAAGAGCAAGGAGGATAAGAGGGTTGAATGACACCTTAGATTTTACAACATTTCTTAATGAATATGAGTTTCAAGAGCCTTGCAAGGTTGAGCTTAGGGAAAGCGGAATGAATAATACGACCCGCATGATCACATCAGGCGGTCAACGATTTGTTCTGCGTATCTATAATAATCATAAGGATGAGAACATTGTCAGGTTGGAGCATGAGGTGCTGGCCCAATTGACGAGGCAGGAGCTCTCCTTTCGAGTGCCTGTGCCGATTCGCAATAAACGAGGCGATACGGTCAGCATATCGAGTGACGGCACGCTTTCTTCGTTGTTCCGCTACATTGAAGGGGACCGGCCAACAGCAGCTAATGCTGCACATGTGTATGCGCTTGGGCAAGCAGCAGCAGAGCTGACAGCTGCATTAGGCTATATTCAGCCAGAGGGCATGCCATTGTACAGTCCTTATTATTTATTGGAAAAGACTTACGCATCTATGGATATTGCTGCATTCTTATCGATGGCTGAACGTTCGGGGGGGCCGCTTGCAGCAAGAAGATCCAGCTTCATAGCGATTAACGAGGAACGCCGCAAGCTTGCGGCAGAATGCGAAGAGCTTGCACTGCTGCCGCAGCAATGGATTCATGGTGATTTGGTTTCCAACAATACCGTGTCTAATGACGATGAGATAATCGGCGTGCTGGATTTTGAGTTCACGACGGTTGACGTAAGGGCAATGGAGCTTGCCGTTATCGCTGTTGATCTCATCAAGCCAAGTAATACGGCCGTTTCGGAAAAGGTGAAGCTCTTGCTGCAAGGCTATCTGAATACGCTGCCTTTATCCGAACAGGAGCTGAAGAAGCTGCCGTCCTTAATGAAATTGCGCTTGCTGGACGTAGCGCTGCATTTTGCCGTTCGTTTAAGAGATCAGTTGGACAAAGAGGATGTGCTTTGCAGCATTATCGATCAATGTATGTTTACCTGCGATTGGATCAATGAGAACTGGGAGGATGAAATAAATGAGTTTAGCTAAGGCGTTAGGATATGATGAAGGTGAAAAGCTGCTTCTTGTAAACGCGGACGATTATGGATTATGTCACTCGGTGAATAACGGCATCCAGCAGCTACTGCTTGATAGCACGGTTAGCTCGGCTACCTTAATGATGCCCTGCGGCTGGGCACGGGAGGCTGCGCTTTGGAGCGCGAGGCATCCCCAAATCGATGTTGGCGTACATTTTACGTTTACAAGTGAATGGGATCTCTATCGCTGGGGACCGGTTAACCGCAAAGGGAGTACAGACTCGCTTGTTACAAATGAAAATTATTTTCCGAAGGATTGCAAGACGTTCGAGCAGCAAGCTGATCCTGAGCAGGTAAAACAAGAGATGATTGCCCAAGTGGAGATGGCATTAGCTATGGGAATGAAACCATCGCATGCCGACAATCATATGGGCAGCCTTTATGGATTAGAGACGGGACGCCACTTTTTGCCAATCGTATTTGAAGTATGCGCTTCCTATGGTTTGCCGTTCCGTTTGCCTCGTTATTTACTGCAGGAGAATGGCCAGGTAGCCCCGCCAGAACTTGCGGAGCAAGTTAAGCAGCTTGCGCAGCTTGCCGATTCGAAGGGGGTCGTCATATTAGACTATTTGGTGGGGCTTCCATTCAAGCTGCAGGATGGCGAAGACTATGATTCACTAAAAACTAGCATGCAGCAGCTATTGAAGAGTCTGCATCCAGGTGTAACCGAGCTTATCATTCATCCTTCACTCGTCACGGAAGAGCTGAATGCTTTTCACGGGCAGCCGCTTAAGCGTGGGATGGAGCTGGAGCTGTTCCGCGACTCTGAGATCAGACAGACGCTGCAGGACGAAGGCATCCGCATGATCCGTTGGCGGGAGCTTCAGAAGCTGCAGCGCGAGCGTACCGGATTTGCAAAGTAACCTATTCGAAGGAGCTGACTTATGTCTTTTGAAACGATAAAACAGTTGACAGAATAGGTGAAAGCAAATATTGGACGTGTAATCGTTGGCAAAGAGGAAGTCGTTGATTTACTGCTCATCGGACTTATAACTTCCGGGCATGTGCTGCTTGAGGATGTTCCAGGTACGGGGAAGACGCTGCTCTCGAAATCGCTAGCCAAATCGCTAGCGCTCACGTTTAGACGAATACAGTTTACGCCCGATTTACTTCCATCGGATTTGAGCGGCATTCATTTCTTTAATCAAAAAATAAGCGAGTTCGAATTTCGAGCAGGTCCGTTGTTTACAAATTTACTGCTTGCCGATGGAATCAATCGCGCAACGCCTCGAACGCAATCCAGCTTGCTTGAATGTATGGAGGAGCGGCAAATAAGCATTGACGGGGAAACGAAGCAGCTAGAGCGTCCCTTCAAGGTAATCGCTACGATGGTCTAACCTGCGTTATGGCGTGAGGCTTCTGCTAGCGATAGCGATTGGCGGGTTGGATGGCGCATTGATTATCGGTAACGGTATGGCGATAAGGAGCCGGATGAGCAACAGGTGGAAGCTTTTAAAAGCAATTGGAGAAGAAGAGTTAGAGAATGCGTAGGAAGCTTCTTGCGAATGAATGAGTAGTTTGATGATATCGCTTTGATATTGACATAAAAGAAGCGACAGACGGAATGGCGTGCAAATTGACTATCAATTTGACACGCCATTTTGAATTATTTTTCGAAGGAAGGTACAGGCAAAGAAAAAGGGGGAGTGTGCTTTCATTAGCGAAGAATAAAAGACACAGGAGACAAGAGACAATGGTGGGACTAGATTTTCTCCCTTTAATATTCAGGTTTTTACCTATTTAGGGTAAAAATACCGTTATTAACGGGAGTTTTTCCAGTTAAATGATCGAAAGGCAGCTCCATTGGAGAATTAGCAGGACATTTTCCTGTTGTTGTATATGTCGAGCGGCAGCTATAAAAATGACCGATATGCATAACGAGCCTTAGAAGCGCTAAGCGACTCTAAAGGCTTGACTCTAAAGGCCCGACTCTAATGGCTCGGTTCCATTTTAAAGTCAGCAGCTATAAGGTGTGGCTATGGATCTAGCAGTTAATGGTGTGGGTATGGATCTATCTTTTGCTAACAATATGCTCAGCTATTTTGTTTCCATGGTAACGGCCGGATTCGATAAATATTTCATTGGCTTCATGCCGGGAAGCAACGACGCCTGCGAGATAGATGCCGGGTACGTTTGTTTCCATCGTTTCTTGATCGAAGGTTGGAAAGCCTTCCTCCTCCATCGTAACGCCTGTTGCGGTAAGGAAGTTGCGATCGGGGTGGAAGCCGGTAAGCGCCAAAACAAAATCATTCGGTAATTGCATATCGCCTTCAGATCCTTGTACGGTTATAGAAGTGTTTTCAATGGCGACCACTTTGGATTGGAACAGCATCTTGATGACTCCATTTGTCACCTTGCTCTGGAAGCCTGGCTTCACCCATGGTTTAATGCTTGTGGAATAATCCTCGCCGCGATAGACGACTGTCACTTCCGCGCCTACGCGTTCTAATTCAAGCGCTGCGTCGATCGCCGAGTTGCTGCCACCAATAATAGCTACCTTCATGCCGACGTAAGGATGAGATTCGCGAAAAAAATGGCTGACCTTGTCGAGCTGCTCACCAGGAATGCCAAGCTCGTTCGGATGGTCAAAATAACCCGTCGCTATGACGACATACCGGCTTTTGTACATGCGCTTATTGCCGAAACGGTCCTCGCCCTGCAGAATGTAGGCGCCATCCTCTGGCGTAATACTAGTAATCGCTTCATACGCCTGCACACGAACGCGGTTACGCTGAGCGGCAGTACGGTAATAATTCAGAGCTTCCAGCCTAGAAGGCTTATCATTGGCGGTCGTGAATGGAATATTACCTATTTCAAGCTTTTCCGGCGTGCTGAAAAAATGCATATACGTCGGATATTGCGAGATCGAATGAACGATATTTCGTTTTTCTATGACAAGGGGTTGAAGCCCGATCTTCTCAAGCTCGATCGCTGCCGCCAAGCCGCAGGGGCCTGCTCCAATTATGATCGCTTCTTCTATTTGCATATGTATTACCTCCTAAAATATGACGAAGCAAGTGCAGCTTCCAGTATTTCATCTAAAGCTCATTTTACTGCTAGACGCATATTTTGTGCAAATTTGGTGTTTTGACTATCTTGTACAGGCATTGGATTATTGTATAATAATGTGGAACCGTTCTTGTTAAGCAAATGAGCTCATAAGAAGCTAATATTCGTTCATAAAATGATTGGAGGAGATCACATGCGGCGGCGTTTTGTAATAGAAGCAGTATTGGTGGCAACGTATGGGCATCTTCTTGTACCTAGCCGTCCAATTGATTATGTCGTGCCTTATTCATCCATAGCAGAATTGTATGAAATGAGGGATGGTGTCGATCCTGTCATGGATGATCCTGATGATGATGGGCATGTAAAAAGCAAAATAAACGAGCTCATTGCTTTCTTTGAGGATTCACTCAATCGGAAAAAAATTGAAAAAGCGATGCAGGTGCCGTGGAGAGAAAGCTCGCCATTGCTCCTTAATGACATGATACAATTTACCGTGGTGCATGCTGTCGATAACGCGCATTATGGCGAAATGTTCGATCCCATCGAAACCGAGCTGCTGCTAACGGGCTTGAAGCTGAATTTGCCTTTGCTTTCTGATCAATTCGAGTTTCAGGATAAGCTGATAGAAGCCGAGGTGCCGGTACAAATTTATGATATAGAGGATTTTGAGTTTGCGGTAGAAGAGGGGATTTCCACAAGCGATATAGATCTCCCTTTGGAGTCGGACAGATTTTAATATTTTTTTCCAAACCCCTCTTGCGCAAAGACGGAATACGATGTTAAGATTTGGGTGGGCTAGGAAGAAATGAACAATCGGAATACGAAAAGGGGGGCTTAAGGATGTTTAACAATTGGACTTTTAAAAATGTCGACGGCGTACAGAGCAGCATGCATTTTCATATGTCCAATCAAACATGCCGACCGGCCTGCCTTCGTGCACTGGTGTCAACGTAGCTAATTTGCTTCGTTGTCCGCCATCATACGAAGACCTCAAGCCAATTGTGGCTAGAGGTCTTTTTTTGTTTCCTAGAGGAAAGGGGTTGTCCCAATGAAAACGCTGTTGCGATTGATGATTTACGTAAGACCAAGTGCCAAATGGGTGTTTATCGCCGTCACCATTATGATTTTAGCGACGATATTTGATTTGGTTGCACCTTGGGTTTTAAGAGAAATTTTTGATGAAGGCATTGCAAAGCGGGATATGGGCGTCGTAATCGGACTTACGCTTGCACTTGCAGGCATACAGGCTCTCAAGAGCGCAGGGATGTTTGTACAGAGCTATTCGCAAGAGCTAGTCGGGCAAAATGTCGTGTTTAAGCTGCGAAAGGAGCTTTACGAGAAATTGCAGCGCTTGTCATTTTCGTATTATGATCGGGCGCAGACAGGCCAATTGATGTCTAGAATGACAGGCGACATTGATGCAGTGAAAAATTTCATCGGGTTTGGCGCGATGAATTTATTTACGGGCATGCTTACCTTCCTCGGAACGATCATCTTCATGATGTCGATGCAGTGGCAGGTTACGGTGATCAGCTTGATCATGATTCCGTTTATTTTGTTCGTATTGTACCGTTTTAATCATAAGGTAGGTCCTGCTTGGTCTAACATTCGCGAGCAAATGGGCCGATTGACGACGACGCTGCAAGAAAACATTTCAGGAATTCGTGTCGTCAAGTCGTTTGCAACCGAGTCGGTCGAGCAGCGGAAATTCGCTAAGCGGAACGAGCAGAACTTCGAAACGAATATGGAGCGCGCGAAGCTTGAGGCGAAAGCTTTTCCACTCATGGGCTTCTATGGCGGCATTACCTTTGTCATGATGATATGGATTGGAGCAATCTTTGTCGTTCGTGACGAGATGTCGCTTGGTACCTTTATGGCGTTTCAATGGTACACATGGGGCATTATTTGGCCGCTGAACATGCTTGGCTGGCAAATCAATATTTATCAGCAAGCGATCAAAGCAGCTCCGCGCGTGTTCGAGGTGCTTGATACGCCTATTGATATCGAGAATCCCGCACAAGGAAAAGAAACCGTCAATATGAATGGAAATGTGAAGTTCGACCGTGTAACCTTCCATTTTGCCGATCAAGATGCTGCCAAGGATAAGCCGATCCTTGACGATGTTTCCTTTGAGGTGGAGCAGGGCGAGGTTATTGGCGTGCTTGGAGCAACGGGCTCAGGCAAGAGCAGTCTAATTGGCTTGCTGTCGCGGTTTTATGATGTATCCGGCGGCCGCGTTCTTATTGATGGCATTGATGTGCGGAATTACGAGCTTGACGGTTTGCGCAGAAGTGTAGGGATCGTGCCGCAGGAAACGTTCCTGTTCTCCGCTTCGATTCGCGATAATATCGCTTATGGCTATCCCGATGCAACGCAAGCGCAAATTGAGGACGCAGCACGCAAATCGCAAATTCATGCTTTTATTGAAAGCATGCCAGACGGCTATGATACCCGCATCGGTGAACGCGGGGTTGGCTTATCCGGCGGCCAGCGGCAGCGTGTGGCACTTGCGCGCGCGATTCTAATGGACCCGCCTATTCTCGTGCTTGATGAAGCGACGGCAAGCGTGGATACGGCGACAGAATCGGCTATTCATGAGGCTTTGCTGGAAGTGATGAAAGGCCGGACGACGTTCATTATCGCGCAGCGGCTTTCTTCCATTCAGCACGCAGATCGAATCATTGTCCTTGAGAACGGCCGACTGACCGAGCAGGGTACACATAAGGAATTAAATGAAGGCAATGGCTTCTTCCGGCAATTGTTTGACCGTCAGAAGCAAATCGCTCATCAATAGAAAAGAGGTGAAACCATGAGCCAAGTCGAGTGGGATTCGGATACTGAGGTTGAAGAGAAGCCGTTTAACAGCAAATACATGCGACGCATGCTTCGGTATCTTATCCCTTATCGCAAATTAATGACATGGGTCGTTATCATCGTCCTCATTAATATGCTGCTGAGTTTATCTGAACCGATTATTCTTGCTTACATCATTGATGAAGGAATTTTAGCCAAGGATTACACCGTTATCCATGTGCTTGGCGCTGTGCTGCTTGGCATTAAGCTTATTAGCTGGCTTTTTAGCTGGATGCACACGAGATGGATCAATTTTACCGGACAACGCATTTTGTTTGATTTGCGTCAGCAATTATTTAATCATTTGCAATCGTTATCGTTCCGTTTCTTCGATGGGCGACCTGCCGGAAAGATCATGTCACGCATTACCAATGATACGAATGCCATTGGCGAGCTGATAAACGGCGGATTAATTACGATGGTCATGGAAGTGACGCATCTACTCGGGATCGTTATCATTTTGGTGTGGATGGATTGGCAACTCGCTTTGCTATCCTTTATTATGCTGCCTTTGCTTTATTTTATCGTAGCGAAGCTGCGCCCAAAAATCGAGGGCTCGTGGTCGCGTTCGCGTTCAACCATGTCGTCCATTAACGGCAATCTGAATGAAACGATTCAAGGAATACTTGTTATTCAAGCCTTTTCCCGCCAGCGGACGAACAACGAACGTTTTAATGGCATCAATACAAGGAACAAGCAGGCGTTCATGCGAGCCATTACTTTGGAATCCACCGTCTATCCTCTGGTCGAAATGATCGGGATGATCGGAACCTGTATCGTCGTCTGGTTTGGAGCGATGCGCGTTATGGAAGGCGTGCTCACGCTTGGGTTTATCATGGCGTTTATAAACTATTTGTGGCGTTTCTGGGGGCCGCTTAGCGCATTGTCGAAGGTTTACAGTCAATTGCTATCGGCAATGGCTTCCGCTGAGCGTATTTTTGAAGTGCTGGATACCGATCCGGAAGTGAAGAACAACAAAGAGGCTCGCGAGCTGCCGCAGGTTCGCGGAGAAGTTTCGTTCGAGAACGTTTCCTTCCGCTATGAGGAAAATAAGCCTAACGTGCTGCATGATGTTTCCTTTCATGTGAAGCCGGGCCAAAGGGTCGCTTTGGTTGGGCCGACCGGAGCGGGAAAGAGTACGATCGTTAATCTATTGATGCGATTTTATGATGCAACTGAGGGCTCTGTTCGCATCGACGGCGTGGATGTCAAGCAGGCCACGCTTGAATCCTTGCGCAAGCAGATGGGGATCGTGCTGCAGGATTCCTTTATATTCGCGGGTACGGTAGAAGAGAATATGCGTTACGGCAACGAGGATGCTGCCGAGGATCAGCTTGTAAAAGCAGCGGAAAGCGTTAGGCTCGACCGAGTTGTCGCCAAGCTCTCGGATGGCTATCAGACGGAGCTGGAGGAGCGGGGCTCGAAGCTCTCCGTTGGGCAGAGGCAGTTGCTTGCATTTGGCCGCGTGCTGCTGTCCGATCCGAGAATACTAATATTAGACGAGGCTACCTCAAGCGTGGATACAGAAACGGAGCAGCATATTCAAGAGGCTTTGCAGACGCTGCTTGCCGGCAGAACGGCATTTATTATCGCACATCGACTATCGACCATCAAGGACGCCGATCTTATCTTGGTAGTAGAGGATGGCCGAATTGCCGAACAGGGCTCGCATGCGGAACTCATGAAGCAAGGCGGCATTTATGCCAATCTTATTCTAACGCAGCTTTCGATGCAGGAATCTGTTATTTTGCAAACGAGCTCCTAAGCGTGCGGATTAAGGAGATAAAAAAAGAGGGCAGGCAAGCGAGCGCGTGAAGGAAGCGCTAGCTTGACTCGTCCTCTTTTTTCGTGCGATCGATTGCTTGTGCCATCGTTTTGTCGGTTAAATGCGCATAGATCTGTGTCGTTTCTGGTGAGGCATGCCCAAGCTGCTCTTGGGTTTTGTAGATGTCATTTCGCAGGTAGTAGTCGGTAGCGAAGCTATGTCTCAGCTTATGAACGGATAAGTACGGCTTGCCGAAGCGCTTCGCGTATTTGATGACCATTTCTTGAATTGCTCTCTTTGACATGCGCGAGCCTTCTTGCTTGCCATTGGCTATGGCGAGAAACAAAGCTTTCTCACGCTTAGGAGCTTTGTAGCGCATTTCACGGAGAGTCATATATGCTTGCAAATCCTCTACTGCTTCTTGACGGAAATAAACGGGCGTTTTGAACGTATCATCATTTTTACCTTTGCGATAAACGTACGACAGCTTTTTCTTAAGATCAATATCATCTACGTTCAGATTAACAAGCTCCGAGACGCGCAGGCCTGAATGCAAAATAAAGCTGATGATGCATGCATCTCGCGTCATATTTAGTTCATATGCGTAAAGCGCCTGCTTATTCGAGGCGACATCAACCCCGTAATATTGTTTAATATAAGCCATAAACTCCGATATTTCTTCCTCTTGAAGCAGCTTGCCTTCGAGCTTAGCCGCTGTATCCTTGGGCTTATGCGTTCGCTTAATCGCTACCTTCGCCATCACGTTGCGCTTAAGCAGCGGATAAAACTCCTCATCCTCCGCAATTTGGCTCAAATAATGGAACAAGGAACGAAGGGAGGAGAGCTTGCGAGATATTGTAGTCTTGCTGTTGCGCTCCTCCTTGTAAGTCGATAAGTACATGCGAAAGCCGTCAATGCTGTCCATATGCAGCTTTTCCAGCTCAAGTAAAGCTACATCTTTAATCCGTGTCGCTTCGGACAGTCCCTCAGCCATCAACCAATTCAGAAATGTTTCATAATCCCTCATATATTCGACTAGCGAGGAAGGCGACAAATCCGGCAGCTTATAATTAATAAATTTTTCAATATACCAGGGCATGGAAGGGAGCCGTTTGTCGAGCTCTTCACGATCCTTTTGCTTTAAAATATTGATAGTAAGCCACCTCCACTAATAATCGGGAAATCCGTTAACGACACTAAATGAACATAACAATAATTATGTAAACAAATTCGAGCATTCCCACGGAACAGAATAGTTTCATTGTAACAATTGAGGCAGGGGTGGACAACGTAAATAGGCATATTCATGGTTATCGTTTAGCAGAAAGTGGTCATTGCCGAGCTTCACTTAAAAGTAATAAGCGACGACGCTCCATTCATGTAACTATTTTAGTTACAATTTGCTTATAAAATCAACTTTTTGTTTCAAAATGATTTGGATTTGTAAATTAGTAAATGTATGTAATTGCTCATTCACGGTTACATTTCAAAAATAACTGTGCTAAAATCGAACGAACCAGTCGACCGGTTAACAATTTAAATATATTTTGCATAAAATTTGTTTGTTTTATGAGATTAGGGAGGATTATTTCTTAAAATGAAAATAAAATATATCCAATATATTATGGCATTTATTCTTGTTTCTACGATGGCATTTGGCATTCCAGTGCAAGCTGTTCATGCTGCTTCGCCAGCAACGCTAAAGATTGGCAGCTCGGGTCCAGATGTGCCGGATTTGCAATATCGTTTAAAGACATTAGGTTATTTTAACACGGATGTAACAACTTACTTTGGCAAAACGACGTTGGAGTCACTGAAACGTTTTCAGAAGGCATATGGAATCAGGGTGGACGGCGTCGCCGGCAAAAAGACTTGGGAAACGTTGAAGAAGGTTTCGGTAAACAAGGCAGAGCTGGATATGCTGGCAAAAATCATTTATGCCGAAGCCCGCGGCGAATCCTATAAAGGTCAGGTTGCGGTTGGTGCCGTCGTTATGAATCGGATGGCTTCGTCCAGCTTCCCTAGTTCGGTCAAAGGCGTTATTGAGCAGCCGAGAGCCTTTACCGCTGTTGACGATGGTCAATATAAGCTTAAGCCGGACAAGACATCCTATAAGGCAGCTCAGGATGCGGTGAAAGGCAACGATCCAACGAACGGGGCGATCTATTACTTCAATCCCGATACTGCAACATCTGATTGGATCTGGTCGCGCAAGCAAACCATTAAGATTGGTCGACATATTTTCGCAGAATAAAAGTAAATTTCGGTGTTTAGAAGAAAACGATGCAAATCGGCAAGTGAATTTGGCCTTGCCGTCAGCATCGTTTTTCTGTTTGTTCTACATATTTGTCAATGAGAAGTTTTCAAACTCGTAACCAAACATGTTACAATACGAAATAGAGCATTAACTTTTTTCGAAAAATTATCGGAGGTGTCTGTGATGAAGGTGGAAATTTGGTCGGATTATGTGTGTCCGTTTTGTTATATAGGCAAAAGAAAGTTTGAGCAAGCGCTCGAGAAATTCGTGCACAAAGATCAAATCGAGATCGTGTTTCGCAGCTATGAGCTGGATCCAAGCGCTGATCCTAATTCCAATATTAGCACATACAGCATGCTGGCATCCAAATACGGGATGAGCATCGAGAAGGCAAAAGAAACGACGGTTGGTGTAACGGAGCAGGCAGCAGCCGTTGGTCTTGCTTTTCATTTTGAAGGTACGAAGGAAACAAACACGTTTGACGCGCACCGCGTCGTTCATCTTGCAGCCCAGCAAGGCAAGGATAAAGAAATGTCTGAAAGACTTTTCAAAGCCCATTTCACAGATGGAGAAAATGTTGGCAATCGCGAGCGGCTAGCTGTGCTTGCCGCTGAAATTGGTCTGGATGCTGCCGAAGTAGCCCAAATGCTTGAAACGGAACAATTCTCAGATGCCGTTCGCGGTGAAGAAGACGAAGGCAGCCAGCTTGGCATTCGCGGCGTTCCTTTCTATGTCTTTGATCGCCAATATGCCGTCTCCGGCGCTCAATCGCCTGAGGTGTTTTTGGATACGCTAAACAAAGCATGGAAGGAGAAGCATCCTACGTTTATACAAGTAAATGACGGGGATGCCGACGCTCTTTGCACAGATGGGCACTGTATTCCGGATTCATCAAAATCCTAACGGGAAAAATATAAAAGTTCCAATTGCCAAGGTCGCCGAGAAAGTTTGTCCCGGCGACCTAGTTGTCTGGACTGGCAGCAGCTGGGAACGACTTGCAAGCATATCTTAATGCGTAAATGTAGAACTTAATTGTCTGGAATGCGATCACGACTTATAATAGATAACGGTAAACAAGTCAGATGCTCGTACTCGTGCTCTGATACGCTAACGTTAAGGGGGAATTATTCGTGACAGTTGAACAGGAGCGACTGCTAGTGTTCGCAGGCTCATATGCGGAAGCGGAGGAAAGCGGCGTTTACGTGTATGCTTTCGATGAAGAATCGGGCACATTAACGTTGACAGATGAGTTCGTCGGACTCAAAAACCCGACATTTCTTAATGTTGATGCCGATCGCAAGCTTTTGTACGCCATCGCCGAGACCGTGAATCAAGAAGGACAGAAGGTTGGCGAAGCGGCCGCTTTTTCAATTGATGCTGCCAAAGGCTCAATTCAAATTATGAACCGTGCCATAACGGTTGATTCGACGACCTGCCACATTCAGCGTGATGCGGACAGCCGGTTTTTGACGGTTACCAGCTATCATGGCGGAATGATTGGTCTCATTTCCATTACAGAAGAAGGAGGTATCGGAGAGGTTCTTGACGTTCAGCAGCATGAAGGCAGCAGCCAGCATCCTGATCGCCAGGATCGTCCGCATCCTCATTCCTCATTCTACAGCCCAGATGGCCGATATTTACTCGTATCGGATTTAGGACTTGATCGCATCGTTA
This sequence comes from Paenibacillus sp. Y280, assembly GCF_056786335.1. Lineage (NCBI taxonomy): Bacteria > Bacillati > Bacillota > Bacilli > Caryophanales > Paenibacillaceae > Paenibacillus > Paenibacillus sp. Y280. Next base: position 222,982 of record NZ_JBXCIW010000003.1, read on the forward strand.
CATACGCTTTAGATGCTGGAAATGGCAAGCTTGTGCGTCAAAACGAGGTTGCGCTGCATGCTGGCGCTGGCCCTCGGCATTTGTCGTTCCATCCAAACGGAAGGTACGTCTATGTCATTAACGAGATAGATTCAACGATAACTTCGTTTATCTTCAATAGTGAGACCGGTGCGTTAACGACATTGGAAACCGTAAGCACATTGCCAGCAGATTTTAAAGAAGAGAATTCATGTGCTGAAATTACAATATCTGCAGACGGCAAATTTGTGTATGGTTCTAATCGCGGGCATGACAGCATTGTCGTATACGCGATTGATGAGCAGACAGGCTTATTATCGCTTGTTCAGCACAAATCGGTAGAGGGCGCTCATCCACGCCATTTTGCATTGACGCCAAGCGGACGTTATTTGCTTGCTGCAAGCCGGGACACGAACAATATTGCAGTCTTTGCGGTTGATAAAGACAATGGGAAGTTAACGTATACTGGCCACAGCACTACTGTATCCAAACCAGTGTGCGTAGTTCCTATTTATTTAACGTTATAAACAATTAATATCATTAGTACAGAAGTGAAAAGGGGAATACAGAGGCGTGGCTACTAGCGAAGAGGAAAAACCGAAATTAAAAGCAACCAAGATTTTCAAATGCAAAAACCAGGACTGCAAAGCTTGGGTAAGGGATGAGTTTGCGGATGCCGAGCAAGCTTGTCCGATCTGTAAGGGCCCGATGCTCCGCAGCATGCGTCATTTGCCTGCTGTTCAGAACAAGCCGAAGCCACAGCCACGCAAGCCGAAATCTGATTACTAACCGAACTAATAAATCCCAATCCATTGAATGCAATAGGATTGGGATTTTTTTTTATGCCGAATGATGGAACTGCTGGACTTACCTGTATCGATATATGATACGATAGACTAACCAAATGATGACGGGACGGGAGACGGTGCCTGAGCATGCTCTTTTATTTTTTAGCCTTATTCACAGCAGCCATTATCGTTATCCTTAACAACCGGAACAGCGAATCGAACCGTTGGGCGGCGTTTTTCTTGTGCAGCGCTTCAATTGGTGGTTTGTCCAATCTATTCATGGATAGCAAGCTCTCTGCAGCAGCTGAGATCTTGCAATTTCTCAATTATACGTTAACGCCGTATGGCGTTATTGTTTTTAGCCTTATTTATTCAGGAGCCATAAATACTAAGCGGGCAAGAAGCAAAGTTAAATTATTATTGGCTCTGCCAGTCGCTATTATGGCTGGTCTTGAATGGTTAACCGCTGATAAGCAATGGTTTTTCAATTTGTTGCTTATTTGGAGCGCGCCTTACTATTTGATATCTAGTTATTTATTAGTGTCTTCGTTTTGGAAAGAGCGGGATGCTCGTTTAAAGCGCAGTCGATTTATTACAGCCATTATCATTGTCCCGACGCTGCTTGCCGTTCTCTTTTTCATTTATATTGCAAAGGTCATTTCTCCTGCATTTGAATTTTTTAATTATATTTCCGTTTTTATGATTTACTCGCTCGCGGTGGCTTTGCTCTGTACGTTTATGTATGGCGTGCTTGGCGTCAAGCTGCGCTTTGAGCATGACCCGCTGGAGGGTACGATGCGAGCCGTCAGTTCAGGTGCTGCGATGCTGAACCATACGATAAAAAATGAGCTTGGAAAAATCGCGATCAGCACCGCAAACCTTAAGCGCTTATATCCTGATTCGAATGAGCAGTCAAGCCAGCATTTACAAATCATTGCGAATGCTTCCAATCATATGTTTGAGATGATGAGCCGTATTCACAGCCAAATGAAGGATATCGTGCTAAAGGAAGAACCGGTTCAACTCGATAGGCTCATCGATCAATGTCTTATGCAGAATGAAGGTTTATTAAAAAGATATGGCGTATCCGTCAACGTCACTCATGAGCTTCGGCCTATACTTCTGTGCGACCCCACTCATATTAGCGAAGCGCTAGGAAATGTGTTAATGAATGCTTGTGAAGCCATGCCAAACGGAGGCGCGATAACGGTACGTCTGGATACACATAAGAGTGGGGTTATGCTGTCTGTTCAAGATAGCGGCATCGGGATACCGGAAGATAAGCTTGGGAAAATATTAGATCCTTTCTTCAGCAGCGGGAAGGGCGGAAGAAATTTTGGCCTAGGTTTATCTTATGTTTATAACGTCATGCAGAAGAGCGGAGCCAAGGTCGAAATGATGAGCCGAGAAGGCCAAGGCACTAAGGTTGCTTTTATATGGCCACGGAAAAAGCTTCTATAAAAGATTGAATGGGGAGGGAATAGCCTTGAGCCATATTAAAGTATTGATTGTAGAAGATGATGCGGATTGGATTAAAGCGCTCACTTCCTATTTGAATCGGGAGCCGGATTTGCTTGTCGTCGGAACGGCTGTGAATTCGAGCGAGGCGCTCAGTATGGCTCAGACGAGTTTATTTGACGTTGTTCTGATGGATATTCAGCTGGAGGGCAGCAGGCTGGACGGCATTCAAACGGCGATGATGATGCATGAGCTATCAGCAGCCAAAATCATTATGCTAACGTCGTTAAAGGATGAACAATCGATGACGCAGTCTTTTACGGCAGGCGCCGTGCAGTATTTAGAGAAAACTCGCTTTCAGGAGCTTCCGCAATCGATTCGCAGCGCTTATCATCATCCAGCTCCGATGGAGGCATTGCTGAAGGAGCTGGCGCGTCTGAAGCGCGAGGAGCAGTTAAAGGAATTGACAGGCGCAGAACGCGAGGTGTTCGAGCTTATCGAAGCCGGCTATACGCAATCGCAAATCGAGCAGAAGCTGTACAAGGCTGAGAGCACGCTCAAAAATCAGGTGAACAAGATGCTGAAAAAATTTGGCGTTCGCAGCAGTAAAGAAGCGATTGAAAAGGTTAAAAGAAGAGGTCTATTCCAGCGGGAGGATAAGGAATAGCATCTTGTCCATAGCTTAAATGATGAGGGGTACTACGATATGTAGTACCCCTTTGCTTGTTGTTCTATGAAAGATGGAACTGCCAGAGAGGCGGCACATGCGCTTACAATAGTTATGAGAGGAAGCGATAATAATGGATCGGACTAGATCACGCAAGGATGTGCCCGCTGTGCTGCTGATTGATGGACAATGCTTGTTATGCAGTGGAATCACACGTTTTGTAGCAGCAAGGGACAAAGCGAGAGCCTTTCGATTTGCGATGCTGCAATCATCAATCGGGGTTCAACTGCTGATTAGAGGAGAGCTATCAACGCATGATTTAAATACGTTCGTGATGGTGCATGGAAATCATTATTATACGAAATCAGATGCGGCATTGCGTGTTTTTCGCAAGCTGGGTGGATGGTGGCGGATATTGTATATATTTATTGTTGTTCCGCGAGCATGGAGAAATCTCGTTTATGATCTGGTTGCTAATAATCGATATCGCTGGTTTGGAAGGACTGACATATGCATGCTGCCAACGCCTGATTTGATCGCAAGTTTTTTGGAGCATGGGATGCAAGCAGTTGACCAGGAGGAAATTCCGGATGAAACCTAAACCGATATATGTCGAGATTGATATACGTACGGAACAAGCGGAGCTATGGGAGCATACGCAATCGCCAAAGCTGCATGAGCAATGGGATTTACGCTTTTCAGAAATTCATTATTTGCCAAGGCTAACTGCTTCAGAAAAACAGAAGTTTTTATATGAGACGAGAATTGGTTTTGGATTAAAAATCAAAGGTACGGGTGAAACGAATAGCACCATGGACCCTCACGCATCTGAGCAAATGTCCGTTTTGTCGTTTGCATCAGAGCAGCCTATTTCGCTTATTCGCCGCGGCGGCGGCTACTGGAAATACAAGGACAACGGGGACAAAGTAACGTTTATAACGCTATTCGATTATCGAACCCGCTTTGGATGGGCTGGACGTTTGCTGGATCGCTTTATTTTCCGGCCCATGTTCGGTTACGCGACCGCATGGAGCTTCGATCGACTTCGCATATGGCTGGAGGAGCAAGTACCGCCTACTGTCATTGCTGAAAGAGCGTTGATTCATTATGTCAGCGTAATAATCATGATGCTGCTCTGGCTTTATGAAGGCATTGTGCCTAAGCTTTTATTTCCACAAGCAGGAGAGCTTTTTCTACTGCAGCAATTAGGCTGGTTTGAGGGGAGAGAGCTATTAACGGTTCATCTTATAGGGATTGGGGAAATGGCATTAGCCTTAATAACAGCTTTTTTTCATCGGAAAAAGGGACTCTATATCGCTCTAATTGCGATGCTGCTTACGTTAACGCTTCCTGCGCTATTTTATAGCCCGCAGCTTCTCATGTCGCCATTTAATCCGCTGACGCTTGCTATTCCGATGATTGGCTTATGCTTAACTGCGAGGTGGAGCACACGATATTTGCCGCAAGCAAGCCGGTGCAAGCGACAATCCAAATAAACTTAGTCAGCAAGGGGGAATTGATGATGCGTTCGATCTATGAGCAAGCGCTGGGTGACGACTTTCAAAAGCTTCATCCGCGCATTCAGCAGCGTTTTGGATTTTGCAGTCACGATAAGGCCGCATCCATTGGTCATGGCGTGATGCAGCGTATTTGGTACAACAAGCTCGTGGCATTTCCGTTATTTATTGGGACGTTTCGTCATATTATGTTTCCGCAGGGCGGCAGGAACATTCCGTTTTCAATCGAAAACTTTGCGTATGTCGATCGATTTGGGCGCGAGACGGTGACCTGGATTCGTAAATTTAAATTTCCGCGCACGGTTAGATATTTTGATGCTACGATGGTGTATAGCAGCGAACGGAAACAAATTGTAGATTATTTGGGCAATAAGCAGCATCTGGCGGTAGACTTGGACATTTCTGCAGCGGCAAACGGCGGCATTCGTATACGATCTGGCGAGCAGCGTTTCTACGAGGGGAAGCTGAAGTTCCGGTTCCCTAAACGATTGACCGGCTGCGCCGAGGTTAACGAATGGTATGATGACGATGAAGGCTGCTACAAGATTACGGTTGATGTCCGAAATCCGATAATTGGTCAAATTTTCCGCTACGAGGGTACTTTCCAAGCTTCCTTCATTGCGTCTGATCCGGAAGCGATACCGGTTGGCATTCAGCCGTTGCGCGAAGAGAAACGGGAATAAGCGGCAGCTGCCGTTTATTCCTTTTGTCACTTCCTTGCTTGGCATTGTATAATAGCAAAAGAATAGATTGGGATGATTTTTAGGCGTAACTAACGTAAACAGCTGAGTCAACGGGAATGGAGTATATGAAGAATGAAAAGGTTTAAAAAGTTTTATATAGAAACAACAAGCATTTGCAATTTATCGTGCAGCTTTTGTCCTCCTACGCTGAGAGCGAAGGGGTTTATTAAAGTGGAGGACTTCAAGAAAACGCTCGATCAAATAAAACCACACACGGACTATATTTATTTTCATGTAAAAGGCGAGCCGATGCTGCACCCGAAGATGGATGAGCTGCTCGACATCAGCCATGAGAAGGGCTTTAAAGTCAATATTACGTCCAATGGAACGCTTATTACGAAAAATAAAGAAAAGCTTCTGAATAAACCGGCTCTGCGCCAAATCAATTTTTCGCTTCACAGCTTTGATGGACATGCGGGATCAACGAATAAGGAAGGCTATCTTGCGGAAATTTTGTCGTTCGTGAAGGAAGCGGTAGCGAGCACGAATATCATTATTTCATTCCGACTATGGAATCTGGATATGGATAATGAAACCAATCAGCAGAAGAACAAAAACCGCGAGCTGCTTGGCATGATAGAGAAGGCGTTCGATCTTGATTATAAAATAGAGGAGAAGTTCATTCCCGGCTCAGGCGTAAAAATTGCGGAGCGCATTTACTTAAACCAAGATCCTGAGTTCAAATGGCCGGATTTGAAGGAGCCTGAGTATAACGGCAAAGGATTCTGCCATGCGCTTCGCAATCAAGCTGGTATACTCATTGACGGTACTGTCATCCCATGCTGCTTGGATGGAGAGGGCGTTATCAATCTTGGCAACATTCACGATACTCATTTCTCCGAAATTATTGAAAATGAACGGTCAACGAACCTCTATGATGGCTTCTCTAGAAGGGAAGCAGTTGAGGAGCTTTGCCGCAAATGCGGGTACCGGCAGCGTTTTGGCTGATTAGTCAACGACAGTCGTCGTTCAGCTCAATCCTGAGCGAACGGCGACTTTTTTATTTCAATTGCGACAAATGGGAATTTTTTCAACCGCTCGATTTGTTGGAAGAGGGCATTATATGTTATGATTTGAAAGGTTCTGTTCTTTATCGTTTTTCTATCATTCATAGAGTTGGGAGATTCAAGCGCACATGGACTTTTTGACGATCTTAAAAGCGATTATTTTGGGAATTGTGGAAGGCTTGACGGAGTTTGCACCTGTATCATCAACGGGACATATGGTCATTGTAGACGATATGTGGCTACAATCAGAGCAGTATTTGACGAAATACGTAGCGAATACGTTCAAAATCGTCATCCAGCTAGGATCGATTCTAGCAGTTGTCATTATTTTCCGAAACCGTTTCATCGATTTGCTCGGTTTAGGCCGCAGCAGCAAAGAAGCAGGGCAGTCTACGTCTGTGCCGCAAAAAAAGCTGAAGCTTACGCATGTCCTCGTTGGCCTCATTCCAGCAGGTGTGTTCGGCCTCCTATTCGATGACTACATCGATGAGTATTTATTCTCGACTCGGACCGTGCTGGTTGGCCTCGTTATCGGTGCCATATTCATGATTATTGCGGATCGTTTTAGACCTGCGAAGACGAAGGTGGAAACGGTCGACCAAATTACGTACAAGCAAGCTCTTTCGGTCGGTCTGATTCAATGCTTATCGCTCTGGCCGGGCTTCTCGCGCTCGGGATCAACGATTTCAGGCGGGGTGCTGCTAGGGATGAGTCACCGTGCAGCCGCGGATTTCACGTTTATTATGGCTGTTCCGATCATGGCGGGCGCAAGCTTGCTGTCCTTGGCGAAGAACTGGCAATACTTCACGGTAGATACTCTGCCGTTCTTCATTGCAGGCTTCCTCAGCGCATTCGTGTTCGCGCTTATATCCATTCGTTTCTTCTTAAAGCTCATTAACAAAATCAAGCTGATGCCCTTCGCGATTTATCGAATCGTGCTCGCGGCTGTTATCTATATTGTCTATTTCTAAACAAAAGGAATGGCCTGCGCCCTATAAAGGGAGCAGGCCATTTTTGTGTAGGTGAGGGAACTTACCTCTGTTTTTGAGCTTCGTAAATGCCGACCCGACCAGAGCAGAGAAATGCGATTACACAGCCGATGAACATATAAATAGCACCTTCGGCGCCGAACAGTTCAATTCCCATAATAAAGCAAGCGATTGGGGTTTTGGCAGCGCCGCTAAATACGGAGACAAAACCTATTGCAGCAAGTAACGGGACCGGCACTGCAAGCAAGCCGGCGAGCGCACTGCCCAGCGTAGAGCCGATGACGAAGAGAGGCGTCACTTCGCCGCCCTGGAAGCCTGTCCCAAGCGTAATGGCTGTAAATAGAGTCTTAAGAAGGAAAACAAGGGGCGAAACCGCTTCTTGAAAGGCTTGTTGAATGAGCGGGATGCCAAGTCCCAAATAATCGCGAGTCCCTAAAGCATATACAAGTGCGATCACAATGAAACCGCCGATTGCACTTCTTAAGACAGGGTTGCTAAACCACTTCGTTAATAATAGCTTGAGACTTCGAGTAAGCTGCGTAAATAACAGGGCCGTCAAACCAAACAAGACGGATGCCAATACAATTTTGAAAAGCAATAGCCCATCCATCTGCGGAACGGCACCCATCGAATAATGAAGATGATTAATTCCCCATGCCGTGGTAATCAAATGGCCAACGTAGCTGGCAATAAAGCACGGAAGCAGCGCTTCATAGCTAATAAGTCCAATCGTGAGCACCTCTAGCCCGAATAGCGTACCTGCGAGCGGCGTTCCAAAAACCGCGCCAAAGCCGCTGCTGATTCCGCACATGAGAATGATTTTACGGTCAAGCGGATTCAGCTTAAATAACTTGCCTACCCATTCGGATAAGCTTCCGCCCATCTGGACAGCTGTTCCTTCCCGCCCGGCTGAGCCGCCCAGCAAATGAGTCGTAAGCGTTCCAAATAAGACAAGCGGAGCCATTCTTAACGGAATTGTGCCATCTCCGGAGTGAATTTGTTCAATAATTAAATGATTGCCTTTTCCCGATTGTTTGCCGAGCTTCAGATAGAGATAGCTAACTAAAGCGCCGCCAGCTGGAAGCAGCCATAGCAGCCAAGGATGATCGATCCGCGTCTTAGTCACCCAGTCGAGACTAGCCAGAAAGAAGGCGGCGGCAGAGCCGGACAGGACACCAACCGTGCCTGCGATCAGGAGCCATTTTAACATAAATTTGATAAGGGTGAAGGGTGCATTTGTTCTTGCTTCGAGCATGTTGAACTCCTTTAATGTCCCAATAGAAATGAGAGCTGCTGCTAAAAACCTATACTAGCTATTATACAACAGCCTTAATCGAGGTAAAGAAAATCTTTCCATGGGCGAAGCTTCATTCAAGCACCCTAAGCGACATAAGAAATCCAGATAAGATGATAGAGATTGACGATGAAGTAAAGGAAAACCGTTAAGAGAATAAACGGGTTAATCCAGCTCCGATTTTTCATGCGATAGTAAATGAGAATAAGGATGATCGGAAGCGATAGCTTCGTCGCGTAATAGCCGGCTGTGTTCCATTCATAGAGACGCGCTACGAGCGGATTAAGCTCCTCTATTAGATGCAGCCGCAAACCGATATCTGTAAATGCGGCATCGGCAAAGCATAGAAATAGAAGTCCGAAGAGCAGTGATTTTAAATCCCAATTCTTGATAGCGGCGATAGCTTCCATGCCTCCGTTCTGAACAAACTCGCGATTGATCGCATATTAGATGCATATGACTCATATGGATTAACATTCCATGCGTATTTCTCTTGGAATAAAGGAGCCATGCCGTTGAAGCGAATATTAATTGGAAGTCCCATTCGCCAGAAGCCATCTGTATTGCGCTATTTTCTAGACTCGTTGGAGCGGCTGACGAAGAGCTCTTATACAGTTGATTATTCCTTTTGTTATGGGGAGAGGACCGTCATTTTTGCGTCAGGGCAGCTGCGCTTGGCATTGGCTTGCATGTGGATACCAGATATCCAGCCTTCCATGTGTACCGTGAATCCGATCTGCCTCGAGCGGCTTTATTTATGGCGTCAACGGGTGTTACTCTTCCAAATGCAGCAGAGGCTGCTACATTAGCAGGACCAACCATTATCGTGCCGGAAGCTGGTCCTAAGCTCACTTTATCGATGATTGTAAAAAATGAAGGTGATCGCTTCTTGCGTAAAGTACTTGAGCATCACCGGCAATATATTGACCATGCGGTCATTATTGACGATGGGAGCACGGATCATACCGGAGACAGCCTGCGAGTTAAGCATTTGGGCTGGGCGCGTGAGAAGGATCGCTTGTTTAAGTATGAGCGTTATAAGCTGCTGGATCCGAATGCCATTTATTGCTGGAGGGAGCAGTATGAATCGATATTGGACGAAAATCCTAATCTCGTGCGTTGGATCGAATGAATAGGAAAGAATCGGTATACCCTTTGACTAAACATAGTCACTAGTGCTATATTTGAGTGTGCGATTAGTACAGGAGATTTCACAGTCGGCTGCGTGCATGCACGCAGCCGTTTGTGCCTACTATATGGAGGCAAGCTACCCGTGAATAAGTATCCGTTTGATTTTGACCCGAAACACCCTTTTATCCAGCAGGCAAGCGATTGGATTGCCGATGTATTTTATGAGAAGCTGCCGGAGGCCGGCTTTGAAATTAGGGATGAACAAATTTATATGGCCTTTCAATTAGAACGCGCTTATGCCGATAAGCAAACAATTTTTGCGGAAGCAGGAGTCGGCACAGGCAAAACGTTCGTATATCTGCTATATGCAATCAGTTATGCGCGTTATACGAGAAAGCCAGCCATTATTGCCTGTGCGGATGAATCGTTAATCGAGCAGCTCGTGAAGCCTGAAGGGGACATTGCGAAGCTTGCGCGCTACTTGGACTTAACCATTGACGCTAGACTCGGTAAGTCAGCGGATCAGTATATTTGCTTGAATAAGCTGGAGGATGCGAGAGCCGGACAGGATGATGCGGAGCTGTTCGATAGCATCTATCGCGGCCTGCCAAGCTTCGTTAACAAGCCGGATTCGATGCAGAGCTTCCATCCTTACGGAAATCGCAAGGACTATCCAAGCCTCAGCGATGAACAGTGGAACGAGCTTGGCTGGGATGTATTCCAAGACTGCTTAGTGTGCGACGTCAGACATCGCTGCGGACAAACACTGTCGCGCGACCATTACCGCAAAGCGGCAGATGTCATCATTTGCTCGCATGACTTCTATATGGAGCATGTATGGACATATGAGGCTCGGAAGCGCGAGGGGCAGCTGCCATTGCTGCCAGAGCACAGCTCGGTCGTCTTCGACGAGGGACATTTGCTGGAAACGGCTGCACAGCAAGCATTAACCTATAAGCTCAATCATGCCGTTTTCGAAGGAATTGTTACTCGTCTGCTGCAAGAGGAAATTCGCGAATCGCTCGCTGTTGCGGTTGAGGATGCCATTACCCAAAGCGAATATTTGTTCAAAATGATGGACAAGCACAGCCTGAAGGTGCCTGCCTCAAGCCGCAAGGAGATCATTTGGAGCCCGGAGCTCATCCGAGAGGTCAATCGTTTGCAGGATACGCTCTCGGTTATTGAAGAAGAGCTCGTATTTGAAAGCGGCTTGTATACGATCGATACGTACCAACTGAAAATTGTAGAAGAGCATTTGGAGATGATTCAATTTGCGCTTTCCTTATTCAAGAAAGAGGACAAGCCGATTAGCTGGGTCTCCCAGGATAAGGAAGGCACCTCGCTTGTCATTATGCCAAAATGGGTGAAGGAAGTGCTGAAGGAGCAAGTATTCTCTCGTAAAATGCCAATCGTATTTTCGTCAGCGACGCTGTCGGTAAACGGCTCGTTTGATTACATGATGGACATTTTGGGAATGGAGAGCTCCTTGTCATTTTCTGTTCCTTCACCATATGATTACGAGCAGCAAATGACATTGTCGATTCCCGAATCCACACAATTAATGGGGTTAAATGATAAGGTGGAGGAAGCCTTTACACTGCTGAAGCAGTCAGGCGGAAGGACGCTTATTTTATTCCCATCCATGGAGCAATTGGAGCAGTTCAAGGCTGAAGCGGACAAGCATACTGATGCCGCATCTTATTCTTTCTTGTATGAGGGCTCAAGCGAGATCAGTTACTTGATTGAGCAGTTCCAAAATGAGGAAGAAAGTATACTATGCGCGGTAACCTTATGGGAGGGCTTGGATATTCCAGGGCCATCGCTCTCGCAGGTTATCGTGTGGGAGCTTCCGTTTCCTCCAAATGATCCTTTATTTGCAGCAAGGAGAAATGATGCGGATTCGCCATTTGAGCAGGTCGATATGCCTTATATGCTGCTGCGTCTCAGACAAGGAATCGGACGATTGATTCGAAAACGTGAGGATAGCGGAAATATCGTGATTTTCGGTGAAAAAATGAATGACAGCTACGTGCGGGGACAGGTTGAAAGCGTCCTTCCGAAAGGTGTAGCGCTTAGTTATAAATGAAAATAGCTCAGTTAAGGAGAAGGGGAAATCCCTTCTCCTTTTTTTAATTTTTTCGAATAATCATACGACCATAAGGTTACTTACATGAGCTGATTTTACCCATTACGATCGTTATCTATTTGTTAGTAATGTTTATGTCATTAAAAATATTTGAATTGGATAATCTAAGGCATGTATATGCCGGTATTGATGGGAGCCAAATCAACAGCATTGTCATTCCAAGGCGGAGATGTCCGCAGAGAAGGAGGTACGGCGACTTATCCAGTTGAGATTAAATAAGATCCAAAAGCAATATAAAACGGATGTTGTCGGGTTTGGAAAACGATTGAGCATTGAGCATCCTGAACAATGGCGTAGAGTAAAGGACGATTGGGACGAGGAGTTTAGCCGAATTCCGATTACCTATAGCGTCAATCCTACGATTACAGAAACAGGAGCAAAAAAGGGGCATTAGGTGATATTTTATCGGAAAAAGTTTGTTTTTTTGGCTGCAAAAAACTGCGTGAAATACATATTTCACGCAGTTTGCATTTATATCGACTTTTCAGCTATCATAGTAGAGTAGTTGATCACTTAATTAGAGTACATAGAATCGTTTTTATGGGGGATTAACCTTGCGAGAGAGACAACATGAGGTAACGGATAGCTACGGAATCGAAATTGAGCTTTTTTCCATATGGATGAAAAATAAAGGGATGACCAGATCGACGCATCAAGCTTACATAAGTGATGTAAGTGATTTTCTTCAGACCGCATACCCAACCGAAACGAAGCAAATTACAAAAATGGATATCATGCGTTATATGGCCGTTTGCCGGGAGAAGGGAGCTGGTGATGAGGCGCGTAATCGGAAGCTGTCTTCACTACGATCTTTTTTTAAAGCGATGAATGAGATGGAGCATCTTGAGGGAAACCCTGCGTCGCTGATTGCAAAGTCCAAGCAGGAGAAAAATCGCATCCCGGTTTATTTGGAGGAAAATGAACTTGAGGCGCTGCTCCATACGATTAAGGGCAAATATTACATACGAAATGTAGCTATCGTACTTTTAATGGCATATGCCGGTCTTCGCGTAGGAGAGGTGCATCGGATGAATGTGCAGGATTATCGGCAGGACGGCTCGATTCATATTTTGGGGAAAGGGCGAAAATGGCGTGTCATTCCTCTTCCGGAGGCGCTGCAAAGCATCTTGAACGATGCGCTTGAGGATCGGAAGGAATCGCGGCAGGGGAAGGAGCAGCCGTTTTTTGTGTCGCAATTCGGGCGGAGGCTTTCAATTCGAATGATTCAGACGGTAGCCGACGATACGATTAAGCTGCTCAAGGAAACGATGCCTTCGCTCGCGGATAAACGGCTGTCCAGCCATAAGCTTCGCCACTCATTCGCGACGATGCAAATACGCAGCGGGACGGACATTCGGACACTGCAGGAGCTGCTCGGACATGCAAGCATCGAAACGACGCAAATTTATACGCATATCGATAATAAGCAGCTCCGAAATGCGATGAATAACATTTCTAGTAAAATTCCTTTAAATCTCCATAAGAGGTAACGTAATTATAATTATGTAAACTAATTAAATTCTAACAGGACAGGAATCATTAAAGAAAAAAATATAGTACCAACGAAATCCCTCATCTCAAAAGCAGATGACAGATACATGAAGTATCTGCCATCTGTTTTTTTGTTTAGTGAGCGCTTACGAGAACTTGCTTGCGTCGTTCCTCCCGCTCGTCAGGAAGCATGCGCGGGCAAGTGTAGCATTTCTCACCATCGATACGGCAATCATACATGCAGCAGGAAGAGCGGAGAATGAGCTTGCCGTCTGGCGGCGACCATGGGTTATCAACATAACGCGGTTTATGAACGAAAGGATTCCGTTTCCGGTTAAATACTTCTGCTGGCAGGCCGATAACAACGTCAAGATCCTGCTGGAAGCTTGCTAGAAGCGCATCATCCTTAATATTTTCGAAAACGTAGTCCCGTACAGCATGGATTTGGCCGCCAACCTGATTCCATATCATCGCCGATTTCACATCTGCGCTTAAGGCAACCGCTTCAACAATGGCATTAATCTCATCCTTAAAAAAGGAACGGAAGGCTTGCTCGAGAAAGCTATTGCGCTCGTGCTCATCGAGAGGAACATCTGTCCAGCGAAGCTCATTAATCTTGAAGCCAAGATGAGCGTGATCATTGTGGTATTCCAGCTGATAAGTCAAGTTATGCAGCGATAAATCCAAATACCGGTTATACTGCGCAGCGAAAATAAGATTTGTAATACAAAGATTGAAGAAGGACATGCCGACGAAAGAAGCCGCTAATTGAATCCCTGTTGCTTGAACCATTTCACCTGCTTTTATCAATGCAGCATGCGAAATTTCACGGTTAAGAAAATCGGTCGCGGGCAGCTCTAGCGCGGGCTCAGCTGCTCCGCTCGGAGAAATATGAAAAAAGGTTTCAACAAGCGTAAAATCCATACCATGTGCCATTGGAGCACTCCTCTTAGTTCGTCATTATAAAATACTTATAGAGTATATGATGCAACGATAACGATTATCATTGTTATCGACTCTATAAGTATAGGAGGGTGCTAGCGCACTGTCAATATGTAGGGTTCGACAATAGACTTAATGCGATCTAGCCCTTCCCACATGTCGCCAGGCCCATCATATATGAGCACATAAGCGCCATCATAGCCTTTTTCTTGAACCATATTCAGATTTGAGATGAGCTCCTTTTTATCTGGAAAACCTACAGCATCATAGGTTGGCTTGACATGAATGGATACGCTCAGTGGCGCTGTTGCACCGATTTCTTCCATTTTCCCCTCACCGTGATAGTTGCCGAAGTCGGTAATGAACCCAACTTGCGGACCAGCTTGTGCAAGCAGTTTGAGGCTGCTTTCGGCTGTCGAGGTGAGTGATTTGAAATTTTCTGAAATGACATGAACGCCTTTAGTGGCGCCATATTGCGCCAAATCAGCCAAGGCAGCTGCAGAAGCTTGAATTGCTTCTGTATCAGTGGGCGAAGCTTCACCCGCAATGACGCGAATTTGCTTGGCGCCGGAGAGGGATGCTACGTCGATCCATTGTTGGATGAGAGAAAAGTCAGCAGACTTTCTAGCTTTATCAGTCGATGTTAAATCGCCATAGTCTAAAAGGAGCGTATCGAACTTAATGCCAGCTGCGTTAAAGGAGCTGCGAAGCTGTTCCAGATATGCAGGTTCCGTCGAATGAAAATGAAAATGACAAACCTCGATCGCTTGATAGCCTCTTGAAGCTGCTTCAGCTGGCAATTCAAGCAGTGTTAATACCTGCGGCTGATCGTGCAATTGGGTTTGATGGGTGAGGGATTCGGCATCCCATACCGTCCACCGGAGTGGACCAAGAATGCGATGCAAGCTCCATGTACTAATGGATAGATAAGACACTATTTATCCCGCCTTTTTATATTTTGTCTAACCTATAAATAGCATAGCACTTTGTAAGCTGAAAAAAATGATCCGCTTGTGTCATATTACTCCTCTTGTTGGTCATTATTGAGCGAAATGGGGAAGACCAAGGAAACAAAAAACCTGACGAGATTTACCTACGTCAGGTTTTGAGAAAGAAATAGAAAGTTTTGACGAAATTTTATTTTATTATTTCATCGTCCAGCTAGTAGCTTTAACAACTGCAGAATCGGCGTTTTTCAGAGAAGAGTAGCCTTGATTCAATAGATCGTTCCATTGCTTGACACGATTCGTGCCGTTTGGCGCTTGATTGTAGTGGTTAGTATTGACGATCTTAGTACGTGTAGCATGGAAGCTATTCATGAACGTTTTTTCATTACTGCTAGATCCTGAACGTGAAAGCAGGCCTTGAAGCGTGTTCGAGCCACCAGTAGCACCGTGATTCAGGGCTGAATCAACAAAAGATCCGATTGTCAAAGCGGACTTGAAACCACGTTGATTTGCTTGTTGCACAGCGTAGTTGATGTACACGTTGTAGAACGTTTTCCAAATAGCGTCTCTCCATTTAGAGTTGTTTTGCAGTCCATTGATCTTTTTGCAGAAGGAAGATGCGCTTTCCGTAATATTCAAAATCCGGCCATTCATTTTTCCTTTAGCGCCAATACGCGCTAAGCCACCTTCGATCGTAGGGTTGCTTGCACCGCTAGCCGCATCATATTCCTTGAAAAGTGCTGGGCCATCAGGGTATGTGTCATTTGAACCGCCTGTTGTAGCACCGAATATACCAATCGTATAACCACGGTTGTCGTTGATATTCTCACAATAGCCATAATGCTTAGTCCAGTTGAGTGAGTCTTGTTCCGGTTTGTTTATCAGTTTCATAATATTGTCCCATTGCTCGCCGTCAAGACCTGTTTTGGATTTAAGGAAGCTGAGTGTGGCAGGGGAGAAGTTAGCATCGTGTTGAGGCCCAGCAGAAGCCTTCGATAGAAGTGAAGCGGATGTTAACGAAAGAATAAGTGCAAAACAAACAAAAGTAATAAAAAATAATTTCCCTTTTTTTGGAGCTTGTTTAGTCGTTTCCATTACATAAATTCCTCCTAAAATAAAGTGATTGTTGCGTACGTCTCGGTAATTTACCGGAAGTGATGTCTGTCCACGATTTTTCAAAGTCAATCTCTTACTAAATCGGCGGATCACCTCCTCAAAGTTATAGCGCTTTAACTTTTGGTGAAAAAAATGATTTGATTTTGTAACGCAATTGAATACCTTTGGATACGCTTTCACATTTATCTCGTATGTATTTCTTCTTTCTGTAAGTTAATGTATCAGATGAACCGCTTTTGTGTCTACAGAAAAATTAATTATTTTTTATTCCTATCGTTTATTTACTCCGCATTCCGAACAAAGAAACTGGAGGTGCCGGTCATTTTGGATATTACATAAATACTGTTTTTTTTGCTAATTCGAGAAATAACACTATAATATATGATATGGGCTGCTTCTTTGCAGTGTGAAAGAGATTTCGTTATGGAAGGAAAGAGAGATATGGAAACGAAGCGTGTTACGACAGAAGAGCAATTAGAAGAAGCATTCCGTATTCGAAAAGCGGTCTTCGTGAAGGAGCAAGGCGTAGCGGAGGAAGTCGAGCTGGATGAATTTGATGATATCGCAATTCATGTGCTTGTTTATTACGAAAATGAACCGGTCGGAACCGGTAGAGTTCGAATCGTGGATGATTTGGCGAAGCTCGAGCGAATTTGTGTGCTGTCCACGCACCGCAAGCATCGGTTAGGGAAAGCGATCATGGAAGAGCTGGAGGCCATTGCTCGTGAAAAGGGTGTGGCGAAAGCCAAGCTGCACGGTCAGGTTCAGGCGGCGCCGTTTTATGAGAAGCAAGGGTATGAAATAGCGTCCACCGTATTTATGGAAGAGAACATTCCGCATGTTAAGATGATTAAAGATTTACCACATTAAATACCTGGAAAAAGCCTGCGGCATGCAGGCTTTTTCTTATATCTAGACGATTTTTTTTCGGTAATGTGAGGGCGAAATCCCCTTTACTTTTTTGAACATTTTCGAGAAAAGGAGAGGATCGGTATAGCCTACCGAGTGAGAGATGTCTGAAATCGACAACTGTTGGTTGCTCATTAAATGACAGGCTTTATCCATTCGATATTGCAATAAATACATTTGCGGCGAAAGCTGAAGAGACTCTTTGAACAAAGCGGATAGATATATTCGATCTATGCCGATCATGTTTGCTAGCTCAGAGATGCTTATTTTAGTGTAATAGTTCATTTTCAAATAATCGATTGCCTTGCGTACATATACTTCCTTCGCCTTCGGCAAATAGCCGATTTGATGAGGTGCGTTAAGCATGTCGATCCATTCGGATAGGAGACGGAACAGAAGGCTGTGAACGACTAATCCGCTATTTCTCTCGAGTGCCTGGGCATCGGTAAGCTGATCCAGCCACGGATCAAACCAAGCTGCGGGTGCAAAGTGAAAATGCGGATTCGACTTGCTTAGCTGTACCTGGGAAAGCAGTTGATCGACGCTGCCGCCTTGAAAGGCGATCCAGGAATATACCCATGGGTCTTGCTCATCAGCCTTCATCTGGCAAATGATGTTTGGGAACACCATGAAGCCTTGGCCTTTTTTGAGCGCATAAGTGGTGCCGTTGATTTGATAAGTGCCTTTGCCTTCATGGATAAATAGTATTTTATAATGGTCTTTAACTCCAGGACCCCACGTATAGCCGGGCTCGCAGTACTGCTTGCCATGATAATAATAGATGAGTTCATAGCTCTCGCACATGGAATCCTCACTCCTAATCTCATTAAACATTTATATTACATTATGCCATATAATTCTTGCTTGTGGACATTCCAATTATTGATTCTCTTAAGCTATACTTTGAAAGCATTCAGCTAATATAGCATTCATTATTGCATGCTTCATGAGAACAATCCATTCTATTAAGCTAAAGGGGAATACGAACAGATGCCTTACGTTGCTGATCAAAAAAGATATTCCGATATGCGGTATAATCGCTCGGGCAAGAGCGGCATTAAGCTGCCAGCGATCTCGCTCGGCCTATGGCAAAACTTTGGCGGCAATCAGCCGCTGGAAAATTCACGTGCGATGATTTTAAAAGCATTCGATCTAGGTATTACACATTTTGACCTAGCGAATAACTATGGACCGCCAGCAGGCTCTGCCGAAGAAACGTTTGGAGCTGTATATAAGAAGGATTTGATACCTTACCGCGACGAGCTTCTTATCTCGACCAAAGCAGGCTACTACATGTGGGAAGGGCCGTACGGCGAATGGGGCTCCCGGAAAAACTTACTCTCCAGCTTGGATCGCAGCTTGATGCGGATGGGACTTGATTATGTTGATGTTTTTTATTCGCATCGTCCAGACCCGGAAACGCCGCTCGAAGAAACGATGGGCGCGCTTGATCATGCGGTTAGACAAGGGAAAGCGTTGTATGTCGGCTTATCCAATTACAGTACGGAGCAGACCATAGAAGCGGTCAAAATTTTGAAGCAGCTTGGTACCCCATGCCTCATACATCAGCCGATCTACTCGATGCTGAATCGCTGGGTAGAGGATGGATTGCAGGACGTATTGAATGAAAATGGCGTAGGCTCAATCGCTTATTGCCCGCTCGGACGCGGACAGCTGACCAACAAATATGTGGATAAAATCGAAGCAGAGTCCAAAGCTGCTTCCAGCACGATGAAGCCTGAGGCGATCACTGCTGAGCGCGTTCAGAAATTCCGCAGCCTTGAGGCGTTGGCAGCTAGACGAGGACAAACGTTGTCTCAAATGGCGCTTAATTGGGTGCTTCGCGAAGGCGGAGTAACTTCAGCGCTAATCGGAGTCAGCCGCGTTAGCCAGATTGAAGAGAATGTGAAGGCGCTTGAGAGCGCGCCGTTATCTGCCGAAGAGTTAACGGAAATCGATGCCGTATTGAGCAACTTGCAAGATATTCCGTGGTAAAAAGCGAACCCAGGCGGCTATGTCTGGGTTTTTTGCCTGGCAACAAACCAGCAGCTGGACAAGTATCATATAAACTATTTAAGTAATCTTAAGCTTTATTTAAACTTTAATTACTAGCCTCTTAAATATTGACGGTTATCTTTAGTAGAGAGATAACAAGTCGATTTTAGGAGGTTTTTTTGTGAAAACAAAGCTTTATGTCCTATATGGCGGCAAATCCGTCGAGCATGAGGTTTCTTTAAAAACAGCATATACCGTTATTCAATCCATAGACGAATCCAAATTCGAGGTTTTTCCTATCTATATTACTCGTGAAGGAATCTGGTGCAGTCCAGATGAGTTTAACCGAGATCAGCTCATCATGAGCGATCTTGTCGCACAGCGAGCAACCACATCAGCAGCAAATTCCATTGGGGATGTACTAGTAAGCCAATTGTCTCTGCCCGGTAAAAAAGTTGTACTGCCGCTGCTGCATGGCTCAAACGGAGAAGACGGCACGGTGCAAGGGCTGCTCGAATTGCTTGATGTGCCGTATGTGGGGAACGGCGTACTGTCGTCGGCGCTCACCTTGGACAAAGCCGTATCGAAGCAGCTGTTAGCCCAAGCGGGCATCAATCAAGTTGATTACCTCGTATATCGCCACGATCAATGGCTGGAGAATCGCTCTGACATGCTGCAAGCGGTAGCGGAAAAGCTTGGTTTTCCTTGCTATGTAAAGCCCGCATCCTTAGGCTCGAGCATTGGCATTAGCAGATGTATGGATAAGCAGCAATTGATTGCAGGCATCACGGAGGCATTCCGATTCGATACTAAGCTTGTCATTGAACAAGAGGTCATCGGCATAGAAATTCAAGTTGCTGTCATGGGAAATGAGAAGCCTCTCGCATCGTTGCCAGGCGAATTCATCCATAACCATCGTTTTTTCGATTTCGAATCGAAATATTTGGACAAGCAGCTGACGATGTCGATTCCGGCCCAGATTTCCGAAGAAATCACCTTGCAAATTCGGCAGCTGGCCATTCAATCGTATCGGGTGCATAGCTGCTCTGGACTTGCTCGGGTTGATTTTTTCCTGGATGAGAAAGGGCAATTGTATCTGAACGAAATTAATGCACTGCCGGGCTTTACGAATTTCAGTATGTATCCGGTCATGTGGGAGCGGACGGATGGCACTTCTTATGCCGAGTTAGTCGAGAAGCTGATTGACTATGCTTTTACGCGCCATGCAGAAAAACAAACCATCCACTATACGAGGTGATTGGCATGAATAGAGACACGTGGTCTGAGGTTAGTTTGAGCAATATACGCAATAATATGCTGAAAATTCGTCAAATGCTGCCTAAAAATGTGAAGCTGATGGCGGTCGTCAAAGCAAATGGCTACGGCCATGGCGACATCGAAGCTGCCCAAATGGCTCAGCAGGCTGGCGCAGAGCAGCTAGCCGTTGCCTATTTGGATGAAGCGCTCCATCTAAGGGAGCATGGGATTACGCTGCCAATTCTTATTTTAACCCCCATAAAACCTCGGCAGGTGAAGCTTGCGATCGAGCATGACCTCATGCTTACCGTAACAAGCGCCGAATGGTTTAGAGAAGCGAGATGCTTTAAGCCTGTCGCTTCCTCAAGGAAGCTGCGCGTGCACGTAAAGCTGGACACCGGCCTTGGCAGGCTCGGCATCTATGAGAAAGACCAGTGGGACGAAATTGTGCCATGGTTGAAAGCTGCTGATGTTATCGTTGAAGGGATTTATACGCATTTTGCAACTGCTGGAAGAGAGGATACAGCGTATTTGAAGCAGCAATATAAGCGATTCGTTGACATGATTGAATGGGCGAAGGAGTCGCGGCTCGCCGTAAACAGCTACCATTGTGCCGGCAGTGCAGCTGCGCTTCGGTTTCCAGAGCTTGCGATGGATATGGTGCGAATTGGTGCGGCGATGTACGGCTATTATCCGCAGAAGCTTGTACCAAGCTTAAAGCTCGAGCCTGCTTTAAGCTTGCACAGCACCCTCATGCAGGTGAAGCAGCTGAAAAAGGGTGAGTACTTAGGCTATGACAACTCCTATCAGGCGGATGAGGAACAGTGGGTTGGTACGGTTCCAATCGGCTATGCCGACGGCTGGTCGCAAAGCATGCAGGGAACGGAGCTGCTCGTAAATGGCAGGCGTGCCAAAGTGGTCGGGAAAATATGTATGGATCAGCTTATGATTCGATTGCCGGGTCCGTGCAAGGAAGGTGCCGTTGTGACTTTAATAGGCAGCCAAGGCTCTGAGAGCATTACATTTGCCGAGCTGGCTGCCCACATTGGCAGCGTACCGCAGGAAATATCAACCTCGCTAACGACAAGAGTAACTAGAATATATAACGATAAAGGGGAGGCGCAAAAACGATGGGACAAGCGATTGATCATATCCAGCAGCAAGGGAGCCATCTTATAAATCACACTGCCGTTCAAGTCGGCCAAGCGGAAATTTACGAAGGGCATTTGGTGTTAATAAACCGCGACAATCCGATCAAGCAGCCTATTAAAGCAGACAAGCTGCTTCCGATCAGCTCGAACGAAGACATAATTGAGCTGCATGATGGCATGTTTATGGAAAATACCGGTTTGCAGCAGTTGTCGGCTTTATTAGCTGCAAGTAAGGCTTTAGACGAAGTTGTAGTCGTAAGCGCCTATCGTACGAAGGAAGAGCAAGAAGACATTTATGCAACATCTTTGGTCGAAAATGGCCCTGTTTATACCGCTGGCTACGTTGCGCTGCCGGATCAAAGCGAGCATCAAACGGGTCTTGCCGTTGATGTAGGCAAATATAGCCGCGATGTCGATTTTATTGCGCCTTCTTTTCCGAATAACGGAGCTTGTCAGACCTTTAAGCAGCTTGCTGCGGATTATGGTTTTATTCAAAGATATAAGGAAGGGAAGGAGTCCATTACTAAAATCTCCTGTGAGCCCTGGCATTTCCGCTATGTCGGCTATCCTCACTCGAGACTGATGGAGGAGCATAGCTTTTGCCTTGAGGAGTATATCGATTTTGTCAAAGGCTATACTTATTCCGGCGACCGAATTCGATTCAACAATGGCAGTGTGCAGGTTGAGATCTATTATGTGCCAGCAGAGGAAGGGCCTTCGACAACTGTACCAATTGTAAAATGTGACCTTTACCGCCTGTCTGGCAATAACAGAGACGGTTTTATCATTACCGCCTTCCAAGGAAGCGAGTATAATGGCTAAATTAAACTACGGCGGGTTGGACCTTCTGAAATTCCTTGTCGCTATATTGGTCATCGCTAACCATACCGGCCCTCTGCATGCCTACAACGCCAATGCGGATTACCTCATTAGCGGAATTCTAACACGAATTGCTGTTCCGATCTTTTTTATGTCATCCGGATTTTTCTTCTTCAGCAAATGGACTGGCGAGCGAACAAACGATTCAAAAGCATGGCTCGGATATATGAAGAAAATTGGAGTCTTGTATTTAATAGCTATATTGTTATATATACCGCTTAATCTATATACCGGTTATTTTAAAGAAAGCTTCACGATTTACTCCTTCTTCAAGGATATCGTTTTTGACGGAACCTTTTATCATCTGTGGTATTTGCCAGCTCTAATGATTGGATTGACGATTACTTATTTTATGTATAGGAAAATGTCATTGACAGCGATGCTAGCGATTGTCAGTTTATTATATGTGATTGGCCTTTTCGGAGACAGCTACTATGGCCTAATCAAAGGCGTCGATGGAGTCAAACAGCTCTATGACGCGATGTTCTCCGTTTTTGATTACACGCGTAACGGTCTATTTTATGCGCCCATTTATATTGTAATTGGTGCCTATGCTGCCAAGCATCCGCTTCAAGCAAGAAGACCGATTATTTACGCCAGCTTGTTTCTTCTGTCGCTGGGATTGATGTTTGCCGAGGCTATTATGTTGAAGTCAATGGAGCTTCCCCGTCATGACAGCATGTACATTTTTGCGCTGCCTGCTACTTATTTTTTATTCCAATGGGCTTTGTTATGGAAAGGACAATTTGGCAAAGCATTTAGGGAGTGGAGGGTGTGGATTTATATTTTGCATCCTATCGCTATCGTGTTCGTTCGCGGTGCGGCTAAGGCTGCTGGATTAGAGTCGGTATTTATAACGAATAGCCTTATTCATTTTGCTGCGGTATGTCTGTTATCGGTTGTAATGGCCGCGGTCGCTGTAAAAATATCCGACATAAAATTTAAGTTCAGCCATAAATATGGTAATGGGAGACGTTCATTAAGCTAGGTGAAACGAGAGGAGAAGCCGCGTCGAAGGAGCATTACCTGCAGCAGGGAGGGATTGTTATGAGTGTCGAATTGCTCATTCAACTACTCGTGCTTATCGTAATGATCATCGATATGGCGACCAGATCCAAAGATTCCTAAATGAGTGGAGACAAGGCATCTTAACAGGTGCTTTGTCTTTTTTTCTGTGCGTAAATGGGATTACAGGAAAAGGAAATGACAGCGGAGCAACGAATTACATAAAAACAGGTTAATCAAGCGCCAGCATGAATGTGGATGAAGCCAGTTGAATGAGGCCATGCAGTGCGGGTTTGTTGAAATCTATAATCCGAATATATTGCGCGGTCGATGATTTTTTTATGAGGAGTAACGATTTTCCCTTATGCGGTCATGCAACGATGGCGTCGATGTACGCGTTGAAGAGTCATGGCTTGCTGCCTGATCGACAACAATTGACGATTGAAACGAATATCGGTTTATTGCCGATTACATGCAGCGAGGAAGAGCCTTATCAGATCAAAATGAAACAAGGCAATCCGGAGTTCATCCCATTTGGCGGAGATAGGGAACAGTTGTTTAATGCGATAGGTTTATGTGCAGATGATTGGGACGAGCAGTTGCCAATCGTTTATGGCAGTACCGGAACGTGGACCTTGCTAGTACCTGTCAAGAAACTTTCTTCTTTTGCTAAAATGGTGCCCAGCACGGATCAATTCCCTGCAATTTTAAAAGAAAACCCGAGAGCCTCCATTCATCCTTTTTGCTTGGAAGCCTTTGATCGTGAAGCACATGTGCATGCAAGGCATTTTTCTTCCCCCTACTCAGGTACGATAGAAGATCCGATAACCGGTACGGCTTCCGGCGTGATGGGCGCTTATTATTTCCTCACTAGCGTTGCATTAATGTTATCTGATTCTTCATAACTTTCTGTTTTATCGAAAATTGCACAAAAATAAATCCTTTACAATAGATATGGCAGGTAGCCCTGTCCATAATCCACTGAAAAGGATCAATCTTATGGACAAGCATAAGCTATTTTCTTCGTTTGGTAAATGGTTAGCGCCAATATGTACGAGTACGTTCACAGATCGGGTGTCTTAAACCCGGCAAGATAAATACGAGACGACGAAGAGAAACGAGCAGATAGTCTCCAAATCATCCGGTTAATCACTCATGTGAACAAATTTACATAATTTATTTAAATGGAAAGAGCTACCTTTAAGAGGCGTTCGACCTTTTGGGTTTGCTGTCTGAAATACGTTTTCTTAATTTTCAGAAACATAGAGTGTCAAGGTTTATGCAACGCGAGTGTTTCACACTGTTATTTATTAATGTTTTTCATTTCTATTTTATAACAAATAAAAATAATAATGAATGAGATTGTAACTACAATAAACGCTACTCCAACTGCAGGAACTTTGAAAGCAAAATAGTTAACTCCCGTCATAATAAAACATATAAAAGACATTAACAAAGTAAATTTAAAAGTTTTAATTTTTTTTTCCATTATCCTCATTACCTCCGATAAAATAGAATTCCAATAACTCATGGACTCATTAATATTGAAAAAATAAAATAGTGCAAGGAGAAATCTTAATGAATTCCTTCTTGCTTACAAAACATATCAGGACACTAGCGTTGCATTAATGTTCTCGGAATCTTCATAATACTTCGTGATTATTAAATCCGAGCACAAAAAAATCCTTTACAATAGATATGTTAGGTTACCCTGTCCATAATCCACTGAAAAGGATCAACTCATGGACAAGATTACTATATTTTCTTCATTTGGTAAATGGCTAGAGCCAATCTGTAAGAAAACGTTCAAAGATAGCGTAAAAGAAATGAATCAAGATATGTACACGAAGAAACTAACGACTCTTGCTTATTTCAAGCTTTTCCTTCACGCAGAACTTCAAGGACGCGATGGACTTCGTGACATTGCCAATGATGTACTGTGCCCAGAGTTTCAATACGAACTCGGATTTTCCTCGATTTCATCATCGCAACTTTGTAGGAAACATAGCGACGTGAATCCGATGCTTCTAGAACAGGTTTTTAACCAACTCGTGAAGCGAATCCATTCTAAAGCCAATCCGCAGCGATCTCGAAATAAGATTAAGATCATTGATTCGATAACGATTGTGATGTGTTTACAGAAATTCAAATGGGCACATTATCGATCTACGAAATCGGGTATTAAACTACACTCTCGCATTGCCTATTGGGATGACGAGGAGGTCTTTCCTGACAAGGTAAAGGTTACGCCAGCTAAAGTTAGTGATCGAAAACCGCTTGAAGAACTGGCAGATGAAGAAGGCGTCACTTATGTCTTCAATCGAGGCTATGTCGATTACGCAGTGTCTTGCACATGATTCAAACGGAAGACTCGGAAGGGAATTTGCTATTCTTATTGACGAAACGATTTGACCTAACAGCTGATGAAGTTAGCGAAATGTATCGGAACCGCTGGGCGATAGAAACGTTCTTCAAATGGATGAAACAGCATATAGCGATACGTTCATTATTTGGAAGAGGGCTCCTTCCTTATCGAAGGCTCGGAAGCTCTTATTGAGCAGATGCTAGGGGACGGCCACCGCATAGCGATCATTACCAACGGCATTAAGCAGACGCAGCATAATCGGATCGGCAGATCAAGCCTCGCAAATGCTTTCGAGCATATCTTGTTTCGGAGGTTACCGGCTATTCGAAGCCGCATACGGGAATCTTTGATTATACATTCGATAAGTTGCAGGTAACGGATAAATCGAAGGTGCTAATTGTAGGAGATTCTTTAACTTCTGATATACAAGGCGGCATCAACTACGGCATCGATACATGCTGGTATAACCCGAAGCGAAAACGGAATGAATTGTTAATTAAGCCGACCTATGAAATTCAGCGTTTGGATGAGCTGCTACAGTATGTATAGAAGTATGGCCAACAAATGAAGTCGAATTCCTTATAATAGAGGAATCGGCTTTTTTTATTTTTATTAGTAGGCCGTCCCATATCGCTCATTATAATTGAGATAGATAAACGAAAATAAAAATACTTTATTACAAATTTGAGAGAAAAACGTTTTTCATTCGTTGTATATAGTGTATAAGGTTTTTCAAAAAAAGGGGAATTGTTGCATGAAGTCTAACGATAAAAATTTTATACAGCGATTACAACGGCAAAAAGAAGATGCTATGGAATATATCATTGATCTATATTTGCCATTAATAAAAGGGGTAACATATAAAGTCCTCTCCCCGCTTGAGAACGATGGAATGATAGAGGAGTGTATCAACGATATCTTTCTTTCTATTTGGATCAATTCGAGAAAATTCACCGGAGATACTACGGACTTTAAGAAATGGATATGTGCGATTGCTAAATTCAAATCTATTGATTACTACAGGAAAGCTAACCATAAAGTAGAACTCGCCTCAAATGATATGGTTTTATACGCGGAAAAATCAGCAGAAGATGAACTAATTATGATGGAAGACAAAGCTGAGCTTATTAAGCTGATTAACATGTTAGAGCCTGTTGATCGGGATATTTTTGTAATGAAATTCTTTCTAGGTTTAAAAACGGGTGAAATATCGACAAAGCTTGGTATGACTAACGCTTCGATCGACAATCGAATTTATAGAGGGAAAAAGAAGCTTAATCACGAAGCTGTGAATTTTAGTTTTGGAGGTAGTGTATGATGAAGGATATTTATGAATTATTAAATGATATGAACATCGATGAGAATGAATATACGGAAATGGACGTAAATGAAATAGAGAAGGCTAAAGTCAAAAGAGCATTAAAGGAATCCATATCTAAGAAGAAAAAAATAAAGAGCTGGAAAAAGAATGCCGCTGCAATTGTCATAATAATCGGTTTAACCGCTGCAACGTTTGGAGTAACGTTTCCTGCTTATGCTGCCAGCATTCCTGTAATAGGAAATATTTTTAGATTTTTAGATAATGGAAAAACAGGCCTTTATGATGATTATAAGGAATACTCAACTGAAATGAACATCTCAACTGAAAGCAATGGCATTAAAGTTACGATAAATGATGCCATTTTTGATGGAAAAACGGTGAGCTTAACCTTTTCGATAGAAAGCGATCAAGAGCTAAGTGATCATCCCATTTCACATCCCTTTTTAGATGTAAAGGGTTCAATTGGAGGTGGAGGCAGCATTCAAACTTCAAAAGTGAATGGAAATAAATATGTCGGCTTGCTCACATCTACGAACCATTTTCACACTGAAAAAGATACCGTAAATATTAAGTGGAATATCGAAAGTATAGCCATTAAAAATAGTCCAGAGAAAATAAAAGGTAATTGGAGCTTTGCTCTTTCTTTAGATGCAACAAATAGAAATACACAAGTCATTAACCAAAAAGCAGAGCATGAAGGTGTGGCGGTGAATATTGAAAAAATATCGGTCACGCCGATGTCCTTTATCGTTTTCTTTGATCAGTCGGTTTCGGAGATGGTAAGAAAAAAATGGAATATGGTAGATGTCGAGATAGAGATTAATGATGATCTAGGAAATCATTACTCAGGTAAAGGAAATGGTGGAACAGGTGATCGGGAAGGCTATAACATGAGCTGGAGTAAAACGTTCGAAAAACTAGACCCAAATGCAACGCAACTCATCATCACACCTCAAATCAATCTATATGAACATACATCAGATAATCATGGTTCAGTGGAAATTACGAGAGATGGACAAAAAGAAATTCCAATAACCAAAAAAGCTGGTATTGGCAAAAAAGAAT
Source organism: Paenibacillus sp. Y280 (assembly GCF_056786335.1). NCBI lineage: Bacteria > Bacillati > Bacillota > Bacilli > Caryophanales > Paenibacillaceae > Paenibacillus > Paenibacillus sp. Y280. Next base: position 251,183 of record NZ_JBXCIW010000003.1, read on the forward strand.
ATGTTTTGGAAGACATCGTTGTTGAATTAAAGAAGCATTAATGTAAAGGACGCTGTCACCAGAACAACAGTGCGAATTGATGACCCTATAATAAAGAAAAGAACGATGCCAGCGTGAGCTGAAGCATCGTTCTTTTTTTTGCTAGTTGAGCTCCCACTCCTGCAGCAGCATGATGGCAGCGCCGGCCGTTACGGCGTCTTCCGTCAGCTGCCCTTGCGTAAATTTGGGCTCATACTGCGGGGAATAGTAGATGTTGCTGCGAGCAACCTGTATAACGGTATCATAGATCGACTTATGCACTTTGACGAGCGGACCGCCCAATATAACAGCCTCGGGATGCAAAATATTGATTAAATTAGCAATCCCAATACCTAGATAGGTTGCCGTTTGCAGAAACTGTTCCGTAACGAATGCATCCTTCTGGATATAGGCTTTCTGCAGCGCATCAAATTGTATATCCTCTGGCGGGATTCCCTTTAGCGAGCTTTCTCTGCCCAGCTTCAGCTGCGAGCGAATTTTTTTCTCTAAGGCAGGAATCGATACGAGCGCTTCAAGCGCCCCATAATTCCCTTCGTCGCCGAGTCTTGGGCCATCCGTCTGGATAATCATTTGACCGAAGGAGCCTTCCATGTCCACCGCGCCTCTTACGATTTGTCCGCCTGACATCATCGAGGTCCGCAAGCCTACACCAGCATGGACATAAAGCATATGCTTCACTTCTTCATTCCGAAGCGCCCAATGCTCGCCAATAATCGCTGTATTGGCTCCATTATCGAGCAGGGCAGGCAGCCCTAAGCGCTGCTCCAGCAGCTCGCAGATCGGAACATTGCTCCATCCCTCAGCGGGAAAATAGCGCGGCTTCAGCATAATGCCGTCCTCGCGGCTTAACGGACCAACAGCGCCGATGCCAATGCCGATTATTTTTTCGCGCTCAATCTGGCACTCGCTCATCATGCGTTCAGCAAGCTGTGTGATTTTGGCGAGCAGCCTCTCAGGCGTCATACGCTCATCCATTTTCCATCTCTCGAATGCCAGCGGTTTTAAATTCATGTCATATAAACCGATAGAGGAGGAGAAACGAGAAACTTCCAAACCGAATACGGCGCGGTGTTCGGGATTGACGCGATAGAGAATCGGCTTTCTGCCGCCGGTTGAACGACCTAGCTCAGACGCTAGTATTAGCCCGTCCGACAGCAGCTCCTCCAGCAGCCTTGACAGGCTGGTGCTAGTTACTGTAAGCCGCTCCATTAGGGCGGCCTTGGATACTAGACCATTTCGAATAATAAAATCAAAAACTTGTTTTTTTATAGTGGGATGCTTCACATTCATCATATATTCTCCATTTGTCCAAGTAGTTAGATCGGATATAAATCAAACTCTATTATATGCTGTTTGCTGTAGGCGTGACTAGAGATAAGCTATAAATAATTGCAATGATCTTACAAATTCAGCTTAGTATCCATTTATATTAATCTACAGTGCGCTACGTTGCACAAAATACAATAGAAAGCTGACATGAGAGCCTAATATTTGAGCTACATTGCAGAAATGCAGCAAGAGCAGGCTCGGAAGCAGAAAATCGGCTCGTTTGGTCGATTCTATTGCAGAAACTACATTGTAGGTATAGTGGGGATGCTCGGAAGAGAGTTCTGTTGTATAAAGTGCAACGTAGCTAGGAGGAATGTGGATGTTCTGTTTTGCGGAACGCATCGCAACCAAAGAGTATGGTGAATAATGATGCCGCTGGTGTTCTACATGCCATGTTAAAGGGAGCAAGTTTGTGGGGACTGGATGATAAGCGATCTAAATTCGTTTCTTTACCGTGACGTGGTAAAAGAATGAATACAACTGTCTGACGAAAACTCTCATCAAAAGGGGACGTTGATGACACGTAGCAATACGTGTAAATCTGTCAGAATTCGACAATCTATTCGGTTGTCATCGTGAAAAAGAAGTTTTATAATGTGGTTATAAGCAAATTATCGATAATCCCAAATGTAGAGGAGGAAGATGACGGAACTTTTTTTTCAAGGCAAATGGTAACGCTTTCTTTTTTTGAACTATATTATCGATAATCGATAATGGGAAACGGAGACGTGATTGCATGTACGAAAACCTGTCTATTTCACCCGTTCATTCGATAAGCGAGCAAGTTTTTACGGCATTGAAGAAGGAAATTCTTGCTGGTGATCTGCAGCCAGGGGCACGTTTGCTCGTGCTTGAGATCGCCAAGAAGTTTAATATCAGTCAAGCACCGGTTCGCGAAGCGCTGGAACGACTGAAGTCTGCAGGCTTTATTACGGGCATCCCAAACAAGGGGTCGGTTGTCTCCGATATAACTGCGAAGGAAATTAAAGATATTTTCGAGCTGAGGGAAATTATTGAAGGCTTTGCGGTTCGGCAATCGATGCAGCGGTTAACCGAAAATGATTTTGACTACTTGGAAGACATTATTAAGCGTATGCACCTCGCGCACGAGCAAAATGATATTTTGAACATATTGGAGCTGGATATGGAGTTCCATGGTTTTTTTTATAAACGGTGCGATAATCATATGATCCTTGAGCTGTGGAATCGCATGAGAATCAAAGTGATGAGGTTTATGGCTATCTCCAATCGGCATTATTCTACGGATGGACTTGCGGATTGGCATCTACGTTTGGTGGATGTGCTGCGCACTGGCGATACAGAGTTAGCGGAACAGACCTTTATCGAGCATATGCACTCTTATAAAATGATTCATCTCAATTAGTGTCATGCATCTCGTAAGTTAACCTTACAAAAGGGGCAATGGAGTATGCTGAGCGAGGGATTATTATTTAAAGAAGATGTCGTTCTAACCTGGATGAGGGACCGTTTCCTCCGGAATTTAGTCTCAAACACCGCTGCTGTGAAAACAGACTTGAAGGATAGCTTATCACGGTTGCAGTTGAACCCTTACTACACCTTTCCTGCGCTGGCTTTGCTGGAGCCTGCCGTTTACTTTGACGATGAGCATGAGAAAATTGTTTATTTGGAGCGAATGCGGGATTATATGCAGAAAAAAATATCGGATAGCAGCATCGTATTTGTAGATGAGGAGGGCAGGGTAGGCCTGCTCTTCTCGTGGGTGTCCAAAGAAACGATTGAGATGATTCAGACCATGTTGACGGAGCATTTCCAGCAGCCGTTCAATATCGGGGTAGGAAAGCCTTGCGGCCATTTGTATGATATCGTTCATTCCTATCGCCAGGCTTCACGCGCGCTGCAATATAAGTTTTATCGCGGGACGGGCAAAATTATTTATTACAGCGAGCTTGGGCAATATGAATCGCTTCAGCACTATCCTTCCGATAAGGAGAAGGAGCTATTTGATGCCTATAAAGCTGCGGAATCGACAGCCGAGATTGAGTCGTGCGTACAGCTTTTTTATAGCGAGATCCTGAGTAATGGTCCACTGGATGCTCAGAGCGTCTACGATTTGACGGTTAGGCTGCTCGTAGGAACGGAGAAGCGTGTGCTGGCTGAGGCAGAAAATGTTAGCGCATATGAGCAATTTGACGTGATGTCGATCGTGAAGCTTGAGACGCTGGAGGAAATTAAGCACTATGTCATTCACTTTCTCATCGGCTTGAAGGATGTGCTTACCCACAACCAGAAGGAGAGCCATCGCAGCATTATTAAAAAGACGATCCATCACATGGAGAAGGAGTGTCAATTTGCATCCTTGCAAAGCGTCGCACAGAAGGTTTATATGACGCCTACTTATTTGAGTTTGTTATTCAAGACGAATACGGGAAAAACGTTTATCGAGCATTTGACGGATATTCGTATCGATAAAGCGAAGGATATGCTAAAGAGCACCCATTTCAAAAACTATGAGGTAGCAGAGAGGGTCGGTTACCAAGATCCGCGATATTTTAGCCAAATCTTTAAGAAAAAGGTTGGGTTGTCGCCTAGCGAATATCGGGAATTCGTAGGGAAGTAGCTAATTTGAGAGAAAGAAGGACTCTATTGGCAGCGTTTCTGCCAACGGAGTCCATTTTTTTATAGCCTGACATCGCTCTGAGGGCCGTTTCGCTCATTTTTCCGCGCATCAGCAAGCTCTGACTCCCAGGTAAGATGGCGATATTCCACCGCAGCGTCATCATTTTCGAACCAGCTCAAGAAATCCGACCAAAGCGCAACATCCCATGCCGCATCAATCTGCGCCGTTGTATAGACGCTGTCGCGCAGCCGCACGAATCCGAACACGTCGCGCACTTGGGATTTTTCGGCTTGCACGACCGTAAGCTCGGCTAGGTGAGGCGGAATGAAGATGACGCCGGCAGGCGTTCCAAGCACGACGTCGCCCGGCATACAGATCGCTTTGCCAATTCGTGTCGGCACGTTCATGCCTACCATCGTAACATCCGCAATCGCAGTAGGGTCGCTGCCGCGATAGAATACGTTGATATTATCAATTTCAACGACCTGCTGGTTGTCGCGAATGCCGCCCCAAATGACCGCACCGCCGTGCTTCGTACGGGTTGAGATCGCAGTCGATAGATTCCCGCCGACGTATGTGCCGAGATGCACCTTATCGAACATGTCGACAACTGCGACATCGTCTTCAACCAAAGCATCGATGACCCATTGATTAAAGAAGCCTTTGCGTTCCTCTTGCTCATGACCGTACTTCAGCAGGGTTTCATGCAAATCGGGCCGCTTCGGTACCATCACGGCAGTTACCGCGCGTCCGACCATAGTCTTATTAGGATGAATGATTTTGAAATCGCCTTCGAATTGAAATGCATAACCTCTGTTCCAGAGAGGGCCCCAAGCTTCCTCCAACGTAATTTTACGCATGCGGCGTAATATATCCTCGGATACTTTAGGGCGTCCATTAGGGAAGCGTTCGCCCTCCCAAAGCGGCGTAAGCTGAATCATATCTTCCGGGTTGTCAAATTTCATGTGAGCACCTCTTTCGCGATAGTGTGTTGAAGGCTGATGTGGCTTGCTTCGTAAGTCTATTGTTAGGGACATTCCCATATTTGTCGATGCGACTTTCTTAAGGCATTTTGCGGCAATCTATGAATTTTTCACACTATATAAAATCAAACGAATTCATAATTTCTTCCCCTTCATTCATGTAACCGCTTTCGTTTAAAGTAAGGGAACATTATCCACGAAGGGGGAGGAGATGATCGGAGTGAAGGGTGAGAGTTCGACAACGATAGCGTTAAATAGCAAGCCTGCAAGGTTGAAGCGAAAGCAAAAGGGTACAACAAACTTAGCCGGCTACATTTTTATATCCCCATGGCTGATCGGATTTTTGCTGCTGACGCTCTGGCCAATCGCACAGTCGTTTTATTTGTCTTTTACCGACTATTCCTTGCTGGAGGACCCCGTATGGACGGGAACGGACAATTACGTCAAAATTTTCACGAGCGATGCCACCTTTACGAAATCGCTCGGCGTAACGTTTATGTTTGTCCTATTCTCGGTCCCGCTCAAGCTGTTTTTCTCGCTGATGGTCGCTTTGGCGCTTAACAAAAACATCCGTGGCATGAACATATATCGGACGGCTATTTATTTTCCATCCTTGATCGGAGGAAGCATAGCGGTAGCGGCGCTTTGGCGCAATATGTTCGGCATTGACGGTTATATCAACCAAGTGCTGGCTTGGTTTGGAGTCGAGGGAGTGGGCTGGATTTCCAATCCGGATACGTCGCTCGGCACGCTGATCTTACTCAATACATGGCAATTCGGCTCGACGATGGTTATTTTTTTGGCGGGGCTGAAGCAGGTTCCACAGGAGCTCTATGAATCGGCATCCGTAGACGGAGCAGGCAAGGTGAGGAAATTTATCAGCATTACGCTTCCGATGCTCTCGCCGGTTATGTTCTTTAATCTCGTGCTTGGCATTATCGGTTCCTTCCAAACGTTTACGTCTGCGTTCATCATTACGAAGGGCGGTCCGATTAATTCCACTTACATGTATGCGATGTTCCTTTATGAGAAGGCGTTCAAGCATTATCAGATGGGCTATGCGTCGGCGCTTGCTTGGATACTGCTGACGATTGTCGCGCTGCTCACGATCATTAATTTTGCAGCTTCGAAATACTGGGTATTTTACGAGTCGGATGGGGGGAAAACGAAATGAATTCGATGCGTTCCAAGCTGTCGAGCCATTTGTACCTAACCCTATTCTCCTTTCTGATGCTGTACCCCGTCATCTGGTGGGCAGGAGCTTCGCTTAAGAAGACGGAGGAGCTCAGCTTGCCGACGATCTGGCCTTCTAAGCCGATGTGGAGCAACTATTGGGATGGCTGGCATTTCTCATCCGAATATACGTTTGCTCACTTCTTCGGCAACACGCTGCTTATGGAGCTTGGCAATGTCCTTGGCGGCGTTGCTACGGCTGCGATTGTCGCTTACGGCTTCGGAAGACTAAACTTCAAGCTGCGCGGCTTCTGGTTTTCGATTTTGCTTCTTACGATGATGCTGCCTGGACAAGTAACGGTTGTCCCGCAGTACATCTTGTTCAATAAGCTCGGGTATGTCGACAGCTATGTGCCGCTTGTGCTCCCGCATTTTTTTGGGGGAGGGGCATTCTTCATCTTCCTGCTCGTCCAATTCATTCGCGGCATTCCAAAGGATCTTGATGAGGCTGCAACGATAGATGGGGCAAGCGTTTACGGCATCTTCTGGCGGGTGATATTGCCTTTGCTGAAGCCGTCGCTTGTAACGGTAGCGATCTTCACGTTTATTTGGAGCTGGGATGATTTCTTCGCGCAGGTGCTTTATTTAAGCTCCGTCGATAAGTTTACCGTCGGCTTGGCACTGCGGATGTTCATCGATCAATTCGACATTCAGTGGGGACAATTGCTTGCGATGTCCTTGCTGTCGATCTTACCTTCGGTCATTATCTTCTTCTTTGCACAGAAGCACTTTGTCGAAGGAATAGCGACTACAGGCCTAAAGGGGTAACGGCATTACATTTTACAAAGGTAAAGGGGATGCTCGAGGATGAAAAAAGGTTGGTCCATGGGAAAGGGCTTCGGATTGTTGATGCTGGCTCTGCTGTTAGTGTTGACTGCATGCAGTGGAGGAGGAGGCGGCAATGGGGGCGAGGAAACGAATGGCGGGGCGAATAGCTCGGCAAAGCCAGAAGACGAAGGCGGCAAAGAGACGGGCGGCAAAACGACGCTCAGCATGATGTGGTGGGGACCGGATGCCAGGCATGAGGCGACGAAGAAGGCACTCGATATTTACTCGCAGCAAAATGCGAACGTAACGTTCAAGCCGGAATTTATGGCATGGGATGCATTCTGGCAGAAGCTGCCGACTCTTGCCGCTTCAAAGTCCATAACCGACGTGCTGCAAATGGATGCTGCTTACCTCCAAGAGTATGTATCACGCGGCCAGCTGGAGGATCTCTCTGACATTGATCTAACCGGTATCGTTGATCCAACGGTCATAACGAATTTGCAAATCGACGGCAAGCTGTACGGCATTCCGCTCAGTCAAAATGCACAAGGCATTGCGTTCAATAAAGTGGAGCTTGAGCAATACGGCATCCCGCTTCCGCATAAGGATTGGACATACGATGAGTTTTTCCAGTGGGCAAGAGATGCGCGGGCGAAGCTGCCCGAAGGGAAATATCCAATTGGCGATACAACGACATGGGACAGCTTCAACTATTATCAGACCTCGATGGGCAAACCGCCGGTCATGTCGGATGGCGGCAAAACGTTCACGCTCGACAAGGATTTGTTTATGACCTTCTATCAAACGTATGAGGAGTTCCGGAAGGCGAAGATCGTGCCGCCTGCCGAGAAAGCTGCCGCGTTCCTTGAGAATGACCCGCAAGCCGACCCGATGGCATCCGGCGTAGTAATGACAAGAGGCGCTACAACAGGCTCTGTCAGCGCGCTTGAGCAGCTTATGCCTGGAAAGGTTGCAGTCGTGAACATGCCGGTTGGACCCTCTGGCGGCGGCTGGGCACAGTCTACCATCTTCTTGAGCGTCAGCGCGAATTCCAAAAACAAAGACGAAGCGAAAAAATTCGTGAAATGGTTCATTACCGATAAAGAAGCTGGTGCCGCTCTTGGCTTAACGCGAGGCATCCCGATTAATCCAGATGTGTATAAAGAGCTTGAGCCTAATCTTGAACCAAAGGATAAGCTGGGCAAAGAATTATATGATCTGTCGCTGGACAAAGCATTGCCGTTCTACCCGCCGGCAGCAGGGTTCTCGGAATGGGTCGATACGTACAAGAAGGAGATAGAGGCTGTTACGTTCGGCCAGCAATCCATTGAGGAAGCGTTCAACAAGATTGACAAGATGGGCAAGGAGCTTGCAGCTAAGGTTGCTGGATAATTAACCAATAATGAAAGTGAGGTTTTATAGATGCAATTAGCAGAAGTATTCCCGTCCCAGCCGTCTAGGCTATGGCATTTGGCGAAGCAGCTTGGTGTAGATCACGCTGTTGGCGGACTGCCATGGGAAGAGAAGCTGGAGAAGCCATGGGATTTGATGCCGCTGATCCGGATGAAGCAGAGGTTTGCCGACTCCGGGCTTGCGCTGACCGTAATCGAATCGATGCCGCCGAGCAACGAGATCAAGCTTGGCACTGCGGGACGCGATGCCGAAATCGAAGTGTTTCAGCAGTTTATTACGAATATGGGTGCGGCTGGCATTCCCGTTCTTTGCTACAATTTCATGGCCCAGTTCAACTGGTTCCGAACGTCCACAACTACGCGCACGCGGGGCGGGGCACTCGTCTCAAGCTACGATCATAGCTTGATGCTGGATGCGCCGCTAACGGAAGCCGGGATCGTGAGCCAGGAGCTGCTATGGGAAAATCTCCAGTACTTTATGGAGCGTATCGTACCGGTAGCGGAGCAGGCAAAGGTAAAGCTAGCGCTTCATCCCGATGATCCCCCGATTACGCCGATAAGAGGCGTATCACGCATCCTGACAAGCGCAGCAGCCTTGCAGCGCGCCATTGATTTAGTTCCCAGCGAATACAACGGGATTACTTTATGCCAAGGCACCTTGGCTACTGCCGGAGAACATATTCCGAGCGTCATTCGTCAATTTTCCAAGCAGAACAAAATGTTTTTCGTTCATTTCCGCGATGTCAAAGGAACGCCGGAGAAGTTTGAGGAAACCTTCCATGATGACGGGCAAACGAATATGCTGGAGGCGATGCACACGTACTACGAGGTCGGCTTTAACGGACCGGCAAGGCCCGATCATGTGCCGACGATGGAAGGCGAGGACAACGCTAATCCAGGCTATGAGCTGCTTGGCCGTTTATACGGAATCGGCTACATTCGCGGCTTGATGGAAGCAGCAGCTGCTTCTCAAGCGGCCAAAGGAACTGTGGCGAGCGGCAGCATTTAAATATGAGAGAGCAATAAGTAGAGAAGCACCTTCAACTGCCGCTAATAAAGTGGTGTTGAAGGTGTTTTTTTGAAATTGAAAAAAGTAGTCAGATTCACAACGCAAAGAAGCGGAATGCCCTATAAGCATCCCGCTTCTATTAAGCTTGTTTAGCAACAATCAGCTCCAAAGCCGATCGTTGGAGTGGTAGTGATTCCAGTTGTCTGTGGAATCCCACAAGCCTGGAATTTTCGGATGAAGGTGCTGCGCCAAAACCTCGTCATTCAGATCGTCGATGCCGAGGCCCGGCGCATCGGTCATATGGATAAAGCCATTCTGGACAAGCTTCTTAGGGAGCTTGCTGCTAATGATGATGTCATCCCACCAAGGCACCTCGCAGGAGTGGTACTCAAGCGCCATAAAGTTCTCGGTAGCTGCGGCAACATGCGCGGCTGCCAGGCAAGCGATCGGACTCTCTGCCATATGGATCGCCATTGCAACGCCGTACTCCTGTGCCATGTCGCCGATTTTTTTCGTCTCCAAAATACCTCCAGTCGTCAGGACGTCTGGATGGATAACCGATACGCCGCCAGCTTGAAGAAGTGGTCGGAAGTTTTCCTTCAAATAAATATCCTCACCCGTACAGATCGGAGTGGCAACCGCACGCGAGAGCTTGGCGTATTGCTCCGTATACTGCCATGGAAGCATATCCTCCATCCAAGCCAGATTGAATTTATCGACGCGCCGTCCAAGCTTAATGCAATCCTCAAGGCCGATATGTCCGAAATGATCAACGGCAAGCGGAACCTCGTAGCCAATAACAGCGCGCACATCCGCAACGTATTGCTCAAGCATATCGAGACCTTTTTCCGTGACATGAATCGCGGTGAAAGGGTGGGGGATGTTGTGGATGTCATAGTGCTGATTCCGAATATCACGAATTTCATCCTCTGTAAGCGTATCATGATTGTTGCTGTAGCGGTTTTTGGAGATGCTGCGCATTTCCTCCAAGAAGCCGATCGGAGCGCTTAACGTGCCGGGCTCGTTAATAATTTGACCGATGCCAAGATCCATCTTGAGGAAGGAGAAGCCTTCCTCCATACGCTTCTTAAGCGCTAAGCCCATAGCTGTGCCTGTATCTTTGCCGACTACCTCGGTGTCGCAGTACATGCGGATTTTTTCGCGGAACTTGCCGCCGAGCATTTGATAGATCGGTACGCCGTAAGCCTTGCCCGCCAAATCCCATAAAGCGATTTCGAGTCCGCTAACGCCGCCGCCTTGCCTCGCATGCCCGCCAAACTGCTTGATACGGCGAAACAGCTTATCGATATTGCATGGATTCTCGCCGAGCAAACGACCCTTCAACATTTGTGCATACACTTTATCTGCTCCGTCGCGCACCTCGCCAAATCCGACTAAGCCTTGATTGGTGAGCACTTTAATCAAGCTGCTATGAAATGGACCGCCAACTATATCAGTAAACCTGATATCGGTAATGCGAAGCGTAGACGGACTTGAGTGGGTACTGACATGAGCTAGCGTTTCCTCATAGGATTGGTTATTGGACATGAAAATTCACTCCTTGTTTGTTAGTGTACAAATCATTCATCAATACAGACTCAAAGCAGCATGCTGCCGCCATCAAGCCTAATCGAAGAGCCGGTCATAAACTCGCACTCGTCCGAAGCTATAAAACAAACGAGCTGCGCTACATCAAGCGGACGGCCGACGCGGCCAAGCGGAAACTTGTCACGAATCGAGCGGCTCTTTTTTTTATGCTTCTCAATGTCCTCGTTCGTCATAATCGGCTTGGACTCGCGAGCGCTTTGCCTGCCGACTTCAACAGCGCCAGGCTCGATCGTATTGACGGTAATTCCATACTTTGCAAGCTCAATCGCGCTTTCCCTGCCGAGCATGCGAATACCGCCTTTTGTCATGGAATAAACGACGTCGAAGTCAGTAGGGCGCTTGCTGTGAACAGAGGACATATTTATAATTCTGCCGGACTGCTTCACTTTCATATAAGGGAGTACAGCCTGCATGTTTTGCCAATAGCCCTTCAGATTGATGCTCATCATGCGATCGAACGAAGACTCGTCATGCTCGAAAAAGTCAAAGTTCAACTGAAGAGCAGCATTATTGACTAGAATGTCAATTCCGCCATAACACTCCGCAACCGTTTCGACCATTCGCTCAATATCTTGCTTATGCGCTACATTAGCTTGCACGATCATTGCACTGCCGCCAAAGTCATCAATTTGCTGCTTCGTGTCAAGTGCGCCGGCGTCGCTTTGATTGTAATGAACGGCAACCTGTACTCCGCGGCGCGCTAACTCAATGGCCACACCTTTGCCAATTCCCGTTCCGGCACCGGTAACTAAAGCTATTTTTCCTGCAATGCTCATCCAGCACCTCCATACCGGCGGTTAAGGCCGCTTCATTTTAAAATTCATGTAATGCAGCAGAAAGCCGCCATCGAGTCTAATATCTGATCCGTTGATATAGCGAGCCTCGTCCGAGGATAGGAACGAGACAAGCTCTGCCAAATCATCATGACTGCCTAATAAAGCATGAGGAACTTTATATTCGTAATCGTTATACAGCGTAGAAATGGTGCTTTGAAATACCTCGTCATCACCGTCCAGCGGGCCTAATTCGATCGTATTCACGCTGACGCCGAAACGGCCAAGCACGAGGGCAGTTTCCTTTGCGAGCATTTTAACCGCGCCTTTCGAAATGCTGTAGGTGAAGGCGGAGCCAGTAGGCTTCTCGGCATGAATAGAGGAGACGAAAATGACTTTTCCCGATTGCTTTCCCATCATTTGCTTGCCAACTGCTTGCGTACAAATAAAGGCGGACTTGGCATTTACAGCGACGCTATGTACAAATTGCTCTTCATCGCCAAATTCAATCGTACTTTGATAAACCTGATTATTGTTGTGTATGAGTACGTCCACTGTGCCCAGCTGCTGTTCAGCGAATTGCAGCATCTCCGTGACCTCTGCGCTGTTGCAAAGGTCAATATTGACGACGATCGCTTGCAAGCCGGCCTCTTGAATCTGCTTTAATTCCTCAGTAAGCGCTGACCCTCCCGAATAGCTGTTCAAAATAAACGGAGCGCCGCTTTGCGTCAATCGTTTAATGATCGCTTTACCGCTGCCGCTGTCTGAATCCGTTATAAAAACCAGCTTTTTTTGCAATCGAAACGATCCCCTCCATCCATAAAGACATAGGCTTCATAAAAAGCTCTTGTAGCTTTATATTAGTAAGTTGACCCTCGCATGGCGATGCCGTAAAGTTATGATTTTGTTTGTTTTTTTGCAAACGTCGTTCAATCTCTTGAATCGTGTTAAAATAGGGATATAATGCCAATTTATCAATTTGGAGATCACGCCGATCCCAATAATATGGAATAGGAGAGAATGATGCACAAGCCCATTAAGAGAAGCCCATTTCGCATTTATGCGGGTACCAAATATTATCGGCTCAAACGATACTGGAGCTGGTTCACAGGCAGCAAGAAGTACACAAAGCGAATCACGGATAATGATTTATTGCCGCATGTCATTGCTGAGCATCGTACACCGCTCACCAGACAGCTGAAGGAAGTGGATCAATGGCTGCAGCATAACAAAGTGAAAAACCTGCAAATAGCGGCAAAGCGATTAAACCATATTCTGATCAAACCCGGAGAAACCTTCTCTTATTGGCGCTTAATAGGCAATCCTACGAAAAGCAAAGGGTACGTAGACGGCATGATTTTGTTCTATGGACGGGTTGTCACGGGAGTAGGGGGCGGCTTGTGCCAGTTGTCTAATTTAATCTATTGGATGACCTTGCATTCACCGCTTACGGTTACTGAGAGGTACCGGCATAGCTATGATGTTTTTCCTGATTCGGGACGCACGCAGCCTTTTGGCAGCGGGGCAACCTGTGCGTACAATTATTTGGACTTGCAGATCGAGAATCAGACTCAGCAATGCTACCAATTAGTCGTTTATTTGACGGATACGCACTTGGTAGGGGAATGGAGATCGGTTGCGTCAGCCGTTAATACCTATCAAGTCTACGAAAAGGAACACTGGATTACACAAGAGTTTTGGGGAGCGTACATAAGACATAATACGATTTACCGGAAAGTGTTCGATGCGGACCAGGAGCTGCTTTCAGACGAGTTTATTACTGAAAATCATGCCATTATGATGTATGAGCCGCTATTGACTACTGGAAATTCCATTGCGAACGAAAGCAAGTAATTTAACGAATTTAAGGAGGTTATCAATGTCGAGAGCAAGAAAAACGATTCTATTCTCTTTAATTGGTCTATTTATTGTTCTCATTTATGTGCCTGTCTTGATCAGCTACGCGAACTATCGCTCGATAAAGATAAACAATGATAACGCTGATCAATTTATACATCATTTAGGGGCCGTCATACAGCAAAAAGATTCGTTTGAAATGACGGAAGTAGCGACTTTCGATTGGGATCACATGTATATGTTTCAACCATATCTCTCACGGGACGAGATGGAAAAGGCAACGGGGACGAAATGGACAACGGAATCTACTTATTTCGCTTATTTGGAAAATGAATTTTTTATGGGGGATTATCCTTTGCTTGATGACTCCATTCATAAGCTCGTGTTTTTAAAATCCGACGAGGTCGTTCTAGATGTAACGCTTGATCGATTCATAGCCGATTTTACATCGAGCGATCGGAGGATTGAAAGATCGGATTCCAAGTTTATTATTTCGAGGACGAAGGATCATTTTAATCGGTTAAGCAATGCAAGCATGAATGACTGAATAGCGATTTCAAAGCCATGTAAAAGCCATTAAAAAATAGTGAGACAGTCTAGAAAATACGCTTTTGTGATCTAGACTGTCATAGCTCTTATTCTCTAGGGAATAAGAGCTTTTTTGTGTCTATATAAAAGCTCCAAAAACGTGACGATAGCCAAGTGGAATTAGTTTAATTTTTTCTCATAATTAGCAAATGCACGGAAAGTAGGTTAAAAACTCGTCTTTTGGAGGAGGCATCGACATATAATCTTCACAGACCGTCCACTTTTTGTTTGTACCTGCGAATTGTTGCCATCTCATTTATATCGCAATAGGCATATTTCAATAACTTAAGGGAGTGGTACTATTATGCGTAAAAAGTTAAATCAGCAATTGTTCGTTTACCTGCTTATTTTATCGTTAATCATAACACTAGGCATGTATGTGAAACCTTTAGATAACGACTCTAAGGAAGGTTCGGTCGTTCATTCGCAGGAGATCATTGAACCAGTAGTTAGCAACATCCTGCTTACTGACGCAAGCGAGTCCCCAAGCCCAGATCTAATCGCAGCTTCCATCGCTTCACCCATACCCTCACCGATACCCAATCCTTCCGATACCGGAGCACCGATTAATATGGTCGTAGAGCCTCCAGTTACCTCACCAAATACGCAAACACAATCAATTGAAACACCTTCAGTTGCAAAAGAGCAATCGCATACATATGAGGTTACCGCATATTTTCTAAACGTACGGACCAAACCAAGCGCAAAATCGAGCATCATAAAGGTCATCGAGCAAGGCACAACCGTGCAAGTAACAGCAGCAGCCGATAATGGCTGGCTTGAGCTTCAAGATGGAGGATATATTCATGGCGGTTATGCCAAAGAAGTGAAAGAGAAAGGGAAAGTATCAATTTTATCTCTTCCGGCCGCAAGCCATCGTCAACCGACAAACGCATTTAACGATAGCAGCATGGAGAGCGCGCTGCAATCCGAAAGTATAGATGAAGAAGCTGTGGACGAAGAGGAAGAGGAGGAGCTTGGCAAGCCCACCTCGATCGTTAAATCGGACTCCGGCCTGACGGAGGAGCATATATCTAAAATATTTGAAGGCACCGCGCTATCCGGGCATGATTTGGAACAAGCTATCCTTGAAATTGAAGAGGAATATGGCATAAACGCTTATTTCACGATTGCCGTCATGAAGCTGGAGAGCGGCAATGGCAAAAGCAGATTAGCCAAGAGCAAAAATAATTTATTTGGCTTAAATGCGATAGATGGCGATAAGTACAACAAAGCGTTCAGCTTTAAAACAAAAGGAGACAGCGTTCGAAAATTCGGACAGCTCCTTTCCAAAAACTACGTCGGCAAAGGACTGACCACGATCGAGAAGGTCGCGCGCAAATATTGCCCCGCCAACTCGAAATGGTCTGGCTTAGTAAAAAATATAATGAAAAGCGATTTTCGAAAGCTGTAACTTGGCATTTTATGATCAAATATGGTATTTTCATCTTCTAGGCAACTTACGTAGAGGATACATAGGAGGTCACCAGCATGAGTGAAACCGTTCAAAAAATGCCGTTCGGCTATGAGCCGCCAAAGGATGAGCGCAAGGGTACACTCGTCTATTATGATTCCTTCGAGCATACGACAGAAAGGGAGCTTGATCTTGCGGCTTACCTTGCAAAGGAACGATTATTTATTAAGCTTGTTCTCTATCCCTTGCATGAGCAAAGCGTAAAGCGAATGTCAAAGGAAGAGGTAAGTCCCTTTTATAAACGTGAGGATAAGCTGCATGAATGGAAGAGGGAGCGGGGTGAAGCAAATGTTGTCGTCGAGAGGCTCGAGATTAAACGGAAAAAGTATACGCCAATCGATTCTGCATTGAGACATTTGGCGGAAACCTATCCGAAGCCGCTGTTTCTGCTCATGACCAGAGAGACAGCCAACTTATTCGCATCCTTTTCCTCCTTTGAGGAATGGATCGTCAAAATTAGATTGCTGTTAATGGAGGAGCCGGAAAGGCTTCATCCGCGTCTTCTGCAATATAAGCATCGCTGGGAGTTCATTATCAACAAATGATTGGTTTATTATGAAGCAGTAACAACAAAGAGCTGCCCATGCGATCACCTCGCCGGGCAGCTCTTTGTTGTTACGCCTGCCGGTTAGCCAGTAGAAGGGCTGTTAGGCACATGGCCTTTCTGATTGCGATTCGCCTCAGTTGATTCAGCCAAGTTATTTTCCGCTTCTTGGGAGCTTGCTTCAAACGCCTGATTTTTGCTTGGAATCGACTTATTTTTATTGCGAGCCATCGTATGACCTCCAAACGCTTGATTGCCCAATACTATGAGGCAAGATTAGGTTAACCAAGTTCGCCCAAAATCATGTTGTTCTGCAAATGACAAAAAAAGACCGTACTTCGAAGTCGAAGCAAGGTCTTCCAATTGCATGAACACATTATTTTACGCTGACCACATGCTCCTCGCATGCAGTGGAGCAAAAGCCGTTTTTTGTTTCTTCGCATTCTTTGCACACGATGTGCTGAAGATGGCAGGAATCGTCCGCACAGTTGATGTACGTATCCGCCGGCTGCTCGCAGTGGTGGCATTTTCCAACGACGACTGCTTCATCCGTCTGGTTGATTACAACCGATGTTCTTTCATCAAAGACGTAGCATTTGCCATCGAACAGTCTGCCTTGTACTTCCTCATCCTTACCGTACGTGACAATGCCGCCTTCTAGCTGATAAACGTCATTAAAGCCTTCGCTCATCATTACGCCAGTGAGCTTCTCGCAGCGAATGCCGCCCGTACAGTAAGTAAGAATCGGCTTGTCTTTGAAATCAGCCATATTCTCGCGAAGCCATTTCGGAAATTCCTTGAACGTCTCCAGATCAGGTCTGATCGCATTGCGGAAATGTCCAAGATCATATTCGTAATCGCTTCTGCCATCAAGCACGATAACATCTTCTCTTTGCAAATACTCATGAAACTCTTTAGGAGATAGACGAGTGCCGCTAAATGTATTCGGATCTAAAGGCTTATCATAACGAAGCGTAACAAGCTCTTTCTTGTAACGGACAAATATTTTTTTGAAAGCATGCTGATCGGCTTCATCTACTTTGAATACAATGTCCGAAAATAGCGGGTTAGCGCGCAAATCCTCCATGTATTTCTCCGTTTGCTCGATCGTGCCTGACAGCGTACCATTAATGCCTTCATCCGCAATTAAAATACGGCCCTTCACGTTTAATTGCTTGCAATAGGCAAGATGCTCGGCAGCAAATTGCTCCGCATCCGGTATGGTTACAAATTTATAATACAATAAAATTCGAAATTGATTATTGTCGCTCATCGCAGTCTTTCCTTTCCCGTAAACAAATAAAAACCATACTATATTATAGTTGACTCTTCGCATTAATTCAACAGATAACATTTTCAAAAGCAAAAAAAGGATTCGAATGATGCTTTCCAACTTAACTAAGGCGTCTTTATTGATGGCTATGCGCATAATCATGGAGCCGTGGAAATTTTTTTCACCCCATGGCATGCGATTTTTTACAGCGGATTTCTTGCATGCGCCATCTGGATAGCCGGATTAATCGTGAATGCCAAGAAACAAACCGGTTCCACGTGGCGGAAAGCCATTCCAGCAGGGTATGAGCTTGGATTGCTTGGTGTCGTCATTTTTCTTACAGGCGGACTATGCGATATGGTTTGGCACATCATTTTCGGCATCGAAGTAGACATTGAAGCTTTGCTAAGTCCATCCCATCTTGCATTAATGTTAGGTGGCAACATGCTCTTAACTAGTCCATTTCGGGCAGCATGGAGGGAGCATAACCACAGCGCTAAGATAGGCATTCAAATCGTGCATGCAGGACGCAACGTTAAACATTTAAACACACCCTTTGGTTCATTACGGCAGAGCATACTAATCAATGGAAAGAAGAGCCTCTCTGCATGCGGAGAGGCTCTTTCCTGATTATTGGAGCAGAGAGAGAAATCGATTGGCAACTAGCGATAATGAAGCGTCTCGTCTGATGGCGCAGCCAACGGAACGTTTTGGAATCGGTTCAATCGTAGGCAATTGCAGCAGCTTCCCGTCATCCAGCTCCTGCTTGACGAACGATTGTGTGACGAAGGCTGCACCGTAGCCTCGCCCAGCCAGCTCGATGAGCATGTCCATGCTGCTGAGCTCCATATCGGCATCAGCATCAACGCCTTGGGAGGAGAACCACTGCTCGACAAATGCTCTTGTGCTGCTTCCTGCAGAGAGCAGAAGCAGCGGAATTTGGGAAAGCGCAAAAGCCGTTAAAGGCTCAACCGCCAAATGGCGATAGGCCTGTCCGACAACGAAGCAGCTTTGAATATCCGTAAGGTGATGTACATCAAGCTCAGGATCAGAAGTAGGCAAATGGACAAGCCCGATATCAATTTGACCAGACTTCAGACGTGCCCGAATATCCGATGTTTTTCCTTGGGAGAGACGGATTCTCACGGCGGGATGCTCAGCATGAAACGTATCCAGAAGCGGGAGAAGCAAATGCTTGATAATAGGTCCGCTTGCGCCGATTCGAAGCTCGCCAGCAGAGAGATTTTTGAGTGATTGCAGCCTGTTTTCGCCCGCTTGCAGCGCGGAGAATGATTTTTCGACATAATCGAGTACTTCCATGCCTTCGGGTGTAAGCTTCACGCCTTTGGAAAGCCGGTCAAACAGCTTCACCTCAAGCTGTGCTTCCAATTGCTTAATGGCATAGCTGACCGAAGGCTGTGTAATATGCAGCTCCTGCGCCGCTTTCGTTAAATTGCCTAATTTCGCAGTGTGCAAAAATATACGATACCACTCCATACTCATTTGCATGATATCAAACCTCTCTATGGCAAAGTTCTTATATTTTGATTTCATTTATTTCACTCTCAAAATTATAATGGACATAATACGAATGCGTCAAAGCAGAGTCCAGGGAGGAACACGAAATGGCAGGTAGCACGTACGGAAGCAGCTTTAAAATAACAACCTTTGGCGAGTCGCATGGCGAGGCGGTAGGCGTCATCGTAGATGGCGTAACGCCAGGCGTCGAGCTGGATG
Organism: Paenibacillus sp. Y280; assembly: GCF_056786335.1. NCBI lineage: Bacteria > Bacillati > Bacillota > Bacilli > Caryophanales > Paenibacillaceae > Paenibacillus > Paenibacillus sp. Y280. The sequence continues at coordinate 270,409 of NZ_JBXCIW010000003.1, forward strand.
AACAATATATTCAGACACAAATGGATCGAAGGAAGCCTGGTCAATCCTCGGTGACTTCGCCGCGTAAAGAATATGATGTGATCAGCATTCTATCAGGCATGTTCGAAGGCAAAACGACGGGAACGCCGCTATTCATTATGCTTCACAACAAAGATATGAGGCCAGATGCTTATAGCGATATTCAGTATTCCTTTCGTCCAGGGCATGCCGATTATACGTATTTGAAAAAATACGGCATTCGCGATCACCGCGGAAGCGGGAGAGCGTCGGGAAGAGAGACGGCAGGACGTGTTGCAGGCGGAGCGGTTGCTCGCAAGCTGCTCGAAAATAAAGGCATAAGCGTCGTCGCCTACACGAAGGAAATTGGCGGCATCAAATGCGAAACCTATCATGAGGACGAAATCGAGAAAAATGCCGTGCGGGCATGCGATCCGGAAGCAGCTCTTCGCATGATTGAGAAGATCGAGCATTTAGCTTCGGTGGGGGATAGCTGCGGCGGTATCGTTGAATGCAGAATAAGAGGGGTTCATCCCGGCATTGGCGAGCCTGTATTTGATAAGCTGGACGCTGAGCTTGCGAAGGCTATGCTGTCGATTGGCGCTGTTAAAGGCATTGAATTCGGCGCGGGATTCGCGGCAGCCGATATGCTTGGCAGCGAGCATAATGACGAAATGAGCAAAGACGGCTTTTTAACGAACAACGCGGGCGGCATCGTTGGCGGTATCAGCACGGGAGAAGAGATCGTGTTTCGGATAGCGGTTAAGCCAACCTCATCCATTTCTTTGCCGCAGCATACGATTGATATTCATGGGCAGGAAAAAATGATTGAAACGATCGGCCGTCATGATCCTTGTATTTGTCCGCGCATCATTCCGGTCGTCGAAGCGATGGCTTGTATCGTAGTCGAAGATCTCATTAAGCGTCAGGCTGCCATGCATGAATAACCTTGAAAGGGCTAGCTGCGGCTAGCCTTTTATTACTTTTTGCGGTCTGCACGCTCATTCATCTTCTTATGATATGCTTATAGATGACGAATGCCGAGAGGAGTATGTTAATGCAACCAACTGTGTTTATTGATCGCAAGGTGCCAAATGAGGTCGAAGCGTACATAGCCGAGCACTGTATCATCGAGAAATGGGAACAATCGACCGCAATACCACGAGAGCTGCTTCACGAGAAACTCGCAAATGCAAACGGCTTGCTGACAGCAGGAATGACAATTGATGCCGACTTGCTCGAGCACGCTCCTAAGCTGAAGGCAGTTAGCAGCATCAGCGTCGGGTATAACCATTTTGACCTTGCAGCCATGAAGGAACGAGGCATTATCGGAACGAATACGCCTTATGTATTGAACGATACAGTTGCGGATCTCGCGCTCGCCCTCATGCTTGGAACGGCTAGACGTGTCGCTGAGCTCGACCGGTACGTGAAGGATGGCCAGTGGAAACCAGGTGACGGCGCAAAGCTGTTCGGGGTAGATGTGCATCATGCTAAGCTCGGCATCATCGGCATGGGCCGGATCGGCGAGGCTGTAGCAAGGCGTGCAAAGTTTGGCTTTGACATGGATGTTGTCTATTTTAACCGGAGCCGCAAGCCAGAAGCCGAAGAGAAGCTCGGCGTACGTTATTCGGAATGGAATGAGCTGCTCGCTTCTTCTGATTTTGTTGTGATGCTTGCGCCTTTAACGGCAGAGACGACCAAGATTATTGGACATAATGAATTTAAAAAAATGAAGCCGTCCTCGATATTTATAAATATTTCGCGTGGCCAAACGGTTGATGAGCAGGCTTTGGTCGAGGCGCTTCAATCGGGAACGATTGCTGCTGCTGGCCTTGATGTATATGAGAAAGAGCCGATTGATGCTGATCATCCGTTCCTTCAAATGGCTAATGTACTGACATTGCCGCACATTGGCTCAGCTACAGCTCAAACGAGGTTTGATATGGCGATGCTAGCTGCGCAAAATCTAGTTAGCGCATTAACTGGGCAAACGCCAACATGCATGGTGGACGAATTAAAATAAAACGAATGGAATCATTCTTTTCTTAATCGATCAGTTCTAATAGCTAATCCATAGTACAATCGTTCATATACCTCTAGCTTTTACTTTGAAATAGGAGTTGTGCGAAAAATGACAATGGAAAGGCCTTGCTGCGAATGAAACCGCTTCTCATTGGATCAACAGGAAATACCGGTCAATATATTCTCCGATTTTTGGCGGACAACGATATACGTCCTAAGCTGTTTGTACGCTCTCCTGAACAGGCGGAGGCTGGAAGCTGCCTTGGCGACGTTCGAAAGGAACAGGATGTACGGGAGGCAATGACAGGCGTTGACAGCGTTATTTGTTCGTTAAACACGGAAGGCAATGGCACGCTCATTAGTGGAATGGAGCATGTCATCGCTGCTATGGAGAAGCTTAAGCTAAGCAGGCTCATCACGATTGGAACGGCTGGCATCCTGCAAAGCGAGCTGCAGCCCAAGCTGCTCAGATACCAATCGGTTGAAAACAAAAGAGTAAGCCACGATGCCGCAAAGGAGCATGAGCAGGTTTATCTGGCATTAGCAAAAACGGATTTGCGCTGGACGATCATTTGTCCCACGAGACTTGTTCATGCAGAGCAAACAGGTGTTTACCGCGTTCAAAAGGATGTTCTGCCTAGCGGAGGATCGCAAATATCCTTTGCAGATACGGCTGAGCTTGCGGTTTCCGCCTATTTGAATGGCAGTTTTGTCCGCGAACGTGTAGGTATTTGCTATTAATCGCACGCATGCTGCAGCCAAAAAACCTGAAATCCTTGTGGAGGACTTCAGGTTTTTATTTTGATATGAATTATGTTTGATTCAATTTCAGCACTTCAACCCGGTTGGAGAAAAAAGTCGCACCGCCGCCCATGTCCGCTAACCGCTGAGGCGTTAGTGCATTAACCGCTTGATGACCCTTGCGATCATCATCCCACCATAAGCCTTGCGTAACGAGCACACCTGGCAGCACATCGCTGCCGACTCGGAGCGTCATTTCAACCTCGCCGCGATCGTTGCGAATTTTTACGCGTTCCCCGTTCGAGAGACCAAGCGCTTCTGCATTCTCATGATGCATGTGAAGGATCGGCTCCTTCTCCAGCTTCTGCAGACGTTCCTGGTTGGCAAACGTCGAGTTGATGAAGCTGTGGTTCGGACCTGACGTCAGCCAAAACGGATAAGTTTCCGGCTCGCGCAATGGCGTATAATCCGGAACAGGAGGCAGGCCGTTCTTAAGCATCGCTTCAGAATAAAGCTCAATTTTCCCGGAAGCCGTTGGAATCAATGACGTAAGCGGAGGGAGCTCATGGTTCCCCGCTTTCATCCACGTATTTTTTTTCAGCTCATCGAATGTGATGCCTTTAAGGAACGGATTGTTTTTGCTATCCAGCGCTTCGCTAATCATTTGCTCCTCAGTAATGTCAAATACCTCTGCCTCGAAGCCTAGCTTAAGCGCCAATTCCTTAAAGAGCGTAAAGTTGGATTTGCACTCGCCGACAGGCTCCATAATTGGCTGGTGCAGCTGTAAATAAAGATGCCAATAGGATGTGTATAAATCCAAATTTTCAAAATGCGAGGTAGCCGGCAGGACGATGTCCGAATATTTGCAGGTGTCTGTTAAAAATAAATCATGCTTGACCGTAAAGAGATCACTGCGCATAAGACCCTCTCTTACACGGTTCTGATCCGGTGCAACGACAGCCGGATTGCTGTTATAAACAAACAGCATCTGAACCGGCGGCGTCAGCTCGAGAAGCGCATCGCCAAGCTGATTCATGCTGACGGTGCGGACATCCGGATCTGGCAATAAGTCGGGCCGCTCGATTTTCTCGCCGTTTAGACGCGAATACCAGCTGTTTCCCTTCATGGCTCCGCCTCCGCGAACGCCCCATTGACCGGTTAGCGCCGGCAAGCACGAAATCGTTCTAACGATCATGCCTCCGTTATCGTGATGCTGCAGTCCATTGCCAATCCGAATGAAGGAGGGAGATGTAGTTCCATAAAGGCGGCCAAGCTCCTCAATCTCCGCTGCAGGTACACCCGTGATTGCCTCTACACGCTCAGACGTATATTCGGCTGCTTGCTTTGCAAGCTCTTCATAGCCGAGTGTATGCTTCTCGAGAAATGCTGCGTCCGCAAATCCATCACGAATGATGACATGCATCATGCCAAGCGCAAGAGCGGCATCGGTTCCCGGTCGCACATGGATGAACTGATCAGCCCATGCCGAGGTGCGGTTGCGATGAACATCGATATGAATAATTTTCGCGCCGTTTTTCCGAGCTTCCGTTGCCAGCATCGTCTGATGCATATTGGTAGACACCAGATTGCAGCCCCATATGATAAAAAGCTTCGTATGCACCGTTTCCTCTGGATCAATGCCGATGGAGCCGCCCATGGTGTACGAATATCCAGCAGAGCCGGCAGCGTTGCAAATCGCCCGATTGAGCTGGCTCGCTCCGAGGCGGTGGAAAAATCGACGATCCATGCCTTCAGCATTAAGAACACCCATATTGCCATAAAAGCTGTATGGCAAAATCGCTTCCGCACCATGCTCTGCGATGATGCTCTTCATTCGCTCTGTAATCTCTTCGTAAGCTTCCTCCCATGTGATTCGCTCGAATGAAAGCGTGCCCTTCGGACCTGTACGGCGCATCGGATAGAGAAGGCGCTCTTGATGGTAGACCCGATCACTCAATTGTCTAACCTTGTTGCATATCGCTCCGCGAGTGACGGGATGCTCCGTATCGCCTGTAATTTTAGTTATTTTCCCTTCCTCGAAGGTAACGCTAAGCCCGCAAGTGTCGGGGCAATCGAAGGGGCATACGGAACGAACCGTTCCATCCATTGTAGCTGCGATCATATGCGTATCACTCCATCCTATATCCAAAATCATGTCTATTTATCATACCATAGCTGCTTCTGTTTTTTGATCCCACTTGCATGAGAGGCCTAGTTACTTTTGACAAGCCCATTTTTTCAGATAAATAACCTATTGACAGTACCTGACTTGTCATGTAATATTCACTATGGTAAACACGTATCCGCACAACTAAATATTTCGTATAACCTCACGGATTTTGAGCTTGAATAGGGTGAGGGTTTCTACGGGGAGCCTTAACTTCCTAACTACGAATATGTGATCATTTGAGAATGGTCCTGTATTCGTCGTTAGGATTTTTTTTGTGCGTTCATATGTTGGTTTGCTAGGAACTGAAAGGGGAATTGGACAAATGAAATACATTTTATCGGTTTTTCTAGGTGCTGCCAGTTACGGCATCTTATCTACTATCGTTGTACTCGCTTATGGGAATGGCTATGAGCTGGGCGAGGTTGTTGGTAGTCAGTTGTTGACAGGTTTTATCCTTGCATGGGCGCTTGCATTGTTTACGAATTGGCGCAAAAAGCGGAGCACAGAAGCAAATAATGGTGTGGGTGCGAACATGGATAAGACCATGCCAAAATTAACTTGGAAGCAAAGATTAATTCTTATGGCTGCAGGTATGCCGACTGCAATAACCGGCTTGCTTTATTATCAATCGCTTCGATACATTCCGGCGTCACTGGCTATTATTTTATTATTTCAATTCACATGGATTGGCGTATTGATTCAAGCGATTGGACAGCGGAAGCGTCCAAATGGCATTATGTTCTTCACGATTGCGATCCTATTCGGCGGAACGATGCTTGCTGCCGGCATCATTGAGCAAGGGACCGGCAAGTTTAATGTAATGGGCGTCATTCTTGGCCTTTTATCGGCCGTAAGCTATTCGCTATTCATACTATTTAGCGGCAAAGCCGTTCCAGCCGTACATCCCGTTTACCGCAGCGCGTGGATGATTACAGGCGGAATGGTGCTCGTATTTATTTTATTCCCGCCGACTTTTTTGTTTAATGGACTGATCATGGGCGACTTGATGCTTTACGGATTTTTGCTAGGCATGTTCGGCGCATTTATTCCGCCGGTTCTATTCGCGGTAGGAGTGCCGCATATCGGAGAGGGAATGGCTGGCATACTTGGCGCTTCGGAGCTTCCGGTAGCGGTATTGCTATCCTCCTTTGTCCTTAATGAGCATGTGAGCGCGCTGCAATGGATTGGCGTAATCGTCGTTCTCGTTGGCATTGCGCTTCCCGAGCTGTTGAAGCGAAGAAGACGTTTAAGTTTGCAATAAACTGAAGGGAAAGAAGCCAGCTAGCTCTTTTATGAAGAGCAGCTGGCTTTTTTTTGCTTAAGTGATCTGAATAACTGAGCCTGCAAACATGAATAATAAATTATCATTTGCTATCGAATGGGATTATAGCCTGGCAGGAGGGAGTTCCATGCAATATGACTGTATAATTGTCGGCGCAGGCTTTGCAGGCTTGCAAGCTGCCATACAATTAGGAAGATATCGTCATAACGTAGCTGTAATTGATGCCGCTGAAGGTCGATCGACCTTGTGCAGAAGCTACCACAACCTAATCGGCTTTCCAAATGGCGTTAGCGGAGCAGAGCTTCTGGCATCTGGAAAAAAACAAGCCGAACAGTTGGGCATTCATTTCATTAAAGCGGTTGTCGCTCGAGCAGCATGTGAGGATGAGGGCTTGCTGCTTCATACGTCTGATGAGCAGAGCTTTCGCTGCAAAAGGCTTCTGCTTGCTACGGGAGTAAAGGATCGTCTGCCGAATTTTCTAAACCTTATCCCTTGCCTCGGAATAAGCGCCTACATATGTCCGGATTGCGATGGCTATGAAGTAGCCGATAAACAAACGCTCGTGCTCGGAGCAGGAAATGCTGGCGCGAATATGTCGCTGACCCTTATGCACTGGACCAAGGATCTTATCTACGTCAATCATGAGCGAACACCTATTGATCATGATCTGCGCAATCTGCTTGCAGATAAAGGAATTCGATACATAGAGCAATCGATCCGTACCGTACTGGCTGAACAAGCTCAGTTCGAAGGTGTCATCCTTGAAGATGGCTCAACCCTTGCATGCGGGCGTTGCTTTGTCGCCCTCGGGGGCAACGAGGTGCGCTCCGGCATTGCAAAGCAGCTAGGAGCAGAGCTGATCGACAATAAGCATATCGTCGTTGATCCGCGAACTAAACGTACAAGCGCTAAGCACGTATGGGCGGCAGGTGACGTCACCGCTCACTCCGAGATGGTTACCATCGCGATGGGTGACGGCAGTCAAGCCGCCATTTGGATTCACAAAAGCTTAATCGCTACATCGAAGTAATCACCTTGTCGATAATTCCGTATTCCAACGCCTCCTCAGATGACATATAATAGTCACGATCCATATCTTTTTCGATTTTTTCTAAAGGCTGGCCGGTTTTCTCGGCAGAAATTTGGTTTAATTTTGCCCGAATGTTCAGTATCCGGTTGGCACTGATTGCAATGTCGCTGGCCTGGCCTTGAACGCCGCCGTGAGGCTGGTGAATCATAATTTCGCTGTTAGGCAAAGCGGATCGATGTCCTTTCTCGCCAGCAAGCAAGAGAATGGCCGCGAAGGAAGCGGCTAAGCCGGTGCATATCGTATGCACGGGCGGCTTCACGAATTGCATCGTATCGAGGATCGCGAAGCCAGCTGATGTGGAGCCGCCAGGGCTGTTAATGTACATCGATATTTCTTTCTCAGGGTCTTCTGCGGCTAGAAATAACAATTGAGCGATAATGCTATTCGCCACATTGTCGTCGATAGCCGAACCCAAAAACACAATTCGATCTCTAAGCAGTCTGGAATAAATATCATACGATCTTTCGCCGCGGCTCGATTGTTCAACTACATAAGGAACGAAATTACTCATCATTTTGACCTCCCGCATGGAATGTGATGCTTTCCATCTGTAAACGAATAACTGCAGGCAAAGGATACGGTGCAAAATATTTTTGGCCGCTGCGTATCCTTTAGGCTGTCTCGTTCGTTTACTTAAGTAAGGATAACTCCATGTACGCTTTGCGTAGCGTAAGACGGGATAAAGCTGAGGAGGCGGGAAAATGATTTTAGCGAATACCCATAAAAATATAGAGCTGCATAATGCCGATGAGACCGCTCGTAAGCTGCAAGCTAGCATTCATCGGTATTGTTTGTCCCTTACAGGATCAAAGTGGGACGCCGACGATTTAGCACAGGATACATGGCTGAAAGGAATGCGGGCCGCAATTGATTCCTCGCATAATAACCCTGAGGCGTTACTGCTGCGAATTGCCAAAAATACATGGATCGATCAAATACGCAGACAGAATCAATACGAGCGTATCATCAAGCAGGATATTCATCTCGAAGCGATGTCAGATGCCAGCTCCTTGGAGCTTGAAGAGGCTCTGTTTGCGCTCATACGTCATTTAACTCCTCTGCAACGAATTGTGTTTCTGCTTCGGGATGCTTTGGATTATTCCATAGTGGAAACGGCGGAGCTGCTGAACACAACAACCGGAGCGATCAAAGCAGCGCTTCACCGAGCGCGGGAAGCTTTGCATGCCGTAAGACGAGAGCTTGAGACAGAAGATTCAACGTTCGAATTAGATGAGGATCGGGGTATTCTAATGAGAGAGATGGCAGCTGCCTATCAATCTGGCGACATAGCGCTCCTTATCGAGCTTGCTCAATGTGATGCAGGGGAAGCCGCAAACATTACGGGTATCATCCAAAATCGTCGTCTGCAAGCGGTTAGTCACAAACAGCGGCAAACTCGTATTACGTCCAAGAATCACTATTCGATTCAAATGGCTGCTTAGACGCGATCATAATTGAAATAAGCTATAATAATGGGAAAGACCTATAGGATAGAGGCAGCCACTGATGACGAAAAAGCTGATTTTTTTTGATATAGATGGTACATTGGTTGATCATGAGAAAAAGATTCCGGCATCAACGGAGCAGGCAATTGCGGAATTGAAGGAAGCCGGGCATGAAGTCGTCATAGCGACGGGCAGAGCTCCCTTTATGCTGAAGCCAGTCAGCGAAGCGCTGAATATCAAATCCTACGTAAGCTTTAACGGCTCCTACGTAGTTTATAACGATGAAGTTGTTTATAGCCATTCCATTGATCCCGCTCGAATAGCAGAGCTCTCCCAAATCTCGATAGCAAACAAGCATCCATTGGTTTATATGACGCCTGAGGGGATGCGCAGCAGTACGGATCAAACCGCTTATATGGATGATGCCGAGGAAGCTTTGAAGCTGAAACTGCCGCCCTTGGAGCCCGATTATCACATCGGAAGAGACATTTATCAGTGCTTGCTTTATTGCAAGGAAGAAGACGAAGATTATTACAAACAAAATTTTGCAGAGCTCGGATTTATTCGTTGGCATTTATTCGGCAGTGATTTGCTTCCGCCTGGCGGCTCAAAAGCGAGAGGCATTCAAGCGATAATTGAACGGGCAGGGTTTAACGATGAGGATGTATATGCATTTGGCGATGGCATCAACGATCTCGAAATGCTCAAATACGTTCATCACAGCGTCGCAATGGGCAACTCGCCTGATGTAGTGAAGCAAGCTGCTCGCTACGTTACGAAGGATGTTACGGAGGATGGTATTTTATTTGGTTTGAGGATGCTTGGGTTGTTAAAGGGCTAGGCTTGAGCTCAATTGGTAAAGTTCTTTTATAAATGTTCTTACACTTTCGCGAGTTACAATAGGCAGTATATACTGATGAAGTCGGGCCGACAAATGATAAGGAAAGGAGCTGATCGATTTGATTAACTACCTGGAGGTGATCTCCGTTTAATCGGAGATCACCCTGACGAAGGAGACCGCAAGGTCTCCTTTTTATTCATTCAAAAATTGCATGCGAATGAACTGGAAATATTGTTAAACATTTCTTGTCAATTGAAAATGCTTACAATATACTTATAGTGTATAAGCAGGGAAAGCAGCTTCTATGGAGGAAATGGCATCCATAGCTTTTTTTGTTTTTTTAACGAATCACATGTATGACCAAAAATCGAAGGGAGGCAGGAAAAATGTTGATGAACAAAGGAACGAACAACCTGATCAAGATGAGCCTGTACGAGGAGGACGTTTATTGTGAACTACAAAAATGGGAGAGATGTGCTTCCCCCTAGTTTATTGAAGGAACTGCAAAAATACATCCAAGGGGATTTGATTTACGTTCCAAAGGCAGCGGAGCAGCGAGCGCATTGGGGAGAGGTTAGCGGAACACGGAAGCTGCTGGCTGATCGCAATAAGGAGATATACCTTTATTATACGAATGGCTGGTCCGTTGCCGATCTGGAGCGAAAATATCATTTGTCGGGCGAGAGTATTCGCAAAATAATTGTAAAAACTCGTTAAGAATAGAAAAGCATAGAAGCAGACTGATGAAAAGTCTGCTTCTATGCTTTTTTATTGCCAAATTATGAATGAAAAAAACTGCAAACAGCGTTATAATAAAGGTGTATTTTGTCGAATGTCGAATGTTAATAATGTAGTTTTGTGACATAACCTGTCGAAAAGAATATACAAGTACATAGCCGTGGGGGATTAGGAAATGAAAACATTATTAATTGCAGAAGATGAACCTGTGTTGCGCATGCTGATCATGGATACGCTCGAGGATGAAGGCTACTCGCTTGTAGAAGCGGCGGATGGCGAAGAAGCATTAGAGAAAATAAAAGCAACCGATTTCGACTTGATTATTCTCGATTATATGATGCCAAAAATGACCGGAATCGAAGTGATTGAGAAAACGCGATTGCTTGAAAACCGCCAACATTCAACGATTCTAATGTTGTCGGCCAAGAGCCAGCAAACCGAGCAGGAGAAGGTACTCTTCGCTGGAGCCAACGGATTCATGTCAAAGCCGTTTAGTCCTATTGAGCTTATCGACAAGGTAGAGGAGATGCTTCGTGGGTAAGCTGCGGGTTTATTATAAGAAAAGCATTACGCGGCAGTTTATGTCGATGATGATTTTAACATTATTACTGATTTTGGTAGGCGCTATCATTGTACTTCTCAGCACGGTTTCAATATTGCGAGACTATGAAGCAGAAACAACAAAGATGCGAGAGAAACAGGAGCTTGTATCGCAAATTGCCGATCATTCCAATGAAATTATTTTGCGCGCGCGCGGCTATTACGTTTATTTGTCGGATTTCGAATTCAAGAAGATTTTTAGCGAAAAGAAATTGCTGAAAAAATCTTTAGATGAAATTAAAACTTTTCCGCTCAGCAACTCCGAAGAAGAGGTCATGAAAAATATTGAAACGTTCTTTTACAACTATTTCGAAAATGTATTGCCGAGAGCTATATACTACTCAAAGGCTGAGGATTATGAAGCGCTTCGAGAGTTTGTAACTGCAGGAGAAAACAATCCAGTCAATACGGTCATCAGCTACGCTCACGATTTCAAAAAACAAGCCCGGCTTGTAGCTGAGGAGAAAAACGACAAACTCATTCACACCCTCTCTAACCAAGCTGTATTTTTTATAGGCTACATTATTCTGGTACTCATCGTGTCAATATTCATCACGAGAAAAGTGGCTAAAGATATTGGAGTTCCACTTAACAAGCTGACTGGCCATGCACGCAGATTTGCCAATGGGGAACAAGTCGAGCTCGATCATATCTCTAGAGAGGATGAGATTGGCGAGCTTGCAAGATCGTTCCAGATCATGATGACGCAAATTCAGAGCAAAGAGGAAGTGCTGCTCGCACAGAATGAAGAGCTGATCGCGCAGCAGGACGAGCTTCAGGCTCAGCAAGATGAGCTGCAGCGTGCTGTTGGCCTGATGGAACAAAACGAAAAGTATTTGGAGAAGCGCAATCAGTTTGTGCAATCCCTCTCTAATACGCTAGATCAGCAAGAACTGCTTAAGAGCATCATTTCAAACATTGTAACGATCACGGAGTCAGATAAAGGGTTAATCGTTCTAATGAATAGAGAGCATCATTACGCTGCTGTCGGGATATCCGATGCTGCGGCATTGCAATTTATTAATAACATTGACAATGGCGTTGTCCTCCGCGCAGAGCAAACGAAGAAGTCTTACAGCATGGTACGTGATTGTTCGCTCGAAGAGCAAGGGTATCACGATGAGCCAATGCGGGCCACGGATCTGATTTTGCCAATACTAAATGCCGGCGACGAAATGGTAGCCTGTCTAATTATAACCAAAGTGAACCGAGCGATATCTAAGCAGGAAGAGGATGAAATCGTAGGCATGATGACGCAAGTATCGCTGTCCTTCGATAAATTGCAATTGTACGAGCAATCCGAAAGGCAGCGATTGATGACAAGCGATATGCTGAACACGATTCAAGAAGGCATACAGTACTTGAATCTTGATGGAACAACGCTGCAAATCAATCGTAAAATGTCGGAGATCTTCGGATTTTTTAATCGAAATGAAGAATCGATTCATCTGCCGTTTGAGCAATTTAAATCTTTTATTAAATCCTCGATTGTGGAATCGGAGCCGCTCCTGCAATTTATGGACGAACTTCTAACGCATGGTCATATGAACGGTCAGCACAGTATGAATTATGAAATCAATCAGCCTGAAAGAAAATTTATTCAAATCTATTGCGAGCCATTGTACAGGAACGGAGAAAAATTCGGTTTATTGCTTGTTCATCGCGATATTACGAAGGAATATGAAGTCGATCGAATGAAGTCCGAATTCGTCAGCACGGTAAGTCATGAGCTGCGGACTCCGCTTGCCAGCGTTCTAGGCTTTGCTGAGCTGCTGCTTCATCGAGAGCTTACGCCAGAACGTCAGCGGAAATATGTGACGACCATTCACCAGGAAGCTAGAAGATTAACTACGTTAATTAATGACTTTCTTGATCTTCAAAGGATGGAGTCGGGCAAGCAATCCTATGAAATGAAACCCTTTTTATTAATGCCGTTAATTAACGAAGTGATTGAAATGCAGCGAATGACTTCAAGCTTGCATCAAATCACGTGGCAAAATGAGGCGAATAACGCCTTTGTTATAGCAGACTGTGATAAATTGCAGCAGCTATTTATCAATTTGCTAAGCAATGCGGTCAAATACTCCCCTAACGGAGAACATATCAAAGTATTTAGCTGCATTAAAGAAGGCAATGTTGTCATTCGTATAGAAGATGAAGGGCTTGGCATTCCAAAGGACGCCTTGCCTCATCTATTTAGCAAGTTTTATAGAGTCGATAATTCGGACCGCAGAGAAATTGGCGGAACTGGCTTAGGCCTCGCGATTGTCCATGAGATCGTTACAAAGCATAAGGGCACCGTTGAGGTTCAGTCTGAATTTGGACAAGGCAGCACCTTTATCGTCACTCTTCCAATGGCAGAACAGCAAGAGCAGCTGTCAAGCGAGGAGCAGAGGGAGATGACAGACTCAGAGTCTTCCATTCATATCATGCTTATTGAAAACGACCACAACTTATCCTCCCTCCTAAGGGATGAAATGTTGTCGAATGGTTATCAGGTTCATCTGTATACGGAAGGCAGCAAGGCCATCGAAGATATCGAGCAGCTAAATCCGGATATTGTTGTCATTGATCTCATGCTTGAGCCCGGTATAACGGGCTGGGATATTATCGACAAAATCAAAAAGACAGATGCGCTTCTGAACAAGCCTATTATTATATCCAGTGCCTTTGAGGAGAAAGAGAAAGCTGCGCAATGGGGAATTAAGGAATTTTTAGTGAAGCCTTACTTGCCTGGCAAACTAATTGCAGCCATTACGCATCATGCTGCGTTAATTGAGGGAGCCTTTTTTGATGAAAACCGAGAAATATAAACAACAGATTCAGAAACGCATTTTACAAACGATAAACGAGTGGTCTGAACAAGCAACTGTGGAGGAGCAAGCGATCCATCGTTTTTTCCACAACTTGAAGGGAACCAGCGGTACAATTGGCTTAGTGGAGGTTGAAAGATTTTCCGAGGATAAAGAGCTGTTGTTTTCCGAGAAAAGCAGCAAAGCGATCCCGCGCGAGAAATGGTCAGAGCATTTGCTGCCATTAACCGACATGTTTCCAAATCTTTCACAGCAGTCGGTAGGGTTGGAAAACATAGCGTTAGTTGAAGAGGAAATGTCTGATGGTCTGAGCGCCCATAGGGATCGTGTACTCGTAATCGATGATGATGTGGATTTTGTAACCTACGTAAAAGAGGTTCTGGAAAAACAAAACTATCCGGTGAGCATCGCACTGAATGCAGAGCGGGGATTAAAGCTGTTTTACGAATGGAAACCAAGCCTTATCCTGCTTGATATAATATTGCCCGACAAAAGCGGCATGTATGTGCTCAATCAGATTGTCGACAAAGCAAGACAGGAGCATATCCCGATTATTATGATCAGCGGCAATTTCTCCATTGAAAATCAAATTCACGCTTATCGGACCGGTGCAATGGACTTTCTTGCAAAGCCCTTAGACATTGACCTGCTTACAGCCATCATTGATAATCGCTTCGCCATGAAGAAGGATTGGGAGCGCTCCATTATTATCGACGAGCTTACAGGCGCATACAATCGAAAACATTTTAACCAAATGATGAGGCATCATATCGAAAGCTTTAAGCGAGAAGGTAATATTTTCACGCTGGTCATGCTCGATTTGGATTATTTCAAGCAAGTGAATGATACATATGGGCATCTCAAAGGCGATGAAGTGCTGCAAGCTTTTGTCGCTGCCGCACAAGCTTCAATTCGACCGCACGATATTCTCTGTCGATACGGGGGAGAGGAGTTTGCTTTGATTCTTCCTGACACGGATGCCGTACAGGGTGCCCTTATCTCGGAGCATGTGCGAATGAAATTTAATGACGTTAAGTTTCAAACGGATAATGATTGCTTTCAGGTTACCTTCACTGTAGGTGTAGCTTCTATTACGAATCAAAATAGTCACACGGAGCTGCTGGTTGAAGAGGCTGATCAAGCTCTTTACAACGGCAAACGCGGCGGGAGAAATCAAAGCGTAATCTATTCGCAAGAGATCATCGACGCCAAGCTGGATACATTCCTTAATGTCATTATCGTTGACGATGATGCTCTTATTCGAGAAATCATTGTCAACCGATTCTCGAGCTGGAAGCCGGCGAATCATGCGAAGGTGCAGGCCTTTGAATACGCTGATGGCCTGTCCTTTCTAACCTCTGATTGGTTTAAAGAAGGTGAAAAGTATATCATTTTGCTCGATGGCTCAATGCCCGATTTAGACGGTTTAGACGTGCTCTATCGGCTTCGTAAAAACTATCCCGAGCAGCTGTTAATTATCATGCTGACAGCACGCAATAATAAGGCCGATATCGTTCAAGCTCTGCAAATCGGCGCTGATGATTACGTCGTCAAGCCGTTCCATATGCAGGAACTGGTACTGCGAATCGAACGTTTGGCCAATCGAGTACTTAGCTAATAGACGATATCAAAAACCGCACTCCCATCGGAGTGCGGTTTTTTATGTGTTCATTCTACTATTCAATTGTATTCTTATTAACGAGTCGTAGCGACTGGCAAATCTACGACGGTTTGCGGATACTTGTAATCATTCCGATAGCAATTGGTTTCCGAATCATATGTCGATTGCGAAAGCTTGTGCGAGATCGCAAATATGGATAGATTCGGATTGACATGCAAGGAAGATTCAAAGAAGGAGCATCCCTCGAAATTGAACTCTAATGTAGTAATGATAATGACACAATTCGTAAACGTACAGCCGATAAAGCTAAACCCATCAAACACAATCGTTTCTTCCTTAAAATGTTCATTTGCTATTGTATTCATCGATCAGCGCTCCTATTCTGTGGTGGGACAACCTAATAAAAATACTAACAGATACTAGTCGTGATGTTTGTCGGTTGTTGCAGCTGAAATTAAATAATTAACGACATAAATAGCGTTCTTCCGAGTGTTCGCAATAGGTCATAGAGCAAATG
The DNA here is from genome assembly GCF_056786335.1 of Paenibacillus sp. Y280. Lineage (NCBI taxonomy): Bacteria > Bacillati > Bacillota > Bacilli > Caryophanales > Paenibacillaceae > Paenibacillus > Paenibacillus sp. Y280. The sequence goes on from NZ_JBXCIW010000003.1 coordinate 286,289, forward strand.
TATTCAATCTGATAGATGACCGTTATAATATTAGAGGGGATACTTTTGAACAAGGTGACCAATAATCAATTCAAAATAGTTGGAGGCGCTAATATGAAAATATCAGTCTTTCAGGCAACGATCGAACATGTAGAGGAAACAGCAGATCTATTTGATAAATATAGACAATTCTATAGGCAGCAGTCTGATATTGCAGGGGCAAGAGCCTTTTTAACGGCACGAATTGAAAATAAGGAGTCCGTGCTGTTTGTAGCCAAGGATCAAACAGAAAACCGAGTGATCGGCTTCACGCAGCTTTATCCTTCATTTTCATCTATTTCGATGAGAACTTCCTACATATTAAATGATTTGTATGTGCTTGAGGCGTACCGAGGGCAAGGCGCTGCGCAGCTGCTCCTTGATCGCGCGAAGGATCATGCGAGAGCTGCCAACGCAAAAGGATTAGAACTCTCAACTGCAATCGATAACGAAACGGCACAACGGCTGTATGAACGAAATGGCTATAAGAAGGATGACGAGTATTTCCATTATTATTTAACGATATAAATGACATGGGGAAGAGGTGTGATTATGGAATCCAAAAGAATGGCAGCTGAAAGAGCTGTAGATTTTATTAAGGATGGTATGATCGTTGGACTTGGTACTGGCTCAACTGCCTATTTCGCTATTCAAAAAATTGCTCAAAGAGTAAAGGAAGGACTATCGGTCAAGGCGATTGCAACGTCCAATCAGTCTGAAGACTTAGCCAATGAGCTTGGGATATGCCTGCTGACTTTTGCAGAAATCGAATCCATCGATATTACCATTGACGGTGCAGACGAGGTAGATACGGAATGGAATCTCATCAAAGGGGGCGGTGGCGCGTTGCTGCGCGAGAAAATCGTTGCCTCTGCCAGCAAGCAGTTGCTCATTATCGTGGATGAAAGCAAGCTCTCTGAGCAGCTTGGCGCATTCCCATTGCCTGTAGAGATCGTTCCGTTCGGATATGAAATGACGATAAAAAAATTGCGTAAGCTCGGAGCTGATCCAGTTCTGCGAATAGCTGATAAACAATCGTATTTAACGGATAACGGCAACTATATTGTAGATTGTCATTTTGGCAAGATCGCCCAAGCGGAGGAGCTTCACCAAACACTTAATCTCATCCCAGGAGTCGTAGACAATGGATTATTTGCAGGCATGGCTTCCCGCGTCATTGTTGGCTATCAGGATGGAACGGTTAAGGAGCTCCTGAAAAAGTAATGTTTAATTCTCTTTAAACCTCAACAGACTACACTTGTGGTCTGTTGAGGTTTTTTTGTTTTTCTGTATAGGGGGTACCGTCAGCAAAACGCGGATTTACAACGCTAAGGAATTTTGGCCATAAAAAAAGCCGTTTCTCACCACTCTCAGAAAAATGCCGACGTTATTAATTTGCTTCCCATTTGGGGAAATGAGCCTAAAGGAATGTTGACGGGTTCGCTTACGGTAGCCGCTCTATTCCAAGGATCCTTTGTATTAACAGCCGTTATTCCTTCGATGAAAAGACCAGAGAAAGCGATGACAGCAAGCGTGTTGGGAATGATCATTACAGGAGGGCTGTATATCGTTATCGTTGTTGCGGCGGTGAGTGTCTTTGGAGCGGAAGAGATCAAGCAGCTGCTATGGCCAACATTGGAGCTTGCTAAAGCGACGTCGTTGCCGGCAAATATATTGGAGCGACTTGATGCCGCGTTTCTAGCCGTATGGGTAACTGCCGTATTTACGACCCTTTTCTCCAGCTATTTCCTTACGATTTATTCGATAAGCAAGCTGTTTCGTATACGAGAGCACAAACTATTTTCCTATTTTTTATTGCCAATCGTGTTCGTCATGGCGATGCTGCCGCAAAACATTGTGCAAATGTATGAAATTATTGAGACGGTCGGTCGATTCGGTTTATACATTACGATAGGCTATCATGGTCTGTTGCTGCTCATATCTATCCTTCGCAAGAAGAGAGGCAATCATAATGGTGACAAAGAAATGGATCAAAACCGTTAAAGGGCTATGCTGCTTTTTCATACTTATGCCACTGTTGACTGGCTGTTGGGACCGACTTGAAATCGAAGAGCGCGCAGTCGTATTAGGCGTGTCCATTGACATCGCTGATCCAGATAAAAAAGAAGAAGAAGAAGAAGGAGAGGATGACGTTTCACATGTGGATGGCTCCATCCCTGCACCGAATAAGGGATTGATTGTGCAGCCGTGCAAATCGCGCTTCCTGGCAGAATACCGCTCGGACCAGGCGAAAGCGGAAGCGCGAATGGTTCATCCAGTCAAACGGTATGGGTCATTGATATAGTCGGTCACAGTATCGACGATGCCATTATGAATTTGCAGCAGCAGGTTTCCAGCAGACTCTTTTTTGGTCATTTACGCGTCATCGTTGTCTCTGAGGCATTGGCCAGAAAAGGAATGAGAAATGTGGATGATTATTTTCGCCGCAATCCAGAAGTTCGTAGAATGGCTTGGCTTATGATTTCAAAAGGACAAGCCATCAAGTTCATGAAAGCCGCTCCTAAGCTGGAGAGAGTTCCTACTCTCTATTTGATGTCTACCCTTGATGAAGGGATTAGAATGGGGAAATTTCCCAAAGATTATATCGGCATATTCTGGAGCAACGTATAAAAGAAAGGGCAGGAGGGATTTTTGCCCTATGTTGTCATGAAGAAGGAACAAAATGTTGAAATTAATAGCCTTGCCTATTTCGTCGGCGATAAGATGGTTGGCGCAACGAAGCCGCTTGAAATAGCCGGATATTTAGGAATTAAAGGCGTAAATCCTGCGGGCTATCGGGTGTTCATCCAACTTGATGGAAGTACGATAATGACCAATACAACACATCGCAAATCAAAAATTCAGGTTCAAATTAAAGACAATGTTCCTCATTTTACAATAGGCATTGCCGTTGAGCTAAACATGGAGGAAAAACTTAGCGAGAATATACAGTTTAATGATCCTCAAGTGCTAAGGACAATTGAACAGAAGCAGGAAGCGGTGTCTGCAAAATTTTATACGGATATTATTAAAAAAACGCAAAGTAAAGGGTCCGATATATTCGGATTCGGAGAATATGTAAGAGCAACAAAATCGGATTATTGGAACAAACATATAAAAACGACCGAAGGATGGCGCGAAATGTACAAGAAAAGCAAATTTGATGTTCATGTATCGATGAAGCTGCGCCATATTGGAATGAAGGCCAAATAATGTCTTGCTCGGGTGAGTTGGAGGGGGCTGTTCGAATATGATTGGCGATGGGTATACAATCAGTTATCACAATTACGCTGTTTTACTATTGATCACAACCGGATTGCTCATTATGCTAATCGATGTCAAACCATTTAAAATAGAGGGACTAAGCAAGGAATACAAAGTATCTCGATTTATCGGCTGGTTTAATATTATAATCGGGATTCTCTTGATTATATGGGAAATGGTGCTGAAATAAATAGTAATACCTGTCATAATGAAACGAAAAAAGGAGGAATGCTCGATGAACGATACGATCCAAACACTGCTAAACCACCGCTCTATTCGTTCCTATACGGACACGCCGCTTACGAATGAGCAAATTCAACTAATCGTGCAAAGCGCGCAAGCTGCAGCTACGTCAAGCTACGTGCAAGCCTATACGATTATCGGCATTAAGGATGAAGCGAAGAAGGAGAAGCTCGCTGAGCTTTCAGGAAACCAAACTTATGTTGCCAAAAACGGGCATTTTTTTGTGTTTTGCTTAGATTTGCATCGCTTGGAATTGTCTGCTGAGCTGGAAGGGGCAACAACCGCTCAAATCGAGCAAACGCTGAATTCCACCGAAATGTTCATGATCGGGGTTATCGATACGGCGCTTGCTGCGCAAAATGCTGTAATTGCCGCAGAATCTATGGGTCTAGGCATCTGCTACATAGGAGGTCTGCGAAATAAACTGGATGACGTTGCAGAGCTGCTTCAGACGCCAAACCGGGTTATCCCGTTATTCGGACTTAGCGTTGGTCATCCCGCGAATCTATCCGACCTTAAACCAAGGCTGCCGCTTGCCAGCGTATATCATGAGGATGGATATAATCAGGTTAAAGAACAGCTGGTCGAACAATTGCAAGGCTATGATAAAGAAATCTCAAGCTACTATACGGAAAGGACGAATGGAGCGCGGAGCGATCGATGGACGGAAGCGATGACGAAGCTGCTTCAAAATCCGAAACGGCTGTATATGAAAAGATTTTTAAACGACAAAAAAATACCCTTAGAGTAAGCCATGCAGCTTATTCTAAGGATATGAGGCTCTTCTAGTTGTGCAGCTTCAGGTTACGCGCTAACTTGTGCTGCTTCAGCGACAGGCTCTAAACGTGCTTTGCCGCCTTTAGCCATCCATTTATTTTTCCATTTCGACTGCATGACCGTCAATAAGACGAGTGAGCATATCGTCAAGAAGCTTAAAATGAGGAAGCCTGATGTGTACGAGCCAGTGGACTTATAAAGCTTTCCAAGAATAAGAGGGAGAGCATAGCCGCCTAAGCCGCCAGCAGCCCCGATAATGCCAGTCATGAGGCCAAGCTCGCTGCCAAAGCGCTGCGGCACAAGCTGGAACACTGAGCCGTTTCCTGCGCCAAGACACATCATGCCGATGAAGAGCAGCGAGATAACGACTGGCAGTGCGGGCAAGGAAGATACAGCTGCAAGCATTAAGGCAGCGACCGCGTAAAGGATGGTAAGCATTCTTGTGCCGCCAATACGATCGGAGAGATAGCCGCCGACTGGTCTAAAGAAGCTGCCTGCGATGACACAGAAGGTAGTGAAATCGGCAGCTCTGACCGGCGATAATCCATACTGCGTATTGAAAAAGATGGTCAAATAGTTGGCGAGACCAACAAATCCGCCAAAGGTTACGCAGTAGAAAGCGCAGAATACCCATGCGTCGCCTTGTTTCAATACTTGTGCATAATGCGAAAGCTTCTTTGGCGCAGGGCGATTCGGACTATTTTTGGCAAAGATCGTGAAAATAATAAATACGAGAACGATTGGAATAATGGCAAGGCCAAAAACCAATTCCCAGCTTCCATAGTGCTGTGCAAGACGGTTAGCAAACAAGGTTGTAATAACAGTACCGCTGTTGCCTGCGCCGGCTATTCCCATTGCAAGACCTTGATGCTCCTTGGAATACCACTGGCTGGCTAGCGGCAAGGCTGCAGCGAAGGAAGCTCCGGCAACGCCAAGCAAAAGCGCCACAATATAAAGCTGATCCAAGGAATGTACGAATTTCCAGCCCATAATTAATGGAACAAGCGTAAAGAGCATTCCGAATTGTGCGGTACGTTTTGGCCCGATGTAATCTGTCATGAAACCTAACACTAACCTTAATATCGATCCCCCTAATATAGGTAATGCGACAAGATTTGCTTTTTGTACAGGATCCATCGGATAATCAGCCGCAATAATAACACTCAGAGGACCGATCAACACCCAAATCATAAAACTAATGTCAAAATACAAAAATGCGCTGAATAGGGTGGGCTTATGCCCGCTTTGCCAAAATCCTTTTCTCTCCATCCCAATCTCTCCCTTTTCTAATGTAATCAACCTAAAAAGCCGCAATCCGTCCATGTAAAGGAACGAAAAGCGGCTTCATTGCCATGGCAGCACATCATTGTGCGACCTCTTATTTATTGGATCACATACACTGTAACCCCCCAACTCGAATTATAGGTTCGCGTAATGTATATGTCAATATACATTACACATAAATTTTTTAACGTGAAATTACAAAGTGTGCGTTATATATATTGACATGTAAATCAACATGAACTAATCTATACATAATAGAATGAGTACAGCACAGTGGCGTGCTGACTCTTGCGGCAATGATGCCTTTTCCCTGTATGCGGGAAAGGGCTTTTTATGTTCATTTTTACTCAAATCATTCGCTGGAGGGGCGGGCGCTTCAGCTGGGCAGGAGGTTCGGTTCGGATCGTTAACGAACTAGGAAATTGCAAAAGTGGATGTGAACATAGATGAGCAGAGAGAAATTAGTTGTGATAGGCAATGGGATGGCAGGAATCAAATGTGTCGATGAAATCATAAAGCTTGCGCCGGACAAATTTCAAATCACCGTATTTGGAAATGAGCCTCATCCGAACTATAACCGTATTTTATTGTCAAAGGTGCTTCAGGGAGATTCCTCTATTGAAAGCATTGTGATCAATGATTGGTCATGGTATGAGGAAAATGGAATTCGACTATATACGGGTGAGACAGTCGCCTGCATTCATTCGGATTCTCAATATGTGACGACCGTATCCGGCATTCGTGCCGATTATGATCACCTGATTATTGCAACAGGCTCATCAGCCTTTATTCCGCCAATAGCAGGTATTCATAAGTCTGGCGTCATCTCATTCCGCAACATTGACGATTGCAGGACGATGATGGATTATGCGAAAAAATACAAGAAGGCCGCAGTCATCGGCGGCGGCTTGTTGGGACTCGAAGCTGCGAGGGGCCTCCTGAATCTCGGCATGGAGACGGATGTTATTCACAATGCGCCTTATTTGATGAATCGACAGCTCGATCACATGTCAGCAGACATGCTTCGCAAGGAATTGGAAGAGCAGGGAATGCGATTTTGGCTGAGCAAGGAAACGGATAGCATATTCGGCTTAAATCGCGCCAAAGGCATCCGCTTCACGAATGGAACCACATTAGAGGCTGATTTGATCGTCATTTCCGTCGGAATTCGTCCTAACGCCGAGCTTGCCAAAAAGAGCGGGATCGAAACCAATAGAGCAATCATAGTCGACGATTATATGAGAACGAGCAAGCCTCATATATATGCGGTTGGAGAATGCGCGGAGCATCGAAGTGTCGCCTATGGCTTAGTTGCACCGCTGTATGAGCAAGGAAAGGTGCTGGCGAGAAGCATTTGCGGACAGAAATCAGAGCCCTACCTTGGTTCTGTTCCTTATGCACAGCTCAAGGTTTCAGGTGTCGAGGTTTTTTCGGTTGGGGAAATTCGCCAAGAGGAAGCAGAGACTGCAATCCAGCAGTATGACGGTATTCGTGGAACCTACAAAAAAGTGACGATGAAAGAAGGAACGGTTCGCGGAGCGATTTTGTTTGGTGATACAGCGGAAGGAACCTCCTTGCTCGACCTCGTGAAAAGAGGAGCATCGATATCGGAGCTTAACCGACCTTCTAGCACGGGGGGCACAAACGAGCTTGATCGATTAGCTGAAATGATGCCTGAAAGAGAGACAGTATGCGCCTGTAACGCTGTCCAGAAATGTACCATCATGAGCGCGGTCACCCAAGATGGCCTGCAAACGACCGACCAGGTACGTGACCAAACGAAGGCTTCGAGCTCCTGCGGCGGCTGCAGGCCGATGGTAGCAGCGATCGTGCAATATGCGCTTAGTCGTGGCAAGGAAAGTGTTAAAGCTGCAGCTCCGCCTATTTGCGGCTGCACGGATGTTAGTCATGAATTGCTCAAGGAAGCCATTAAAGGTGATTTACAATCCACCCTTCATGAAATAAAGGCAGAATTGGGCTGGAAAAAACAGTCCGGCTGCCCGGTTTGCTCATCAGCGTTGAACTATTATTCAGTCTTATATCATCCGCATACTGCCATTCAAGAGAGGAATATCGAAGTGGATTATGGGTTCAGTGTAGCCGTGATCCCTATAAATCCAGTCAAAAAAGATGGCAGCTGCGAACCATTTGATTCATTGTCGCTTGGGCAAGATCTCCAAAGCAGCTGCGCAAGCTTGCCTTTTCCAGCACCAGTAAAAGCAGCTATCACGTCCAGCATTCATCAACCTGCAGGCGTACTCGTTTCCGATATCGGGATTACAGGGGCGCCGGCGGGCTGGGAAATCTATGCTGGCGGGCATGCCGAGCATCCGGTTAAGCAGGGTCAGCTAATCGCAATAGCAGAGACCGATGCACTTGCTTTAACGATATCGGTAGCTTGTCTTCAGCTTTATAGAGAAAATGCCGAATATGACGAACCGGTTTGGAAGTGGCTGGAGCGAGCAGGAATCATCGAAATGAGAGAAATGCTATTGGATAGCAGCTGCCAAATGGAGCTAACCGGCAGAGCTCAGGCAGCTACCTTAGTGAAACAAAGTGTGGAAGGGCTTGGTGAGAGCATATGCGTCAAATGATAAATGCTCCTATCGTTAAGGAAACAAGCTATGTTATGGATACGCAATGTCCGTTTTGCAGCGTGCAGTGCAAGATGCGCATCACGAAAGAGCTGCCTGTTCTTGGCTCGAGCAGGCCTTCATATGTGATTGAAGGTATACCGAATGCCGCTTCAGAAGGACGCTTATGCGTGAAGGGGATGAACGCTCATCAGCATGCGGCAAGCTCGGAGCGTCTTCTTCAGCCATTGGTAAGAATGAATGGTCAGCTTGTCCCTGCATCATGGGAGGAGGCAATGCTTGCGATTAGCAGTAAATTTCAAGCCATTAGCGACGAGCATGGCCCCGATTCTCTAGGAGTATACGGCGGGGGATCGCTAACGAACGAGAGCGCCTATCTGCTAGGCAAGTTTGCAAGAGTAGCGCTTGGAACGAAGCATATCGATTATAACGGCCGGTTCTGCATGTCGGCTGCAGCGTCAGCAGGCAACAAAACCTTTGGCATCGACCGTGGACTAACCTGCCGATTATCCGACATTCCGCTTGCTCGCTGCATTATTTTGGCGGGAACGAATATTGCCGAATGCCAGCCGACCTTAATGCCTTATTTCAACAAAGCCAAAGAAAATGGAGCCGTCATCATCGTCATTGATCCGAGAGTTACAGCTACGGCTGCAATTGCCGATATCCATTTGCAGTTGAAGCCCGGCACGGATGCAGCACTTGCCAATGGTTTGCTTAAGGTGTTGCTGGACGAGAAGCTGATGGACGAAGCGTTCATTGCAAATCGTACAAATGGGTTTGCTGAATTGAAGGAGCACTTGTCTACTATTCAGTTAGATGAAGTGGCGAACTTAACGGGCTTGGATGGAGCTGGAATTCGTAAAGCCGGAATGGCTTATGGGCAAGCGGAAACCGGCATTATTTTCACGGCGAGAGGCGTTGAGCAGCAAACGGACGGCCATGTGGCGGTACGGAACTTCCTAAACCTCGTACTCGCTGCGGGCAAAGTCGGCAAGCCTGGCTGCGGCTACGGCGCTGTAACCGGGCAAGGCAACGGGCAAGGCGGTAGAGAGCACGGACAAAAGAGCGATCAGCTGCCCGGCTACCGAAATATTGAAGACGAACAGGACCGGGCTTATGTTGCCGGTGTATGGGGAATAGATCCGAAGGAGCTGCCGCGCAAAGGGGTATCCGCCTATGAAATGATGGAGCTTGTGCATCAACGCGTGATCCGTTCCTTGTTCGTGATGGGCTCGAATCCGATCGTATCGAATCCAAATGCCAATTTAGTCGAGGAAGGTTTGCAGGGGCTAGATTTCTTAGTCGTTGCGGACATGTTCTTGTCTGAGACGGCTAGACTCGCGGATGTCGTGCTGCCGGTCACGGCGTATTTGGAAAATGACGGCACGTTGACTAATTTGGAAGGCCGCGTGCTCTTGCGGGAATCTACGATAGCTCCGCCAGGAGAGACAAGGCATGACTGGGCTGTTTTGTGCCAAATAGCCGAAGGAATGGGAAAACAGCAGTATTTCTCTTTTGAATCCGCCGAGCAAATTTTTGAGGAGCTTAGACTTGCAAGCCGCGGTGGAATAGCAGACTATTACGGCATAACATATGATCGCTTGAGGCGTGAGGGAGGTGTCTATTGGCCATGTACATCGACCGAGGAGGATGGCAACGAAGGCATGATGTTCGAGAAAGCTTTTGCCCATTCGGATGGAAGAGCGATTTTTATGCCTGTTGCCAGTCGGCTTCCGCAGGAGACGCCTAGCGATGAATTTCCGCTTACGATGACGAATGGAAGGGTGCTTTCGCATTATTTGACAGGCGTCCAAACGCGCAGAAGCCCTTCATTAGCTGCACGAAATATTGAAAATTATATTGAAATTCATCCAAAGACAGCTCAGAAGCACCGCATTGAGGATGGCGAATGGGTGGAGGTTACCTCGCTTAGGGGCAGCTTTAACGTACGAAGCCGAATCACCGATAAAATAAGGGAGGACACGCTATTCGTGCCCATGCACTGGGGAGGCGTACAGAACGTCAATAAAGCGACAAGTCCAGAGCTTGATCCCAATTGCAAAATGCCTGGCTTCAAAACATCGTCTGTAGCGATTAGCCCTCTCCGATTGCGGAAATAAGAGTTGAAAGAACAAGGATCGTTATGAGCTTCCATGAAGCAGCCATGCGGTCCTTTGTTGCGTCAGGCTTGACATGAAGGTCGCGCGTGGTTTACAACCATATACAGAGGTGATAGGCATGAGCGTGATTCGACTCGAAAACGTAACGAAAAAATATGAGGATACTCTTATTTTTCGCGATATTTATTTTCGTATAAGCAAAGGGGAACGGATCGGTCTCATAGGACGGAACGGTGCCGGTAAATCGACAGTATTTAAGCTCATTCTCGGCAGGGAAGTACCTACGGCGGGAAAAGTAGAGGTAGATCCGCAGGTCAAGGTCAGTTATTTCTCCCAGTTCTCAGAGCTGAGCGGCAGCCGATCTGTTCAGCAGGAAGTTGAGCTGTGCTATGAGCATATTTGGAGCATTGAGCGTGAGCTGGCTGAAATTGGTGAGAAGCTAGGCACGGCTGCCGATGATGGTGAAATGAACCGTTTGCTTGATCGCCAAGCGGAGCTGTTTGAGCAAATGGAGCATCATGATGGCTGGAACGCGGCTGTCGAGATCGATACGGTACTGACTAAGCTTGGGTTCGATGAGCATTCCCGCATGCAGCCGGTCGATCAGCTATCCGGAGGCTGGCGCAACCGTGCCGCATTAGCCAAAATGCTGATTGAGCTGCCTGATGTCGTCCTGCTCGATGAGCCGACGAACTTTTTGGACATAGAAGGATTGACCTGGCTTGAGCAATGGCTGCATCGCTTTAACGGCACGATGGTGCTTATTTCTCATGATCGGCAGTTTATCGACCGGGTGGTTACCCGCACAATTGAAATTGAAAACTATCGTTTTCAAGAATATGAAGGCAATTATACCGATTATATTCGCAAAAAAAAGCTGCGCAAGAAGGAGCTGGACCGGCAGTTTGAATGGGAAGAGGAGCTTCTGCTGATGGAAGCGGAGGAGATCGACAATAAGTCGCAGAGAAAATCCTCCAAAGATCGGCTGTCGCGCAAGCTGGCTGATATGAAGAAGCGTGTAGAGCCCAATCCGGTTAATGTTCTCATAACCGATATTTATGAAAATTTGCGCTTCCCTGACCAGCTGTGCCAAGTGGAAGCGATTAGCAAGAGCTATGGTGAGCGCGGCATTTTCCAAAATGTAAGCTTTGACATTCAGAAGGAGGACCGCATTGCCATAATCGGTTCGAACGGCAGCGGCAAGTCCACGCTCATTAAGGTGCTTACTGGGCAAGAGTTGGCGGATTCGGGTGTGGTACGATTTAGCAAAGGGGTTAATTTCGCTTATTTCAATCGAATGTGGGACGAGCTCGATCAGAAGGATACGGTAAGCCATGCCGTTAACGTTTATGGTCTTGGCCTTGATGCTCCGCGAAAGAAAGTGAATAAATTTCTGTCGATGCTTCAGTTCTCGGAGGCTGATCTTCACAAGGTGATCGGAAGCCTGTCTGGCGGCCAACAGGCACGGGTCGCACTTGCCAAATGTCTGCTGTCGGGTGCGGAGATTATCGTGCTGGATGAGCCTACTAACCATCTTGATCTGACAAGCATCCAGGTCATGGAGCAGGCTTTGATCCATTTTCCCGGGGCCGTCGTTACGGTCAGCCATGACCGGTTCTTCATCGACAAAATCGCGACGAAGCTGCTTACTTTTGAGCAAGGCGGAGAAATTTCACAACAAAATGTATAAGCACAGATGAAGTATAAGCAATAAGAATCCTTATGTTTACCGTTCAACTTAAATAAGAAGTCTACAAGAAGCCAGCCTGCAAAGGTTGGCTTCTTTTGTTTTCCTAATAATGGGATTTAATTGGAATGATGCGCTTTATTAACTGACCGGTGAAGTCATTTTTGAGGTGGCCGCATTCATATACTACGATAGATGCGGATACCGTCGAACTTTGTCCACCACACTTTGCCTGCCGTGAGAGGGGGAGGGAGATGCAATTTTGCTTATCCGAGGAGCTGGAGCTGACAAGGTCGGTCATTCGGGAATTTGCAGAAAGCGAGGTTGCAAAGGGCGCGGAGGAACGGGATGCTAATGAGCTTTTTGATCGATCGCTATTTGGACGGATGGGAGAACTCGGCCTGACTGGCATCCCAATCGGCGAGGCTTATGGCGGTGCTGGAAGTGATTGGCTGACCTATGCCATTGTGCTGGAAGAGCTGTCGCGTGTTTGCGCATCTACGTCAGCTGCGTTAGCTACGCATACCGTCTATGCAGCTTGGCCTATCTTTGCTTTTGGCAACGAGGCAGCCAAACAACTATTTCTTAAAGAGCTGGCAAGCGGTGCTAGGTTTGGAGCATGTGCGCTGCCAATAGCAGATAAGAACAAAGAAAGAGCGGACTACACCATTCTCGCTAGCAAGAGAGGAGGAAGCTGGGAGCTAAACGGCGCACATTCCTTTGCCGTTCAAGCGGAGATCGCAGATCGCTGCGTTCTATTTGCCCAATCACCCTCTGGCTCGGGGAAATCTACGTACAGCGCATTTCTAGTCGAACAGGGTACGCCTGGATTTAAGATCGGAAATAAAGTGCGCAAGCTTGGCTTGCGCTCCTTTATGACCGCGGAAATCCATTTCGAAGAATGTGTCATTTCAGCTGATCATAGAATAGGAAAAGCCGGACAAGGGCAAGAAATAGCTTCCTCGCTGATCGATATCGGCCATATCAGCTCTGCAGCGCAAGCCGTAGGCATTGCGCAGGGGGCGCTGGAGGCCGCCGCAGCCTATGCGAAGGAGCGCAAGCAATTCGGACTGCTGATTGGCAAGCAGCAGGGCATCTCCTTTAAGCTGGCGGACATGTCAGCCAAGATCGAAGCTGCTCGTCTGCTCGCCTATCAGGCAGCATGGCGCAGGGATGAGCAATTAAGCTGCAGCAGAGAAGCGGCGATAGCCCGCAAATTTGCGGCAGAAACGGCGGTTCATGCAGCCATTGAGGCTATACAGATATTTGGCGGCTACGGGTATATGCAGGAATACCGGATGGAACGGTTTTTGAGAGATGCCAAATGCTTGGAAACCGAGGTGGGCACCGGCGGTATGGAGACGGATTTGTTCTACCGCATGCTGACGGAATAGGGAGGCGATTCCACCATGCGTCAAACGGTCATTGTCGGCGGGAAAAGAACGGCATTTGGCAAATTCGGCGGCATGTTCAAGGACGTTAAGGCTGTCGAGCTTGGGGCAGCGTCGATTAAGGCGGCTATAGAATACTGCGGGATAGCTGCCGATGAGGTGGATGGTGTCATCATGGGCATGGTTCTCCAAGCGGGCTGCGGGCAAAATCCAGCTCGGCAGGCTGCAAGACTAGCGGGTATCGGTTGGAGCGTTCCCTCGGAAACAATCAATAAAGTATGTGCCTCCGGGCTGCGGGCCATCACCTTGGCGGATCAAATGATACGCGCCGAAGAGGCCGATACGATTGTGGCTGGCGGTATGGAGAGCATGAGCCAAGCGCCGTTTGCTATTCAGACAGCAAGGTGGGGAAGTCGGCTCGGCCATTCGCAGCTGACGGATCTCTTAATCAACGATGGTCTGCTCTGTCCATTCCACAATGTGCAAATGGCTGTACATGCCAATGCTATCGCAGCAGAATTTGGCATAAGCCGTACCGAGCAGGACGAGTGGGCGTTAAGAAGCCATAATCGTGCGAGCTCGGCTATTCGGAGTCATCTGTTCGATGAGGAAATCATTCCGTACTCGACTCCTGCAAACGCTATTCTCAGTACGGATGAGAGTCCGCGCTCCGATACGGATGGCGAGAAGCTGGCGCAGCTTAAGCCGCTGAACGGTTTCAGCGGTTCGATCACTGCAGGAAATGCTCCCGGCATAAATGACGGGGCCGCAGCTTTGGTATTGATTTCAAATGAAGAGGCGCTGCGAGGCGGATACAAGCCAATTGCCAAAATCATCGCACATAGCGCGATCGGGACGGAAGCTCCTTATCTCGCTACCGCACCCGTCCTCGCCATCGAGAAGCTTTTGCGGAAGACGGGGCTATCGATTACGGACATCGATTTATTTGAAGTAAATGAAGCCTTTGCTTCCGTCATTCCAACATGCGGCAGGCTGCTCGGCTGGGACGCGGAGAAGGTCAACGTAAATGGAGGCGCAATTGCGCTAGGCCACCCGATTGGGGCTAGCGGCGCAAGAATTGTGCTTACATTAATGATTGAATTGCAGCGGCGCGGCGGCGGTCTTGGCATTGCTGCAATTTGCAGCGGAGGCGCACAAGGCGATGCGGTACTGATTCAGGTGGATGGCTGAAACAGAGGTGATTGGGATGGATTTTCGAACAATTACGGTAATAGGCGCGGGGCAAATGGGCAGCGGAATCGCACAGACGCTTGCTCAAAGCGGGCGTCAGGTAACTCTTTACGATATCGACAATTTTGCTGTTAATCGCGGCATTTCCTCAATCGAAGCTTCATTATCTAGACTTGTCTCTAAGGGAAAAATAACCGAGGAGGAGCGAGTGTTGACGCTTGGCAACCTTGCTGCTTCAACGGTAATTGATAGCGCTGCTCTAGCTGAGCTTGTCATTGAAGCTGCGCCAGAGCGTATGGACATGAAGAAAGACTTATTTAATCGGCTGGATCAGATTTGCGCCGCTAATACGATTTTGGCGACCAATACATCTTCCTTATCCATTACCGATATGGCAGCCTCTACGAATCGGCCGCAGCTCGTTATCGGCATGCATTTCATGAATCCAGTTCCCGTGATGCCGCTCGTCGAGATCATTCGAGGGCTAGCGACATCGGATGAAACCTTCAATAGGATAAAAGAGCTTTCAATCGCCATAGGCAAATTGCCTGTAGCGGTAAATGACTTTCCTGGCTTCGTCTCTAACCGCATTTTGATGCCGATGATTAATGAAGCCATTTTCACCGTTTATGAGGGAGTAGCAGAGTTGGAAGCTGTGGACCAAGTGATGAGGCTTGGCATGAATCATCCGATGGGGCCGCTCGCGCTGGCTGATTTCATTGGACTGGATACTTGCTTAGCCATTATGGAAACGCTGCATGATGGGTTTGGCGACTCTAAATATAGACCTTGTCCGCTGCTGCGGAAATATGTGCAGGCCGGCTGGCTGGGATGCAAGACGGGACGCGGTTTTTACATTTACGATTGAAGGCGGGGTTCGTTTTTCGGAAAGGGGTGCAGGGCAGTGGAGCTCCGGTATACGCAGGTACAAGAAGAGCTGCAGAGAGCGGTCCGACATTTTGCGGAGACAGAGATTGCCCCGGTTGTGCCGATGATGGAACAAAACGATGAATTTCCAAGCTTATTGGTGACGAAGATGGCTCAGCACGGATTAATGGGCATTCCCATTCCGAAGATATGGGGCGGCGCTGGCGGCGACTTTATTTCGTATATCGTTGCGATTAACGAGATTTCGAAAGTAAGCGCGACGATAGGCGTCATTTTATCCGTTCATACATCCGTGGGCACGTTCCCGATTTTGCAATACGGCACGCAGGAGCAACTTGCAAAATTTGTGAGCAGGCTTGCGTCTGGCGAGAGCTTAGGCGCTTTCGCTTTAACCGAGCCCCACGCCGGATCGGATGCTTCCTCCATACGAACTTCGGCCGTCCGGGTCGGAGATCATTATATTTTGAACGGGACGAAGGTATTTATTACGAATGCCGGCGCAGCGGACATCTATGTCACCTTTGCGGCAACAGATTCGACTAAGGGCGCTCGCGGTATTACCGCATTTATTATTGAGCGAGATTCGCTCGGACTTACGATTGGCAGAAAAGAAAAGAAGATGGGACTGCATGGCTCCAGCACCTGTGAATTGATTTTTGATCAGATGAAGGTGCCGGTTTCGCAACGGCTTGGTGAGGAAGGAAAAGGATTTGCCATCGCGAAGGGCTCGCTTGACGGCGGTAGAATCGGCATTGGGGCGCAAGCACTCGGCATTGCACAAGCAGCGCTTGAGGTGCTGAATAGTCGATACCATCCGTTCATCGCACAATCAGTGATGAGGCGCGGCAAGCCGCCGCTGCATCTGCATGCTAAACTTGCCGATCTGACCGCTCAGGTAGAAGCGGCGCGACTGCTCGTCTATCATGCTGCATATTTGCGCCAAGAAGGACTCCCTTGTACGAAGGAAGCATCCATTGCAAAAATGTTCGCATCCGATACGGCTGTTGCGGTAACGGGCGCGGCGGTGCAACTGCTCGGAGTAGAGGGCTGTAAGAAGGAGTTGTCAGCAGAAAGGCTCTTTCGCGATGCCAAGGTTACTCAAATTTACGAGGGTACCAACGAAATTCACAGAATCGTAATCAGCGGCCAATTGCTTAAATCATTCAATTTATATTGAAAAGGCGGTGGCAGAATGGGTGTATCCCCGGGGCAGCGTCTACGCGAGGCGCTTATCGACGAAAAGCCCCTGCAAGTCGCTGGCACAATTCATGCCTATTCGGCCATACTGGCGGAACGAGTCGGATTTCGTGCCATATATTTATCTGGCGCAGGCGTCGCAAATGCGTCCTTTGGGCTGCCTGACCTTGGCATCACGACGCTTCACGATTGTTTGGAGGAGGTAAGAAGGATCACGAGCGCAACGGAGCTGCCGCTGCTCGCAGATGTGGATACCGGCTTTGGCGGAGCCTTCCAAATTGCCCGCGCCATCAAGGAAATGAATCGCGCCGGAGCAGCCGGCGTTCATATCGAGGATCAAATTATGGCCAAACGCTGCGGGCACCGCCCTAATAAATCCATCGTCAGCAAGGGGGAGATGGTGGACCGCATCAAAGCTGCCGCAGACGCAAGATCGGACTCGCAGTTTGTCATTATGGCTCGCACGGATGCTCTCGCGGTTGAGGGATTGGAATCCGCGATCGAAAGAGCCTGTGCCTGTGTCGAAGCAGGGGCGGACATGATATTCCCTGAGGCCGTCACTAGGCTTGAAGATTACCAGGCGTTCGCAGACGCTGTAAAGGTTCCCGTCATCGCCAACATTACCGAGTTCGGCCAGACGCCGCTATTCACGATTGAGGAGCTTGAGAAGGCGGGCGTCAGCTTGGCTCTTTATCCGTTATCGGCCTTTCGCGCAATGAACGCAGCTGCTTTGCTCGTTTATGAGACGATCCGGCGCGAGGGGACGCAAAAGAATGTGGTAAGCCATATGCAGACGCGTGCGGAGCTCTATGACTTTCTAGATTATTTCAGCTATGAGAATAAGCTGGATCAGTTATACGGAAGCCGAAAGGAGGAGTCAAGCGATGGCGACTAAAAAACCGGGCGGGCTTGCGGAAGTCATTGCCGGGGTTACAGCGATTTCTACCGTTGGCAAGGAAGGAAAGGGGCTAACTTATCGCGGCTATTCGATTGAAGATCTTGCAGGCTATGGCACTTTTGAGGAAACCGCTTATTTGCTCATTTACGGAAAGCTCCCGGATCATAAGGAATTGCAGCAATATAAGCAAAAGCTGCAGCAGCTGCGTAGTCTGCCGGCTGGCTTGCTCACGATATTGGAACAGCTGCCTGGAAGCACGCATCCGATGGACGTACTCCGTACAGGCGTTTCAGCTCTTGCGGCCTTTGAGCCTGAGACCACGCAGCATAATCAATATGAAATTGCCGATCGTCTGATCGCAAGCTGCGCTTCCGTACTGCTGTACTGGCATCATTACCACAGAAATGGAAGCAGGATCGATACAGCAACGGATAGCGACAGCATTGCCGGACATTTTCTCCAGCTGCTGCATGGGCATAGGTCAAACGAGCTTCACGAGAGGGCGATGGACGTCTCTCTCATCTTGTACGCGGAGCATGAGTTTAACGCTTCCACTTTCGCAGCACGCGTGACGACGTCCACCTTGTCCGATATATACTCGTCAGTTACAACCGGTATCGGCACGCTGCGCGGCAATCTTCACGGCGGCGCAAACGAGGCAGCTATGGAATTAATTGAACAATTCCGAGGCCCAAGCGAAGCCGAAAGCGGTGTTATGCAGCTGCTGATGGACAAAAAATTAATTATGGGCTTTGGTCATCGCGTATATTCGGTCTCCGATCCGAGATCGGATTTGATCAAAACGTGGTCGAAGAAGCTCTCTGAGGCTGCAGGAGATATGACGCTGTATCACATATCGGAGCGAATTGAGCAGATCTTGCAGCAGGAGAAAAAGCTCTTTCCGAATTTGGATTTCTACAGCGCATCGGCATATCGATTAATGGGCATTCCAACTTCCTTGTTCACGCCAATCTTTGTTATCTCGCGTTTGAGCGGCTGGTCTGCGCATATCATTGAGCAGCGGGCCAATAACCGTCTCATTCGACCAAGTGCCGATTACAACGGGCCGGAACAGGAGCCGTGGGCTTCCATTAATGATCGAGCGTAACGAGAAGGGGAGGAGAAGCTGCCCATGTCAACGCCTATCAGCAACAACAGGCCCGATCCCGATCAAGTGCTTGTTGATATCGCAAAATATGCCGCTAATTACTTAATCGATAGCGAAGAAGCATACGAGACAGCTAGATATTGCCTCATGGACACGCTCGGCTGCGGTTTGCTCGCGCTGCGTTATCCGGAGTGCACGAAGCTTCTGGGTCCAATCGTCAAGGGGACATTCGTGCCGAATGGGGCACGCGTACCCGGCACCGATTTCCAGCTTGATCCGATCACTGCCGCATTCAACATTGGCTGCATGATTCGCTGGCTCGACTATAACGATACATGGCTCGCAGCGGAATGGGGCCATCCATCCGATAATTTAGGCGGCATTCTTGCTGTCGCAGATTATATAAGCAGAACGAACATCGCCGAGGGAAAACCACCTTTAACGATGCGCGATGTACTCACTGCGATGATTAAAGCTCATGAAATCCAAGGTATTCTTGCCCTCGAGAATAGCTTCAATCGCGTTGGGCTCGATCATGTAATTCTCGTCAAGGTCGCATCGACGGCAGTTGTGACCGCCATGCTCGGAGGAACGCAGGATGAGATTGTCGCAGCCGTATCGCAGGCTTGGATCGACGGCCATCCGCTTCGCACCTACCGGCATTCGCCTAATACCGGGACGCGAAAGTCATGGGCTGCTGGCGATGCGACAAGCCGGGCTGTTCGGCTTGCGCTCATGGCCGTGCAAGGCGAAATGGGGTATCCTTCCGCGCTGACTGCGCCGGGATGGGGGTTCTATGATGTGCTGTATAAAGGGAGGCCCTTTTCCTTCAAGCGAAGCTTTGATTCGTACGTAATGGAAAATGTACTGTTCAAAATCGCATTTCCAGCAGAATTCCATGGTCAAACGGCAGTCGAATGCGCCATTTCTCTTCACCCTTTAGTTAAGGATAGACTGCATGAAATTGACAAAATCGTTCTCACCACGCATGAGTCAGCGCTGCGCATTATTGATAAGACGGGGCCGCTCCATAATCCGGCGGATCGCGACCATTGCCTGCAATACATGGTTGCAATCGGACTGCTATTCGGCAATTTGACAGCCGATCATTATGAACAAGAGGCTGCGCAAGACCCGCGAATTGATGAGCTCCGCCTTAAGATGATTACGGCCGAGCAACCATCCTATTCGCAGGATTACCTAGACCCCGGTAAACGCTCGATCGCGAATGCGATTCAGCTATTTTTCACGGATGGTACATCCTCGGAGAAGAAAGAGATCGAATATCCGATCGGTCATAGGAGAAGGCGTGTTGAAGCAATCCCGCTTCTGCAGCGCAAATTCGAATCCAATCTGAGAACCCGTTTTCCCGTTAAGCAAACGCAGCATATCATTGAGCAATGCCGGGATCAGCAGACGCTGGAATCGACTCCCGTGAACCGGTTTGTGAACCTGTTTGTCATATGAGTGAATGCCTGCGAGAGCGCAGGTTTTTCTTTTTTTTACAAATATATTTTTGTAGCTATTCTGTAACTTATTGCACCCAGAAAACGTTATATTCTATAGGTAAGACGAATAAAAATATACACCATAAATAAAAGGAGCGTCAGCGCTATGAAAAAAAATGCAATGATCGCGGTTGTTGCGATAGCTTGTCTCACGGCCTTTAGCTTTGCGCCGACGGGAGGCCGTGATTATAAGCCGGTAGAGCAAACGCCGGATTTGGAAACGGGCTATATCGATAGTGTGCAGAAGCAAAATAATCAATACACGCTGTCCATCGATCAAATCGATTGGTACGAGGGCGAGCAAGCTGTCGATAAATTTTTAGAGCTTGAATCGGATTCGGGTCTTGATGGTCCACCGGACGGCTATTACATCATTGATGAAGATGATGCCCTTCATGAATGGCCAATAGCAGATGATGCGAAGGTTCTCATGCAAATCTACAACCGCACAGGTAATGTGAACGAAGCCGATATTGTCTGGAATGAGCCGATTACCGTTGAAAAATTCGTCGAGCTATTGGAAACGGAAGATGACTTGGATATAAAAAGCTTCCCTTATCATATGACCTTAAAGGATGGGGAAATCGTTCAGATCGTGCAGCAATACGTCCCTTAATAATAGGCAAAACCGCAATTCAGTAATCCAAAAAGGGTAAGAAGCCAGCGCTGTTGGCATCTTACCCTTTTTTTCGTACGTAATGATCCTTTAGTCCGCAAAGCCGTGACAAGCACAAAACCATTATGAATGAATCGTTTTGCTTTTATTCGGCTGCAGCCGAAAGCTATGACGTGCAGATTTCAAATGGGGGATTCGAGATTTTGCTGAGGCAAGCGTGGCATTGATCTCACCGCCGAGCATAATGATATTCGAGCTGATATAGAGCCAGATCAATAGAATGATCATGCCTCCCAGGCTGCCGTAAGTTTTCGAATAGTTGCCGAAGCTGTTCATATAAAACTGGAATAGCAGCGATGTCACAATCCAGCCGAAGGTTGCAAAGACAGCACCCGGCAGCACCTCTCTGAAGCTGAGACGCCTGCTTGGTACAATCCAGTAAAGCAAAGTAAACGCGCCGATCATAGCTGCAATAGGAATCACATATTTTAGAACGCTCCATGACCATTGAAAGCCTCCAGGATAACCCAGCCATTCGAACAAATAGTGTCCGATTGCCTTTCCGAAAATAAGCATTACCATGACGAGTACGATCACGACAACTAGAAAAATCGTCGATATGACCGAGATGCCGCGAACCTTCCAGAAAGGACGCTGCTCTTCAATGTCGTATGCCTTGTTCAGCCCTTTAATCATCGCGTTTATGCCGTTTGAAGCCGACCAGATCGTAGCAAACATACCGAATGAGAGAAGCGTCCCGCTGCTGTTATCCACGACCTCCGCCAATATGCCGGTAATCGTATCGCTTGCATCGGAAGGGAGCAGGCGAATCAGCTCTCCTACAACGCTATCCCCTGACAGCTCAATAAAGCTAAGCAGGCTAACCATAAAAATAAGAAACGGAAAAAACGATAATATCAAATAATAGGTCAGCTGTGCGCCTAGCGCAGGAACATCATCCTCGCGAAATCGGCTGTATAGACATTTTATAAACTGCAGCGTTTGAGACATTCGCGTCATACGCAGTCACCATCCTTTTATTTTAAAATTAAACAAAAAGGCAAGATTACTAAACAAGTTGATCGAAAATGTAGGAAAAATCCCCAACCTGTCGAATAAGAATATAGTCAAACATATTTGAAACTAGGGAGTGGACCGATTGTTTTTACATTTTCTACAATCCAAAGAACATAAAGAATCTTTTCTGGAACTCGCGCATCTCGTAGCGAATGCCGATGGTTTTGTCCACAAAAAAGAAAGAGGATACTTGCAATCGTTTATGGAAGAAATGGATTACCAGCAAACCGATTTCAACTTCTCTAATGAGAAGAAGCTTTCGGATATTATCGGCGGCCTGAAGGATGAGCATGTGAAAAAAATCTTTTTCGCAGAAATTTTGCTGCTTATATTTGCGGATGGAGACTACAACGACGATGAGAAAAAAATTACGCATGACATGAAGCAGCTGCTTGGTTTTTCTGATGAAACCTTTGAGACATTGAAGAGCTGGGTCATTCGAATGGATCAATTGAAAATCGAAGGCTTAAAGCTCATCTTGAACCCTTAACCGATGAAGCTGGAGCGATTAATCTCGATGATTTATATGCTGCTGAATAATGAGGTGCTTTCGGCATCCGCTTTGGCAGACAAATACAAAGTGTCTCAACGAACGATCTACCGCGATATCGATGCTATTTGTGCAGCAGGAATTCCTGTCGTATCCTATCAGGGCGTAAATGGCGGGTATGGCATCATCGAATCGTATAAAATGGACAAAAGCTTGCTCGGCTCGTACGATGTGAGCTCGCTCATTACGATTCTTCACAGCATGTCGACCGTCTTCGATGACGAACGCGCTTTGGAAACGATCCATAAGCTGCAAACTCTTCAACACAGTGATGCATCGCCAAGCTTGACGATGGACATTGGAGGGAGCGGAGCCTACAAGGATTCACTCCGTACGCTCAGGGTAGCGATCACGGAATGCCGAATCGTCCGTTTCGAGTATGTCAATGCGCAGAGCGAGAGGAAGGAGCGCTGCGTAGAACCGATCAGCCTGCTGTATAAGTTTGACTCCTGGTATTTATACGGATTTTGCAGAGAACGCAAAGACTATCGTGAATTTAAGCTGCCGCGAATGGCAAATTTGCTTGTCTCAACGGAATACTTTCAGAAGCATAGTCAGCTTCCCGATAGAAATCTCCCCTTTGATCGACAACAGCAAGAAAATAAAATAAATGCGACGCTTCATTTTTCAGTTGAATGCTTGGCACGGGCAATGGACTTCTTCTATAGCGCCGAGAAAAGCTTCAATGATGATGGCACGCTTACCATGACGCTCGAAGTGGATGCATGGTCCGTGAAGCGTTGGCTCATTCCGAGCCTGTTGAGCTTCGGTGACGGCGTTGTTGTCGCTCAGCCGGCTGAGCTTCGAGATATGGTAAAAACGGCAATTGAAGAAATGTTAAAACGGTATACCGAAGTATGACACTCAGCTGTCATACTTTTTTTATTACACTGATAACAAGCTAAATGAAATCAAAAGGAGTGTTTATCAGTGAAGCAAAATCAAAAAAGCAGCCTTTCCATCGTAATCGGAGGCTTGCTGCTCGGAATTCTCATGGCGTCCATGGACAACACGATTGTCGCGACAGCAATGGGCAATATCGTCGGTGAGCTTGGAGGCATGGACAAATTTATTTGGGTCACTTCGGCCTATATGGTTGCAGAGATGGCGGGAATGCCTATTTTCGGCAAGCTGTCTGATATGTATGGGCGCAAGAAGTTTTTCGTATTTGGGATTATCGTATTTATGCTTGGATCGGTATTGTGCGGCCTAGCGGATTCAATAACCGAGCTTGCTATTTTCAGAGCTATACAAGGCATCGGCGGAGGCGCGCTCATTCCGATTGCGTTCACGATCATGTTTGATGCTGTACCCATAGAGAAACGCGGGCAATTAGGCGGACTATTCGGAGCCGTCTTTGGCTTATCGAGTATTTTCGGTCCATTGCTCGGGGCCTATATTACGGACCATATCGCTTGGCAATGGATTTTCTATATTAATCTTCCACTAGGATTGCTCTCCTTCCTGATGGTCACTTTTTTCTACAAGGAATCGCATGAGCATTCCAAGCAGCCTATAGATTGGCTAGGGGCATTTACGCTAATTGGAGCGATTGTCTGTCTCATGTTCGCGCTAGAGCTTGGCGGCAAGCAATTCGCGTGGCAATCGCCAATCATTTTAACCTTATTCGCCGGCTTTGCCGTCCTTCTAATCGCATTTCTTATGGCAGAGAAGAGAGCAGAGGAGCCCATCATCTCATTTGGTCTGTTCAAGAACAGATTGTACACGACAAGTATTCTAGTAGCTCTATTTAGTGGAGCGGCATTTATTGCGGCATCGGTCTACATTCCAATCTTCATTCAAGGAGTGCTTGGCGGCTCTGCTACAAATTCGGGTCTTGTGCTGCTGCCTATGATGGTCGGATCAGTCATTACCGCAACGCTTGGGGGAAGCCTCATGAACAAATTTTCGTACCGAAACATAATGATACCAACACTCGCTATTTTAGCACTCGGGATCGCGCTTGTTGCCACCATCTCCGCTGAAACATCTCGATTGACGGTCACCATCTATATGGTGCTTATCGGTTTAGGCATCGGCGCATCATTCTCCGTACTTAGCAATGCTGCCATTCATGGCTTATCGTACCGCCAGAGAGGAACTGCAGGCGCAACGCTTAATTTTATCCGCTCGCTTGGCATGACCATTGGCATTACAGCGTTTGGTCTCATTCAGAGCCAGTTTTTCACGAATAAAATGACTAAGCTATATTCCGCTGAAGGCAGCGAGGGCGGGGGATTGCCGGAAGGACTTGATTTCAAGGACCCTCATGCGCTGCTTTCTCCGGATACTCGGGCGCTCATTCCATCTGGCCTGCTTGATAGCTTCTCCAGCATGCTCTCAGGCTCAATCGCTTACACTTTTGCCTGGGCAATTGTGCCGGTCGTGCTCGCATTGCTCTCAGCGTTCTTCATGGGTCGCAAGAAGCTTGACGCAACGGCGGAAACAGCCGAATATTCATCCGCGCATTAGAGCATTGTGGTATTAATAGCTGCTTATGCAAGAAACCTTCTTCTTCCAAATGGATGAATGGAGGTTTTTTTGTTTAAATCGCAAACATATTATGTAAAAAATTACTTTTTTATAAACGTCGTTTATGCTATTATTGGGTCTATAAAAAAACTTATGCTGGGGAGATAAAGAAGATGATTAATAGTCAATCAAGCGGGTATAGAAAGCCCATGCAAAAATTAATGCTCACATTTTTCTTTGCACTGCTCGTATCGGTGATTGGGATGTTTATTGGAACGATGCTGCCGAGCGTTGCTCGAATTCCGCTTTTCATTTTGGAGATCGGCCTTATTCTTGCCATCGTATTTCTTCGCAAATCGAAAGCGATCGGCTATTCTCTAATGTACGCATTTATGGTGGTATCGGGAGCTACCTTGCAATTTATTTTAAGCTATTATATCGCCTCGATGGGTACGAGCACTGTCATCCAGACCGTAGCGGTAGCGGTTATCGTCTATGCCGGTCTTGCGATCTATGCAACCTACACGAAAGAGGATTTCAGATTTTTAGGCGGATTTCTGTTCGCATCGTTGATTGGACTTCTCGTAATCGGGCTTATGCAATTTATATTTCCTTTCGATGGGATGATGGAAACGCTATTCGCGGGCTTCGGCTTGCTTATCTTCATCGGTTATACGTTGTATGACTTTAACCGGATGTCCAAGGAAGGGTTCGATGATAGTGATATTCCATTGATGGTTGTGAACATTTATCTGGATTTGGTCAACATCATCATTTTTGCTCTTCGATTCGTAAAATCACTGCTGGATGATTAAGCTCTCAGGCTGAATTCTTTTCACAACGATACAAAAAGGTTAATCTTCTTCCATGAAGATTAACCTTTTTTATTGGTCAAAAGTTTAGCCTGGTTCATTTATTCCTCCATTGTTTCTTGATGGCTGCAGCCTGAGGGATTCTGTTTTTTGGATGAGCCATACCTACCCACTCTACGACTTGAGAATAATCTTCTGAAAAAAGAGACTTTCGGCGTACCATATTCGATAAAATCTCCTCGGCGAATTTTTCTTTCCAATTCCCGCTCACGTTCATTCCATAATTGTTCAGCGACATATTGATCAATCATCATACTCCACATCCTCCTTAGAACCATTCCCGTTTTATTTTTGTGTGGGGTGTTGGTCCTTTTATTATGCAGTCGTTAAAAGGGGATAAAAAGTGTATAATCGTTTTCGTATATTTCCCCTTTTATTTAACCGTACACTCAGACGTTAAGGAGGATTGCCTTTTGTTGACTCATGAACGTTATTTGTTGTTATATTCGAAGTTTGCCGGTGCTGATGGGGCTGGCAAAGCAATAAAGGTGTCATTGGAACAGCTGGCAGACGCCTTGTACTGTTCCTCACGCAACGTGAAGCTGATCCTCCGAAAGCTTGAAGAGGAGGGCTTCATCGAATGGATAGCAGGCCGCGGGCGAGGCAACCGATCACAAATAACCTTCCTGCTTGCAAAAGAAAAAAAGCTGCTTGAGCTAGCGCAGCTTCTTGCAACTAAAGGCGAGTATAAGCAAGCGTTTGAACTTATTGATAGCTATGGAGACGGGACAGCCGCAAGAAGCTTATTCGCGGAATGGTTGAATGGACATTTCGGTTACCGCACGATGCAGCTTAATGATATTGAATCCGACATCCTTCGGCTTCCCGTACATCGACCGATTTTGACGCTCGATCCGAAAGATCTTTATTATTCATTCAGTGCTCATATGATCAAGCAGCTGTTCGACTGCCTCGTCCAATATGACCGTGATGCTTGCAAAGTCGTTCCGTCGCTCGCACATGCGTGGGAGCATGATGGCAGCGGCAAGGTGTGGACCTTTCATCTGCGCAAAGGAGTCATGTTTCACCATGGCAGAGAGCTAATTGCCGAGGATGTCGTATATACACTCAATCGTTTGCACGGAAGCTGCGCTTCCGGATGGTTCGTTCGAACAATCGAACAAGTCGAAGCAATTGGCCAGAGAACGGTAAAAATAAAACTGTCGAATCCAAACTGGCTATTCCCGAGATTTCTCTGTGCACCCGGATTATCCATTGTTCCTCATGAACTGGTGGAACAGGATGAATTATTTTGGACGCGGCCGGTTGGTACGGGACCTTTCCGGTTCACCGATTGGACTGCTGATCGATTCACGATGCAGGCGAATGCAGGCTATTTTCAAGGAAGAGCCCATTTGGACGGCGTCGAAATCGTCATCATGCCAGAGGATACGGTCGTTTATACAAAGAGCTGGGAACAGCTGCTCATTGATCACGATATAAGAGATATCCAGCCGGAACAAGGGTGGAAGAAAATAGTGTCAATTTGCAACGGATGCAGCTTGCTTACATGGAATATGGGGAAGGAAGGTCCACAGCAATCCGCAAATTTCCGGAAAGCGATTGATTTACTCGTAGATCGGACTCAAATGATAAAGGAGCTGGGAGAGGACCGCATTTATCCTGCTCAAGGGTTTCATCCAAATGAGGCTACTTACGAATGGCAGGATCAATGCGAATCCGAGCAAGCAATCGAGCTGCTTAAAGAGTCTGGCTATAACGGAGAGGCAATCCGAATAAGTACTTATGGCATACATGAGCAGGATGGTTTATGGCTTCAGCGCCATTTGTCTGCATTCGGAATTGAGGTTGTTGTACAAGTAGAGACCTGGAAGAGCATCAGAGAGCCTGAAGTTCTTCAAAACGCTGACTGTCTCTTGTTTTGCGTCGTGTTTGCGGAGGATGAGGTGTGCTTAATTGAGCTTTATGAGCAGACAGGCAATTTCCTCAGAGAGCATCTGGACCCTCGCTTGCGTGGCTGGGTGAAAGAGAAGGTTGATTCTGCATTGGCATGCGAACGAGCAGTGGATCGTTGGAATCATCTATTTGAAATCGAAAAGAAGCTGAAGGATGAAACACATGTCCTCTTTTTGCTTCACAAAAAGCTTAACACCTTTTACAATCCAAATATTAAAGGGGTAGGCGTGAACTCCCTTGGCTGGATCGATTTTAAGGATATATGGCTAGAGCGAACCGAAGATGTTTCTCAACTCATCGAGTCGAGTCCTATGGCGAATTTGCAGTAATCAGGTGTAAAACATCTGGAAGAAGGATCAGTCGCGATTTAAGGATGATAATCCATAGAAATTGCAAAAGAAGGAGGGGCATATAGCCGCTCCTTCTTTTGCTTCATTCGTTTATTTGCGATTATTTCCTAGCAGCTGGAGGACAGGTTGACTGTCTAATAATGAGCTCAGGCTGCAGCTTCAAAGGCTCTTGAGAAACAGGAGCGTCTGGGTTTTCCATTCGTTTGAGGAGCAGATCAATAGCATGGCTTCCGATAAGCTCGACCGGTTGACGAACGGTAGTCAGCGCAGGACGGAACTGGTCTGCGAAGAGTTGATCGTCAAAGCCAATTACCGAAAGATCTTGAGGGAGACGGTAGCCCTTATTTTTAAGTGCATCCATAACGCCAAATGCGATCAAATCGTCCGCAACGAATACGGCTGTAGGAAGAGTACCGGATTCGATCCATCGATCGGTTATCTCATAGCCGGAATTAATATCGAAATTACCCTGCTCGATACGTGTTGAAAGCCCCGCCGATTCCATTGCCGATAGGTATCCCCGAATACGCTCCTTACTACTTAGAAACAGCGAAGGCCCGCTTATATGGACGATATCCGTATGTCCTAGATCGATTAGATGCTTAGTTGCCTCATAACCGCCTTGATAATTATCGACTTGAACAGAAGGTGCGGACGAATTTTCCTGTTGATTATCAATCATGACAAATGGAATATTTTTTCGTGTGAGCTCCTCTACATAACGCTCCTCATGAATAGGCGACAGGATAAACATGCCATCCACACGATCCTCCTGAAATATAGCGCTATGAAGATCCGTTTCGTCTTCATTGGATATGAACAAGGCAAGGAGATAGTGGTGACCCTCTAACATATCGTTGATTTCTTTAACAACAGCATCAAGGAAGGAGTCATTCAGCGTTATAATGATAAGGCCGATGACTCCGGTTTTTCCTCTAGCTAGACTTCGGGCGGCAGCATTAGGATGATAATCGAGCTCTTTCATCGCTTGCAGCACCTTATTTCGATTTTTTTCACGCACCGTATCCGCATTATTGATCACTCTTGAGACGGTAACGACTGATAATCCGGATCTGCGTGCCACATCAAAAATACTAACTTTCATCATCGCTTCGCTCCTTGGAACATAACTGCATTGTTCTACCATACCACATTTTGTGGCAAGTTGGCAGTATGCAACGCTTAGGAGCAGTGATGGAATTAATTTCCAGCTAGACTACGCAAAATTGTATTAGCTTCCGCTCTAGTTAAATTCGCATTCGGCATGAATGGCGCGTCTTGCGCTTTAAACAAATGGATTCCAGCAATACCCAATGCTTTGACTGCTGGTTTCGCCCAATCTGGAATAGAGGCGTCATCAGAGAAGCCGGTATTTGATGCTTGCTCCTCAAGCGGCAGCTTTAATGCTGCTGCAACGAGTATCGCCGCTTCAGAACGAGTAACCTCGGTAGAAGGGAGGAAGCTTTCTTTAATCCAACCTTTTAATAGATCAGCTTGAACCAGCTGGGCAACCGATTGCTTGGCCCATGGCGCGATAGATGGATTGTCGTTAAATGCGAGTGCGGCTCCTTCGCCAGACAGCTTCAGCGCATTTGCTGTCATGACAGCGAATTCAGCGCGTTTCACGCCTGCATCCGGTTTGAAGGCACCATTAGGATACCCGGCAGCAATGCCTTCAGATAAAGATTTGATAATATCCTTCTCAGCCCAGTGGCCGGAAATATCAGTAGCTGCGATTCCCGTTGGCGACCACCAGTTGCCTGATACAACAATCATACTGAGCAAGCGGATGGTATTGCCATAGTAATAACGCCATTCTTCTGCTGTAGGATTGACTGCATCCGTATGATAATCCCACAAGTCGTTAAGCCATTGTTGATTAGCAGAGTCGATCATAGCACTGACCATAAATGGTGCGGTGAAATCCATCCCGCCATCCCATTCGCTCAGCTTCGTCTTGCCATCCAACGTGTAGCCCGACCATATTTTATCTGGCGTTTTATGCTTGTCCTTTATGAATTTGTTTAGAACGGATAATTGATTATACGCTCTTTTGCCGCCTGTAAGCAGGTAGTCTGTCGTGATGCGCCAAGGCGTGCGGCAGGAGTTATAGTTATAGGCACCATCAAACTCCGATTCCAAAAAGTGACCGCTTTCCGTATCCCATTTGAATTCGTTGACTGGCTTATATTTTCCGTCTGCTGCATCCTTATAAAGGAAATCCGGCAGAAGACCTGTTTTAGCGCTATAGTTCTCATGCACATCTTTAATAATTCCGTATGTTGTCGAGAGAACCTTATCCCAGCGTGCATCGCCGGTTGCTTTTCCATATTCCTTCATATGCTGAAGCATGAAGTCGGATGGGCGAGTGGAGGGCTTGAAGCTAGGCTCGCTATCCGAGTTCTTCACCCAGTCACCCAATTGGAGGTGAAAATCTTCAGGGTGAACCTCGTTTTCCATAATGGCGTTTATGACCTTGATGCCTTCAGCACGATAATTAATCGCACCTGTGCTTCCCCATTGCTTATCAGCAAGCAATAGGGAGTAGGCAATATCCATATCGCCGTCAATTGCAGAATCCGAGCCGTTGACGTCGATGATCTTGCCACCGCGATCCGCTTGCTGCCAAGCCATTAGATCTGGGTTGAGCTGGCTTGGATGAGCACGGAAATAACGATACATGCCATCGAATATTTTTTTCGCTTCCGGATCAGCACCTGCCATGATCGCAGTAATCAGCATCCCATAGCCATGTGCCTCCGACACGGTTACTGCGTCGTCATTCCAACCGCCATCGTTATACCAAACATAATATTGGCTGGCATCATATGGATTTACTTTCATATATTTTTTCTTCCATTCCTTGTAGAGCAGCTTAACCTCCTTATTCATCTGATTCTGACTGACATGGTTCGGTTTAATCGTACCTTTTGTGTAAGTCATCTGTTGTGGAAAAGGCTTTTGAGGCTTCGATGCTGCGGCAGATCTTTCTTCCGCGAATACTGCTGGCATAGAAGCAAGCAGCAAAACAAGGGACAGGGCAACCGACATTACTGTTCTTAAATGAAAGAATGAATGCGATTTCATGACATAGCTGTTTTTCATAATCCAACACGACCTTTCATTGATAATAGGATCTTAATGTGTAAATCATGTAAATAAAATGACTGTCACTTCTGTATTGTAGGATGACAAAACAGGGATGTCAATTAAAATTAAAGCGCTTAAACTTTTGAGTTTTAATTGTGCAAATGGAAGCCGATTCTAGATGCAAGAAAAGAATGAATTTGAAAATTAACTTTGAACAGAACAATCATTTGATCTGATTTGGAATACTATTTCCCACTTTGTGGGGATACTGAAACAAAACGAACCAGAAAGGGAGATTTCTATGTTTTTCCGTACTAAATATAGATCTCGTCCGAACAGAAACAAGAAGCCGCAGCTTCCTATCTTGCTAACACAGCTCTCCTCCAGCTTAGCTGATAATATTCATGCCTTTAAAGCCTTATATAGCGACTGTTCAGATGTTGTTTTCCGTTCGTTTACCTTTGGAAACAGCACTGAAGCGTGTCTTATTTATATGGATGGCATGTCGAGTATTGCAGAGCTGGACAAAAATGTGCTTACTCCGCTCATGAATGATACCGAAGGGGAAATTTTGTCGCTGACGGAATTGATTAAGAAGAAAATACCTGTCACCGTGGTAAAGAACATCAACAACATTGAAGAATGCATTGAGCATATTTCTATTGGAAATCCGGTCTTGCTTGTGGATGGGTTAAACCAAGGGATTGCACTGGGACTTGCCAAATGGGAAAAACGTTCCATTGAAGAGCCGGTTGCCGAAACGGTCATTAGAGGACCTCGTGATGCATTTACAGAAATGCTGTCAACGAATACAACACTATTGCGCAGAAGAATTAGATCGCCTAAATTCAAAACAAAGAGGCTTGATCTCGGTCGATACACCCAAACCGGAGTCGTTGTGGCCTACATAGAAGGAGTCGCAAAGCCGGCGATCGTTGAAGAAGTATTGTCACGTCTGCAAAAGATCGAAATTGACGGTATCCTTGAGAGCGGATATATTGAAGAGCTGATTGAGGACAACCCAATCTCGCCTTTCCCGCAAATTATGAATACCGAACGACCAGACGTGGCTGTAGCTGGTCTGCTCGAAGGACGGGTCGTCATTTTAGTCGATAATACGCCTTTCGTGCTTGTTGCACCGATCACTTTATTTTCGCTGTTTCAATCAAGCGAGGATTATTACACCCGTTATTTTCTCAGCATTATGATTCGTTGGCTGCGTTATTTATTCGTCATCATTTCACTTCTGCTGCCATCGTTTTATATTGCCGTTCTTACATTCCATCAAGAGATGGTTCCAACGACTCTGCTTGAGAGCATGGCTACGGCCCGGGAGCGTGTACCTTTTCCCGCATTAGTTGAAGCCTTTATTATGGAGATCACATTCGAGGCTCTGAGAGAGGCAGGCTTGCGTTTGCCGAAGCAGGTTGGTGCTGCGGTAAGCATCGTCGGCGCATTAGTAATCGGTCAAGCTGCTGTTGAAGCAGGAATCGTATCTACGCCGATGGTCATTGTCGTTTCCCTCACCGGTATTGCATCGTTTGCTATACCTCGTTATGTTGTCGGAATGGCCTTCAGCATGCTTCGCTTTCCCGTTATGATTTTGGCGGGAACGCTTGGATTGCTTGGACTCATTCTCGGTGTTCTGCTGCTGCTGGTACACTTATGCGGGTTGAAATCGTTCGGCGTACCTTATATGTCACCACTAGGTCCAATGAACGGAAAGCAAATGCATGATGTTCTATTGCGAAAGCCATGGTGGATGCTGCGTAAAGGCCCTAAATTAGGCGGACCGCCAAATGAAAATTTATAAGTAGAAGGTGAGGACCAAATGGTTGAAAAAGGTAAAATAACCGCATTGCAGATGGGCATTATGATGTACCCCACCATTATCGCGACCGCCATTCTCATTGTGCCTGGCATCACAGCGGAGAAGGCTCATCTTGATCTATGGCTTTCACCCATATGGGCGTCGATTGTAGGATGCACAACAGTCTTGGTCATGTGCGCGTTGAATCGAATATATCCGGAAGAGACCATAATCCAATATATTAATCGTATCATCGGCCGTATTCCTGGCAAAGCCATCGCACTTCTCATGCTGGTATTTTATATGCATGTAACAGGGGTGATTATCAAGGAGTACGCAGAGTTTATCTCCGGCCTATTTTTGACGCGTACGCCTCTACTTGTCATTATTTCGAGCCTTACGCTTGTATGCGCATTTGCTGTCAGGTCAGGGATTGAAGTGGTTGCAAGATTGTCGGAGTTAATCGTCCCCATTATCATATTCATTGTTGTGCTTCTCGTCATACTCTTGCTTCCGGACCTTCAAATAAGGAGAATGTTTCCGATGTTTGAGAATGGGATCATGCCTTCCATTAAAGGAGCTTTAGCTCCTATGGGCTGGTTTAGTGAATATGCATTAATCACCTTTATGCTTCCTTTCCTTGTCAATCGAAAGAAAGGGCAGAAGTCTGCCTTGATGTCTATGTTTATCGTTGCTTTTACTTTAGTTTTTGTAAATTTTGTACTCCTGTTCCTCGTAGGCGGAGGTGTTGCCAATATTTTGTATCCATTCATGTCTGCGGTTCGGTATATCAGCATTGCCGATTTCTTCGAGCATGTTGAATCACTCGTTATGGCCATTTGGGTGATGGGTGCCTTTCTTAAAATATCAGTATTTTATTATTCGGTAACACTTGGAACGGCTCAATGGCTAAACTTGTCAAGCATACGAAATGTTGTTTTTCCCGTTGGCTTTTTGCTGGTGCTGTTTACATACTGGATACCGCCGACATTGCCTGGGCTATCACATTATCTTGGTACACAGCTGCCCTATATTTTAATGGGATTCCAAACGGGATTCCCGCTGCTTCTGTTAATTATCACTTCGCTGCGCAGGCGAAGCATGAAGAAAAGGGTTGTGGACCAATGATTCGTATCCTGTATTCCTTGATGATATGCATATGTCTGCTTCTCATTACAGGCTGCTGGGACCGTACAGAAATAAACGATATTACATTGATTGAAGGAATCGCGATTGATAAAAATAAAGGACGCTGGATGATTAGCGCTCAAATTAACATCCCTAAATTGTCGGGAGGCAGTCAAGGTATCAACGGGGACAAAAATGTGGAGAACTTGGTAAGGTACGGCGAGGCAAAAACATTGGCTGAGGCCTTTGTAAGTCTTCAAAACAAGCTGCCTCGCAAAGTGTTTTGGGGGCATACCAAAGTAGTAATCTTTAGTAAAAAAGTAGGGTTGGAAGGTATTCGTGAATGTGTTGATTTCTTGGCTCGCCATCCTCAGCCCAGGCCCAGAGCCTACATCTATATTAGTGAAAGAAAAGCCAAAGAGATTTTAGAAATACATCCAGCATTGGAGCGAAGCACGACAGAGGTACTGAGAGAATTAAGCAAGCAGAAGCAAGGAATAGAGATTACATTGTTGGAATTGGTCGGATTAATGCCGCAGCCTCCGTTCAATTCAGCTATTCCTATCATCGATATGCTGAATGAGGAGGAGAGAAAAAGAGACAACTCCGCCTATACAAAGAGTACGGCTCTTTTCCATAAAGACAAAATGGTCGGAGAGATTAATGACAAGGTAACGCGAGGCGTACAATGGATCCGCAACGAAATTCGCGATGACTTGTTCACAGTTGAGCCTCCAGATGCCGGAGGTGCTCTGATTGTTAGACTCCTAAGGAGCAGTACAAAGCTTAAACCTGCATACGTTAACGGACAATGGAAAATGACGGTGAAAACAAAGGCTCAATTTGATGTAATCCAAAACGGAAGCCATCTAAAAGTTAGCGATCCGAAAATATTGAAGCGTGTGGATAAGGAGTTAAAAAAGGATCTGATCGATCGGATGAATTACGCTCTAAAAGTGGTGCAGAAAGAAAAGAAAATAGATATTTTAGGATTTGCTCAGGAATACCATCGGAGCTTTCCGAAGCAATGGAAGAAGGCCTCTAAGGAATGGGACCAAATATTTCCAACCGTAGACGTTTCCTATGATGTCAAGGTAACGATTCTGAGACAAGGGAAAACAAATGCTCCACAGGGTCTTCCACAGGACGAAGTAATAAAATAATAACGGACCTAACATAAGCGAGCAACAAACCTCCATATCGAGGAAGAGACCATTTTTGCTTTAAGAGAATTTCTTCTCCTTCCTTGCAACTAACAATGAGAATGGACATCCGTTTATCGAAGACGAATGTCCATTTTTTTATGATGCTTTAATTGTTGCAGCTGTTAATGGATTGAATACATGCCTTCACAGCTTTTATTACGATTTCGGGTTCCGTCAATTGAGGGAAATGTCCGCTGTTTGGGGCTATTATTTGAGTTGCTTGATTGCTTAGGCTCAGAAAATCTTTTTGGTTATCCATACGCTGCTTATGTACTTCTGCAGGCATGAACCATTTATGCGGTTGTTTGCCCCCAGTAACGACAACTAAAGGAATATTCGGGAAGGGGTTTGATCGTTGAATTTGCTCGACCGTTTCCTTAACGTGATTTACTTCTTTGAATGCATTCGTTTTTGAGAAAGAATCGAACATGCCGAGCATCTTGTTTATCGTCTGGACGAACCTCCCTTGGTGCTGATTGAGGAGCAGGTCGCTTGGATGGCTGGCTTCCAACAAAACTACGCCCATTACGTCTTCGGAGTAAAGTCTTGCGAATAAATTGGCATAATAGCCGCCTAAGGAGTGACCGACTAATAGGTAGGGCGGCTTTATTTGCAAAGCATTTAACATTTCCTTTAAAGATTCAACAATAGCGATTCCGTGCTGAGGCCCAGATGGCTTATCGCTGCCGCCGATTCCGAATCGATTATAGGCAACAACTGAGCTGACCTCTGCAAGCTTAGGCATAATTTTATACCAGCCTTCCAGCGGCCCTCCACCTCCATTGATCAAAATAATAGGAGGACCGCCATTTCCGGTCGTTATGTATTCCAATTGGCCGCTTTGAACTCGAATTTTTTGTTTACGTTGTAATCCTTGCACATCCAATCCTCCTCTGTATCCACTACGTTTCTAATAAAATTTCGCCAGTTCGCGTCAGATCATAGCCTGAAATCGTTTGAAGCTCCTTCTTGAAATCATCGGATCTGAGAATATGGAGCAAGGACTGAATCCAAGCTTGATTGCTTGCAGTTTTTAGCATGACGAGATCGTAGCGTTCTTGAATTAATGGAATAAACGTTATATTTCCTACAATAGATGCGGCTTTCTCTATACCGATGCCAACGTCAGCTTCACCGGATGCCACTTTGGAGGCTACGCCAAGATGATTGCTTTGTTCTTGCTCGTATCCGATAAGCTGATTGGACTTTAAGCCATGTAGACGAAGCTGCTCGTCTAGCAAAACGCGTGCGCCGGAGCCTTTCTCTCGATTTGCAATCCGCAAGCCTGGAGTGCCCAAATCAGACCAGCCCTTCAACGATAAAGGATTGCCTTGCTTGACATAGAAGCCTGCATTTCTGGAAAGTAAATGGACGACGATGTAAGAGGAGCCTATAAGCAGCTTTCTAATATAAGGGAGGTTGTACTCGCCTGTATCACCATCGAGAAGATGAGTGCTGACGATGTCGGATTCACCGCGGTACATCGAGATCAGGCTGTCAAGGCTCCCGACATACGCGCGCAGTGGACGTATACCGTCCATCTTTTTTTCCATATACTTCGCTAAAATGTCAAGGCTGAGATCCTGGCCTGTAATAACGAGGGGACGGAGCCCGGTATGGGAAACTTGCGCATGTGATTGTGCAGGAACGTCTGCCATGATTGGACGCTCGTTCATTTGCATGCCTTTGGCGC
Source organism: Paenibacillus sp. Y280 (assembly GCF_056786335.1). Classification (NCBI taxonomy): domain Bacteria; kingdom Bacillati; phylum Bacillota; class Bacilli; order Caryophanales; family Paenibacillaceae; genus Paenibacillus; species Paenibacillus sp. Y280. Next base: position 323,240 of record NZ_JBXCIW010000003.1, read on the forward strand.
GCTGTTTGTAGGCTTCTAAATCAGCGGGGTCGACTCGCATCTGTTTGCCTACACGGTATGAGGGCAGCTCGCCTTTTTTTATAAGATCATAAACGGTGAGTTTGGATATTTTCAGCAGCTTGGCAATTTCTTCGGTCGTATACGAGACATCGCTGGACATGATGCTCCTCCTTAATTTCTGTACAAGCCATTTACTATTTTTTTCATTGTACCATATTAGGATGTGTACGTTCGTTAAACGCATTTACAAATAAGATGAACGGTATATAATATATTTAGATATAGTTAATTATAACTAAATATAACTAAGGAGTGTAGATTGTGTTAAAAATGATTAAAGGTTATATGTTTTTATCTATTATAATAATCATGGCACTGGTGTTTGCAGCCTGTAGCACAGCACCAAAAACGAATTTGAATACGAATGCTCCGGCTGAAAGTACAATTGAGCCCAGAAAGGAGCCGCTCGATGCGGTAGAGCTGACAATCACGGCAGCTGCAAGCCTGACCGACGCTTTAACAGAAATTCAAAAGGCATATGAAGCTGATCACACTCACATTAAACTTAGCTTTAACTTCGGCTCTTCCGGTGCGCTGCAGCAGCAAATTGAGCAAGGGGCGCCAGTCGATTTGTTTCTGTCTGCGGCCGTTAAGAACATGACGGCACTTGTAGACAAGCAGCTGATTGATCCGAACCAACAAATCAATTTATTGAAAAATGAGCTTGTAGTTGTCGTTCCTGTTGACGATAAAACACCGATTGAAAGGGTAACCGATCTAACGAAGGCGGAAGTGAAAACAGTTGCAATTGGCATTCCGGAAAGCGTGCCTGCTGGCAGCTATGCCAAGGAAGCGCTGACGAACGCGAAGCTATGGGCTGCGTTGCAGGCCAAATCCGTACAAGCGAAGGATGTAAGACAAGTATTGCAATATGTAGAAACCGGAAATGCGGATGCAGGTTTTGTCTATAAAACAGATGCGCAGACAACTGATAAGGTAAAGGTCGCTTTTGCGGTTGATGCAGCATCTTATAAAACGATTCACTATCCGATTGGCATCGTAAAAGCAACTAAACATGCCAAGGAGGCCGAGGAGTTTTACTCGTATTTACAAACGCAAGAAGCGCTTGATGTATTTGTTAAATATGGCTTTTCGATTCTGAATTAAGCAGCACCTGCTGGACGATCGTTAGAGGCAGTCAGGTATATTAGATTAGGAAGAAATCATGATCTGCTTTTTTACAGCGGCTATTTGGCATTTGAAATTAATCTACCAGATTGCCACTGTATTATTGAAAAGCAATCCTCTCTTCCACAAAAAAAGGAAAACGCTTTCATCTAAAGAATATTATTAAGAGCATTCAACGCTGTTCGATTTGGATGATTAAACGAAAGGAATCAATTAATATGACGGAAGGATCAAACAGTTCATCCATGCAAATGTTGCAGTCGGAACTATATTCCTGTTTCTGAATGTCGGATCATTCATGTGGGAGGTATGCTATGAAAATTCATAAGTCGATCGATTGGAGGGACAATTTATATCTCTTTAATTATCTAAGGGTAAATACGGAGCCTGTTGAATACTTCCATGCCCACGACGGATTGGAGATCTTGTATATTCATGAAGGGGCCGGCAGCTACAACATTGGAAATCAAATGTATTCGCTTAAGCCTGGCACCTTAATTCTTATCAAACCTTTCCAAGTACACGAAATAAAAGTCATTGTTCCTCCGAATTACATTCGCAGCATATTAAAAATTAAAACGTCGGTCATCGATCGTTTCCTCACGGTGCTGCCGCAATTAACATCTGCTTTTATGCAATTGATGGAACTGAAGCTGCCAACTCAGGTTTTCCATTTGTCCTACAAGGATGCTTCTTATATTGAAAATCAATTTTTACAATTGCATGAAATGCTTACAATCGGTCCATCAAAGCTTCAGAAGGAAGTAGTCACTTTGTTTTTATTTCATTTTTTCAACTACTTTAATAGCCATATCTTTTCGCTGGACAAAAGTGCAGCACCCATGCATCCTGAGGCATCGTGCTCGAACGAGCCTATCGGCGCTATTGTGAAATGGATTGACAGACATTATAATCTGTCGTTTACCATTAACGATATGGCATCAGAGCTTCATTTTTCCCCTAATTATTTATCCAAGCTCTTCAAGGAGCAGATGGGTGTGACGATTATTGAATATACGAATGAAAAACGGTTGGAGGAAGCGAGAAGTCTTCTTGCCATGCATTTTTTGACCATTGAAGAGATTAGCCGGGAAACCGGATTCAATTATCCTTCGTATTTTATCGCTATGTTCAAAAAAAAGTATGGGATGACACCGCATCGTTATCGAATGTGGATGGAATAATGATATTTTCGAACAGAAAACTGTTATTAAAATTGTTTTATAATTAAAGCGCTTAAACTTTGTATTTGATTGAATTCGAAAGAGGTGGTGGCTTTACGAGTATGACGGGGATGGACCTCATCGGTAACGAATGATAAGGCTCTAATCGAAAGTGTATGAAAAACTAGGGAGGTTTGAAAATGAATAAACAATCATTAAAGCTAACCGTATTATCTCTACTTTGCTTCATGCTTGTATTCGCGTTTTACCCAAGTCATACCGTTGAAGCAGCAACAAAAACAGTACCAGCCGGCAATGTTGCCACTCTGCGCAGCTATTTAGCCAGTGCTCAGCCCGGCGATATTATTCAAGTATCAGGAACGTACAACATATCGGATGGATCGATTGCCACATCCAAAAGCGGTTCTGCAGGCAAGTATATCACGATCAGGGGAACGGGAAGCGGCGCTACGTTTAATTTCACTGCATCTGCAGGCAATGCGGCAGTTCATATCAAGCATAATTATTACAAGCTGGAAAATGTGACGATTAACGCGAATTCCAAATCAAACAAAGTATTGCTAATTGAGGCTTCGCATGGTTTCATAACCAATGTGACGGGCAAAAACTCGCTGTCGGAAGCCGTTAAGATTAGAAAAAACAGCCAATATTGGCTGATCTCGAACACCACTGTGCAAAATGCGGGGACAAGCGGCAAATTTGGAGAAGGCTTCTATGTAGGTGATGCGGATCAAAACTGGACGACTAGTCCTAATGCGGACAAAAGCGGCTATATTACCTTTCTGAATTGCAGCGCTATAAAAACAAAAAACGACGGCTTTGACTTCAAAGAAGGCACACATCATATAAAAGTGATTGGCAGCACTGTTGACTTCCAAAATACGGTGCCTGAATCTACTGTAGGCAACAACGGGATCTTCATGAGAGCCAATTATGTACAGATCATAAATACAACGGTTAAAAACAACAAAGCGACTGGTCAAGCATATAGAACAAGCAAAACGACGGCTTCTGACGGCGTGTCTTACGGTAACAATTTGGAGCTTAAGAATGTCAAGGCAACCAATATTTCAGGTGCAATGATTTATACAAACTATAGCTCAAATAAACTATTTACCGACTATACGATGTCCGGCGTTGCTGGAGGCCTCTATGCATCCGGCTCCAAAACCGCAACTTCTGCTAATCCGTCTACATTCGTCGAAATGACTTGGAGCGGTGAAGGCGGAGCGAAGTACGGTTCCTAAAAATGAAGCGCAGCTTGCAAAATAATTGGTAGATTCAGAAGCAGCTCATTCCTCAATTGAGGGAGAGCTGCTTTTTCTATGCCACAGCCTAAATCCTCTAAAGATCACCACTTTTCCTCATCCCCCTCTAATTTGTATCCTCCTATCAGCTATTGATAGTTATGTATTCATTGGTACAATTTTCTATTTGTTTATAGAATTGTTCTATTATTCAATCAATTTACATTTTGGTATGCTGGGTGTAGTTAAAGTTTATAAATCTCATAGGAATTGTATGAATTGAATATGCCCTTGTGGAAGTAGGTGAGTGAGTGGGGCAGCTGCTGGAAGTCGATCGATTACAGGTAGCTTTTCGGACCGATCAGGGAGAAATGATTTCGGTTGATGAAGTAAGCTTTAAGCTCGGGCATGGAGAGACTATCGCGATTGTTGGTGAATCGGGTTGCGGTAAGAGTGTAACTTCTCTTTCTATCATGGGATTGCTCGGAACAAATGGTTCTGTTCGCAGAGGAGAGATACGGTTCGATGGTTCAGCGTTAACCCATTGCACGGAATCACAGCTGCGCAAGCTTCGAGGCAAAGAGATTTCAATGATTTTTCAGGAGCCGATGACGTCATTGAATCCGGTCTTCTCGATCGGAGAGCAGATGGAAGAAACGATCCGCCTGCATCTGAACTTAACGCGTAAAGAAGCAAAGGTCGTTGCGGCAGAGATGTTAAGAAAGGTGGGGATTCCTAGGGCTGAAGCGATCTTAAAGGAGTATCCTCACGCTTTGTCAGGCGGCATGCGTCAACGTGTCATGATTGCAATGGCGCTCGTGTGCAAACCCAAGCTGCTCATTGCAGATGAGCCGACGACGGCACTTGATGTCACCATTCAGGCGCAAATTCTCGAGTTGATGAAAGAGCTTCAGTCAGAAAGCGGTGCGGCGATCTTGCTAGTCACGCATGATTTAGGCGTAGTAGCTGAAATGGCGGATCATGTGATCGTCATGTACGCAGGGCAAGTGGTCGAAGCGGCGGATGTATTTACTCTTTTCCGAGCGCCTCAGCATCCTTATACGCAAGGATTAATGAAGTCGATCCCGCGCCTTGATCAAGAGAACAAGGAGCGATTGCATGCGATCCCAGGTGTGGTTCCTTCGTTGCAGCATATGCCTGCAGGATGTCGATTCCATCCTCGCTGTTCGCATGCCGTCGAGCGTTGCCGACAAGCGCAGCCTGAGCTCATGCCAGCAGGACATGGGCATAGCGTGCGATGCTGGTTGGCGAGCGCTGCGGAAATAACGATTGCAGACCAAGTACAAGGGGGATCGCATGGCATTCCAGAGCTCGCTCGATAACCGGCAACTGAAGCAACCCCTTTTGCAGGTCGAAGGATTGAAGACGTATTACCCTATTCGAAGTGGATTATTTTCGCATACGGCGAGTCATGTCAAGGCTGTTGATGATGTTAGCTTTGCCTTGTATGAGGGAGAAACCGTTGGCCTTGTTGGCGAATCGGGCTGCGGTAAATCGACGATTGGGCGCACCATCGTTAGGCTGGAAAATCCTCGATCGGGTCGCATACTATTTAATAATGAAGATATTACGCACTATTCGCAGCGACAGCTGAAGCCTGTGCGCACACAGCTGCAAATGATATTTCAAGACCCTTATGCCTCTTTAAATCCAAAAATTCGGATTTACGACACGCTTGCGGAGCCTTTAATAGCTCACAAGCTGGTGAAGCGGAGCGAGGTGCAGCGTGAGGTAGACAATTTGCTTCAACTGGTAGGACTGCCTCGTTCGGCTAGCAATCGCTATCCGCATGAATTTTCTGGTGGGCAGCGTCAGCGAATCGGTATCGCCAGAGCGATTTCGTTCCGACCTAAGCTGATCGTATGCGATGAGCCCGTGTCTGCGCTCGACGTTTCGATTAAAGCGCAAATTCTCAATTTGCTTCAGGATCTGCAGGATGAGCTGAAGCTTACCTATCTGTTTATCGCCCATGGCATTGGTGAAGTGAAGCAGATGAGTACCCGGATTGCTGTCATGTATTTGGGTAAAATTGTGGAACTAGCTCCCGCAAACGATTTATTTCGCAAGCCAAGGCATCCGTATACGCAATTGCTGTTGAACGCGTATCCTCCACCGGACCCGACGCTAAGAAAGCAAAAGAGCGTTCTCCTTCACGGCGATGTGCCTAGTCCCGCCCATCCACCGGCTGGCTGTCGGTTTCATACCCGCTGTCCTTACGTGCAGGAGTTATGTACGCAAGTGGAACCTGTGCTTGCAGTAGACGACCATGCTGTGGCATGCCATTATCCACTTGCATAACGCGAAGGCGAGAAAAGGAGAGGGCTTGGATGGGAACATACATTGTTCGTAGACTGTTGATTGCCATTCCCGTATTTTTCGGGATTACGATTTTGAATTTTCTCATCATGAACATGGCTCCCGGTAATCCCGTAGATATGCTGATCAATCCAAATATCCCGAAAGAAATGCTGGAGCTGAGGAAGGAGCTGCTCGGACTGAATGATCCGCTCTATATTCAATATGTGAAATGGCTCGGCGGTTTCTTTAGCGGAGAACTCGGCTATTCCTTCAGCAGCTTCGCCCCCGTATCACAATTAATAGGAGAACGGATTGGGCCAACCTTGCTGCTCGCAGCCTCATCGATGCTGGTAGCGATATTGATCGCCATTCCAGTAGGGATAATAAGCGCAGTCAGACAGAATTCGAAGCTCGATTATATGATGACGGGTTTATCCTTTCTCGGCACGTCGATTCCTCCATTTTTTCTAGGACTAGGATTAATCTATCTGGCAGGCATTCAGCTGAAATGGCTTCCTACAGGAGGGATGTCGACACTTGGAGGAACAGGTGGGGCCGGAGATGTCCTCATACATATGATTCTGCCTGTCTTAGTACTGGGTGTAACGATCGCGGGTAAAAAGGTTCGGTACGTTCGCGCCAGCATGCTCGATGTACTCAACCAGGATTATTTGCGAACGGCTCGTGCGAAGGGGCTAAGTGAATTTATGGTGACGAATAAGCATGCACTTCGCAATGCATTAATCCCAATTATAACCGTTGTCGGAACGGAAATTCCTCTGCTGCTTGGCGGAAGCATTATTATTGAGCAAGTATTTCAGTGGCCGGGAATCGGGCAATTAACGATGGAGTCGATCCTATCGCGGGACTACCCAACGTTAATGGGGTTAAATATTATAGCTGCTTGCGTCGTACTCTCGACAAATTTCTTCACGGACATCATTTATTCGATCGTCGATCCACGGATTAAATACAGCTGACAGGAGGCCTGAGAAAATGTCCATACCGGAGATTCCATGGAGGAAAGACGTTTTCGCCTCCGGTGTGGGGAATGAGGACGAGCAACCAGCTAGCGAAATGGAGAGCTACACTAAGCAAGTGACGCGCAAGTTCTTCAAGCACAAGCTAGCGGTGTGGGGTCTTGTGACGACCCTTCTGCTGCTGAGTATCGTTATCTTGGCGCCATGGCTAGCGCCGCATAATCCCGATGAAATTACGGACGTTTTCTCGGCTCGTCCATCGCTTTCGCACTTGTTAGGTACCGATCAAGTGGGCAGGGATGTGTTAAGCCGATTACTTTACGGAACAAGGGTTTCCTTGTTGATTGGTTTTTCCACGGTTGCTTTGTATGTGACATTTGGTACTTTCATCGGAATGATGGCCGGTTATTATGGCAAGTGGCTGGATATGGGACTAATGCGAATCACTGATATCTTTTTGAGCTTTCCCTATATGATGGTTGTTCTCGTCATCGTTAGTGTACTTGGCGCAAACGTATCGACCATTATGATCGTCCTCGCGCTATTCAAATGGCCAACAATTGCGATGCTGGTCCGTGGAAGTGTTCTGTCCTATAAGCAAATGGATTTTGTCCGAGCAGGCATAGCACTTGGATATAGTACGCCACGCATTCTGCTGCGGCATATTTTGCCCAATGCCCTCGGTCCTATCATTGTAAATGCAACCTTTGGGGTGGCCAGTACCATTCTTAGCGAAGCCGGCCTGAGTTTTCTGGGAATGGGGGTCAAAGCTCCCCAGGCGAGCCTCGGCAACATGCTGTACGATGCACAGTCATTAACCGTATTGACCGAGCAGCAGTGGCTTTGGGTACCAGCCGGCTTTGTCATACTCATTACCGTTCTAGCGATTAACTTTGTAGGCGACGGACTGCGCGACGCATTGGATGCGAGACCTTAGCAAACAAACCATTTAGATGATTTTTAAATAAAAAAAAGCAAACAGACAATAGGGAGAGATACCAATGAAAAGAATGCTGCGATTACAAGGACTTATATTATTAACGATATTAATGATTTTGCTATCGGCGTGCAGCAAAGCAGCACCAACAGATGCTGAAGCAACAAACGAGCCTGCTTCGGAAGCGACAAATGCACAGGAGGCAACTCCTGATGTCAAAGCCAAAAAAACCTTGTACATCGGAATCGTCAATGCTCCTGTCACCTTAAACCAGATCAATACACAGGATAATTCGGCTTCCCTCGCCCCGATCAATTTACTCAATGATTCCTTGCTCGATGTAATCGATTCGGCAGCGTTTTTGCCAAAGCTCGCGGAATCCATCGAGTCGAAGGATAATCAGACGTTTCAGATCAAACTGAAGCCTAATGCCAAATGGAATGATGGAACGCCGTTTACGACGGCAGATGTCGCTTTTACGTTAAAGCTTGCGCTTCACCCTAAAGTCGATACTTCATTCCAGCTCAATTTCATAGAAGGATTAAATGATGCAGGGAAGCTAGACGAAGGGACGACGGAAATTTCGGGTCTCAAAATTATTGATCCGACCACCTTTGAGATCAAGACTAAAACGCCAATTGATCCGCTAGTGTTCAATGAACGATTCGGAGTTAAGGTTAATTTCTTGCCGGAGCATATTCTCAAAGACGCTGATCCGGAGCAGCTATCAACAAATCCCTATTTTCAGGAGCCGAAGGTGACGATTGGTCCATATAAATATGCAAACTATGAGAAGGGCCAATTCGTTGAGGTTGCAAAAAACGAGAATTACTATCTCGACGTACCTAAGATTGACAGCATATTCATAAAGGTGCTTCCAGCCGCTAATCTTGTAGCACAGCTGCAAACAGGAGAAATTCAAATGAACTCTTTACCGGTCGGGCTTGTCCCGATTACCGATTACGATAAAGTGAAGGGCTTTGAGAATGTGAACGTAACATCAGCTACTGCCTCTGAGCCGGCTGAAATCTTCTTTAATACGGAGAAGCTGTCTGATAAAAAAATCCGTCAAGCGATCGCACATGCCTTGAATCGTCCGCTCATCGTCGATCAGCTCTTGAAGGGACAGGCAGAAATTATTGACGGCGGAGTTCCAAGCTCGCACCCATACTTTAATAAGAACATTGCAAATTACGATTACAATCCGGAAAAATCAAAGCAGCTCCTGCAAGAAGCTGGCTGGGACTCCAAACGCAAGCTTACGTTTTTGATTCCGGTAGGAAATAAGGTTCGCGAGCAAGCGGCTGATATTTTGGTACAAAACCTAGAAGCTGTTGGCATTAAGATAGACGTCCAAAAATTCGATTTCCCTACGTTGATCGATAAAGTCGAGAAAGGCGAGCATGACCTTACCATTTTCACAAGAGATTACTATATCGAGCCAAGCCTCTATTTTACAACCTATAAAAGCAATGATCCCGAAAGTGTAATTCGATATAACAATCCATTAGTCGACGAACTCATCAAAAAAGGGGAACAAGAAATCGTAGAGGCGAAGCGTCACGAGATCTATAACCAATTGCAAGAGGTGTTGCATGAAGATGTCCCAACGCTCGCTGTCTATTCCGAGAAACGTTTGCAGGTCGTATCAAAAAGCGTTCTCGTAGGCAAACCGCTCAATTTGGGTACGTTCAACAATGTAAACCAGTGGGATTTGGAAACGAAATAGACGCAGCTGGCAACAGAAGCAGAAGCCATGCCGTCATAAATCGGTTATGAGGAATTTATTCCTTTATAATAAATAGTTCTATCAAAAATTGCAGGAGGTGCAAGAAAAATGGCAGATTTAAATTGTTTAGTTTGCAAGTCGGATATCGAAGTGGAAGAACAAGCAACTACGGGTGAAATCGTGGAATGCGAAGCTTGCGGACAAGAACATGAAGTTCAAGTAGCATCCAACCTCGTCACGATTGCTCTGGCTCCAGAAATTGAAGAAACTTGGGGAGAGTAGGTAACGAATATATGGACCAAAATAGCGCTATTTTATTGTGTGTGACGAAGCTTCGGGAGGAAGAGCAGCGCATTATCGAACATCTCAAAAATTTACGAATTCACGTACAAGTGAATCTGGATTCAATGGAATTGCCGCTAGGGGGCTCTGATGTAGAGCCCTTCGGGCTCGCGCTGATCCGCTGCCTTTCTCAGAAAAACGCGTTGAATCGAGCACATCTGCTCGAGCTGGCCGGTCTAGAAACGCTGAATTCGGTCAAAGCGATTACGATTTGCACCAATAAAATACATCAAGCAATTGTGTTTCAGAAGCACGGCATTCCTCAGCCGCATTTTAAAATAGCTTTTACGCCTGAGAAGCTGTTTGATGCGCTACGTTCATTTGGAGATCTTTGCGTCATTAAACCAGCAACTTCATCATGGGGCAGAGGAATTGCGAGAATCACTGGGAAAGAATGCTTGGATGGCTGGATTGCAGCGCGAGAATCCGTCGACCCTGGGCATCAATCATTTCCGGTATTAGTGCAACAATTTGTAGAGAAGGGGGATTATGATATACGCGTTGTCATTGTCGGCCGTAAACCAATCGTAGCGTTTCGGCGGGTTTCAGCTGATAACTGGAAGACGAATACACATTTAGGTGCGGAAATCGACCCAATCGCAATTAATGACGAGATTGCATCTATTTGCAGGCGATTGACTGAGGTATTAGGGGAAGGCATTTATGGTGCAGACTTATTTTATGATTATAAGGAACAGCGCTACGTCGTATGTGAAGTGAATCAAAACCCGGAATTTGCGAAGTCGTGGAAAATCCATGGCGTCGATGTGGCTTATCATATCGCACAATATGTGAAGGAAACGATAGAACTGAAAAACAGGGAAAACCTCGCGGTTATTTCCAAGTAGATAGGGAGGTTATATAGGAATGGGAGAGGCTACGTTAACGAAGTCAGAAGCTGTCATACAGAAAGAAAACTATTTTTCACTTTCATTTGTGTTATCGAGAGTGCTGAATTCAGGCGTCATTATGAGTATTGAAAAGAATGATCATGAATTAAAGGGGCTTGAGAAAAGTATAGCCAAGCTCACTAAAACAAAATATGTCTCCTTATTTAATAGCTATACGGGTGCGATTCATGGTGCGCTATGGGGACAGGAGCTTGGCTATCATTCGACTACGCGACTAGCTCATCCTACTGATCAAGAAAGGAAGTTTATTCATTGGTTAGGGATTACGCTCGTATCAGAGCCGCATGTGAAGCAAGCTTATGAGTTGATTGCTGTAAATCAGGAAAATATCAACCACTTGAATCAGATTGTACAGGGGGCAAGCGGCCAAGCGCCTGTACTCATCTTGGATTTTACAGGATTAGGCTTTGGACCTGTTGCTGCCATCGCAGCAAATGATGAGCTTATTTGGAAAAGAGCTGAACGATTAAAAATATTTGGCGCCTTTGATCTTCAAACGATGTGGACGCAGGAAGAGAGCGAGCCGAATCTGCAGCCAGCCGTTCAATTTAACTACAGGCTTAGCCCGCTGGTGGCGGCATGTGTGAAAGTATCTCTACTCAGGAGGAATCCTTCATGATCAAGACAGACTTTATTCGCAAGCCGCTCCAGCTGCCTTCGGATGATTGGCTTCAAGATCCATTAGCCTTTCATGGCGGGCCAGCGATCATTCCAGAGGATGTGAGAAAGACCAATTTTCCGATCATTACGAAGGAAGACGTCATTCAAATGCTCGTCTCCATCCAGCAGGATGGCGATCAAGTAGTTGATGAGTTCAAGGAAGCGTATCGCAATTATGTAGGGGCCAATTACGCAATTGCTGCGGCAAGCGGCACATCGAGCTTGCACCTCGCTTTAGTAGGCGTGGGTGTACAGCCCGGTGATGAGGTCATCGTGCCTGCATTTACGTTCATTGCAACCGCTCAGGCGGTCGTAGCGGCGAAAGCGATCCCGATTTTCGTTGATATCGACCCGATTACGTATTGCCTAGATCCGGTACAAGCGGAACGAGCGATAACGAGCAAGACGAATGCTATTATGCCTGTACATGTGCATGGCTTGCCGGCTGATTTGCCAGCGCTAAGACGTCTAACGGATAAATATTCGCTGCGTCTCGTAGAAGATGCCTCTCATGCGCATTCTGCTTCCATACACCAGCAGCTGGCAGGTTCAATTGGCGATGCCGCGGGTCAAAGCTTGATGGCGGACAAGAACTTTCCGGTTGGCGGGGAAGGGGGCATCGCTTTCTTCAAAGAGAAGGAGGATTATGAGCGTGCGCTGGCATTTCTAGCGTCCTCGGGCATTGATTACCGCATGTCGTGGATTGCAGCTGCATTCGGACTAAGCCAACTCGACCGCCTTCCGTATTATGATGCGATTCGTGCACGAAATGCCGCGTATTTAACGAATGCACTTTCCGAGACGAAGCTGTTCAGTGGACCATTCGTACCAGAAGGCTACAACCACAGCTATAACATGTATCGTGTCAAGCTGTCGCCAGAGCGTCTAGGATTAGGTGATCTAGAAGACTTTCGGGTGAAGGATGCCGTTCAGCAGCTCATTAATCACGAAGGGGTCTACGCACGCGAATGGCAAAATGTGCCGATCCCAGGCCATCTCCCGTTCAAAAATCGGATCGGCTTTGGAAATGGTTATCCGTTCACCTTATCGGATCGAAAGGATTTTGGATATGATCTGAATCATTTTCCCGAAACGTTAAAAATGCTGCGCAGCAGCTTGACGATTTGCAGAGAGCTGAGAACGCCGGTTGAATATGAGCGAATTCAAGCCTATGCATTGGCGTTTAAAAAAATTGATGCGAACCCGCATATCATTCGTGAAATCGCAGAGCAAGGCAGCGATCTTAAGGTGCTGTATGAAAGGGACGCTAGACTCGGATGAGCATAACAGAGACAGGGAAAAAACGAGTAGCCATACTTGGCGGCAGCGGGTTCACTGGCGCTGAATTATATAGGCTGCTGCGCAAGCATCCTTACTTTGAAGTTGAATTTGTATCCTCCGAATCGAAGTCTGGCTATCCGGTGGATAAGTTCTATATCGGATCGATTCATAAGAAAAAGATTAGCTCGCTAAAGTTCAACAAAGCAGCTGAGCTGAACGGTCATTACGATGCAATATTCTCATGCTTGCCTACAGGTTCCCTGCCTAAAATCATCCAGCAGGTGGCAGAGCATACGGATTATATCTTCAATGTAAGCGGCGATTATCGCATAACAGATACTGATCTATTGAACCAGCATTATCCCGAGACCTTGAAGCATGAGTTCGAAGGCGGATGGCATTACTATATTCCGGAGTTCAGTCCAATCAATCCTGCGGTGAAGGTGGTCAATCTTCCGGGCTGTATGGCGGTAGCGACTCTATATACGCTCTATCCGCTCGTAGCGCATGATTTAATTGAAGGCCGTGTGGTCACGGATGCCAAGACAGGCTCAAGCGGCGGCGGAAAATCGACGACAGAGCATCATGCGGAACGCTCCCATAACTTTAGAGCCTATAAAGTTCATGGTCATCGGCATAAGCCCGAGGTGGAGCATGCGCTGACGTCTCACTTGGATCGGTCCGTGAATCTGCAATTTTCCGTCTTCAGTCTCGATCTACCGCGAGGGATTATGGCGACCTCCTATTCCTTGCTCAAAGAGCATGTGACAGACGTAGATGTGAAAAAAGCATTTTACAGCACCTATGCATCCAAGCCTTTTCTCCATTATTTCAACTCAGGCAGTGGTTCGCCCATGATTAAGACCGTCGTAGGTACGAACTATGCCGAGATTGGTGCATATGTAGAAGGACGGAATTGTGTATCCATTGCTACCATCGATAATTTGATAAAAGGAGCCGCGGGGCAAGCCATTCAGGCAGCCAATCTTTATTTCAACTTCCCTGAGGAGGAAGGTCTGCAATTTGAATTTGAAGGAGCGTGGCCTTGATGAGCAAAGGCAGTCTATATGTCATCAAGCTCGGCAGCAGCACGATTGTGAACCATCCTAAAGTATTTGAGGAAATCAATCGCATCGTGAAGCGAGGGAACCAAGTCCTGCTTGTGGCAGGCGGGGCGGAAGCGATTAAACAAAAATATGAATCGATTCAGCGTGAAATGCCTTTTCTCACATTGCCATCAGGTGATGAGGTGCGGTACTGCGCTCCCGAGGAGATGCCTTTTATCCGCGCTGCCTATCACGAGAACATCCTGTCGACGATTCAAACGCATTTGAAGGGATTCGGACTATCCGTATTCGCTCAGCTAGGCGGTGATCAAGGGCTAGTGTTTGGACAGAAAGCCAAACCGTTGAAGGCAATCAAGGATCAGCGAACGGTGATCGTGCGGGATTCCTTGTTTGGTCATTTTGTCGGCAGTCATGCGGCATTTCTGAAATCGGCTTTATCTGCCTTTGATGTCGTATGTCTCACGCCGCCGATCCTTGATCCCGAGCTGGATGCCTATATAAACATCGATGCGGATGTACTGGCAGCTCATTTAGCCGTCGATTTAGAAGCACATCACTTGCGCTTTGTTACTGGTACGGCTGGACTGCTTGAAGATATACAAGATCCGTATTCAACGATCGCGAATGTCTATACGGATGATGAATTAAGCTCCGTCCAAGGGCGTATGAAGCAAAAGGTGCGAGCAGCCAAACTGGCGATCCGCGAAGGCATCTGCGATGTGAATATATCGGGACCTCATACGCTAGAGAACACGAGCAAGACTTGGTTTTGGAATGTGGACCGGGAGCTTGGCGCATTCGATCTGCTAAATAAGGTCGCGCGCATTCCTTCGGTTTCCGAAGATGAGCATGAGCTTGCAAAGTACTTATTAGAAACGATTAACTACCCGTCGGTGTCGGGGAAGATTGACGAGGCGGGGAACATCGTATTCCGCAAAGGGAACGGTCCCCATACGCTTCTGCTGTTAGGACATATCGATACGGTTCCGCATGTTTGGCCGGTTCGTACCGATTCGAACGGCATCACAGGCAGAGGAATCGTGGATGCCAAAGGCTGCTTCGTTAATTTTATTCATATGCTGCAGGAGGTTGATGTTCCTGAGCAGGGATCTTTGCTCGTTATCGGCGCTGTAGAAGAGGAAATCTCATCTTCCAAAGGAGCACATTTCATTCGCGACAATTACTTGGCGGATGCGGTTATCATTGGCGAGCCTAGCGGCGAAGAGAGCTTAACTCTCGGATACTACGGACTGTTCAAGCTGCAAATTACGATTCATCGTGCGCAGGAGCATACCGCGGCCAAGGATAGTACAAGTGTCATCGACGAGCTGTATAACGTGGTGGCGGATATCCGCCACCTTGTACGGGAAGTTGATCCACAGTCTTTATCCTCTCTTATCGATATTGAGCATCGTAATGAGCATGGCTTTCTAACAGTTAAAGGGACGCTGAATTTTAGAATATCGCCAGCGGCAGGCAACGATTACAGAAATAAGATTGACTTTTCATTTGGTGACGGTGTGACCGTTGAAGTATTGCGTGCAACACCGGGATTCGCCAATCCACGTTCGGACAAATTGGTCAAAGCGTTTGTTCGCAGCTTCGCGAAGCAAGGGAAATCCATTCACTACATCAAAAAACGCGGAACGAGCGACATGAACACGCTTGCGACAACATGGCAATCCGTTCCGATGGTGGCCTATGGCCCAGGGGATTCCAGCTTGGATCATACGAATGAAGAGTATCTTCACAATAATGAGGTGGAAACGACAAGAACGATTTTGAAGGAAGCCGTAAACGAATGGTTTCGGCTGCGATTGGAGGAATAGATGGAGCAAACGATACAAGCGCAAAGGGAGCATAGTGATGCGATTCCAATGCTTATCGAACGAGCCAAAGAAGCGAGAAAATTGATAATCGATATGGCGGCTACCTCTACAGGCTGTCATATTGGAGGAAGCCTTTCGGCCATCGATCTATTGATCGGCACGTATTTCAAGTATGTTGATGATCCCAATACCGTCATCATTCTTAGCAAGGGCCACGCAGCAGCGGCATTATATGCCGCTCTGCATGTGTATGGCATCATACCGGATAATCCGGCGGAGAGTTACGGACAGAAGGGCTCTTTGTTTACGGGCCATCCCAACCATAAGCTTCCGGGCATTCCTTTCGCTACAGGGAGCTTGGGACATGGCATTCCATACGCAGCCGGCTGGGCGCTCGCTCAGAAAATGAAACGAACAAATGGATTAGGCATTGTCATTGGCGGGGATGGAGAATTGCAGGAAGGGCTGTGCTGGGAAACCGCTCAGATTGTGCAAGCCCAAGCGATCACGAATTTTGTCTATATCGTCGATTGCAACGGAGGCCAGAATGATGGTTATGTCCATGATATTTCGCCAATCCGCAACCTGCGTGAACGATTTGAAGCGTTTGGCTTCGCTGTCAAAGAAATTGACGGACATCATTTCGAGGAAATCGTTGCCGCGATTGAACCAGTACCTGATAGACCGGTCGCCATCCTAGCTAACACGATTAAAGGAAAAGGCGTGCCTGCGATTGAGGGAAATCCGGATGCGCATTATGCGAAAATCCCTTTGAAGCTGGCTCAAAAATGGAAGGTGAGTATTTCATGACGAAGTCCGGGAGAGATACGTATAAGGATGAGCTCGCCAAGCTCGCTGCAAGCAATGACCAGATTATATGTATGGAAGCCGATTTAGGCGGCAAAAATCATCCTTTTGGACAGCAGCATCCCGATCGTTTTTTTAACCTAGGTATTGCAGAACTAGCTGGTATTGATATCGCCGCAGGACTTGCCGAGGCAGGTTATGTTCCATTCTTCTCGACCTTTGCCTCTTTTGCAGCTTTGCGTGCTTCCGAAAGCATCAAGCTGACAATGGGGTACATGGGCAAAAATGTGAAGGTCGTTGCTTCATACGGGGGTGTTTCAGGCGGATGGTTCGGCACGACGCATCATGCGCTCGAGGACATTGCTGTCATTCAATCGTTTCAAAATATCCGAATCGCTTGCCCGCATGGCGAACAGGAAACGATAAAAGTGATACAAGAAGCAGCAGCTTCGGAGGAGCCATACTATATCCGGCTATCTAGAAATGATGCATTTGACAGCTTGCACCGAGATGATGCGTTGAGCTGTAGAGACATGATTGTGGAGGGAGAGGTGACCCTCGGCAGATCGCGATTATGCTTGATTTCTGTCGGAGAACAAGCGACGGAGCTGTGCAAGCAAATCGTTCAAGAAGACGATTCCATTGTGCATGCACATTTATGTTATGTCGATATTCAAAGCTTGAAATCGTATAGCGAGCAATTACGCGAATTGTCCGATCGATTTCTAGTTGTAGAGGAGCATCGTGCAACCGGCAGTACAGCGTCCTACCTTGCGCTTTTATTGCCCAAGCTTCAAGTATATGCCCATCATTGCGGCGAGCATTGGCCGATTTATGGCGGTACACATACTGAGGTTCTGGATTATCTAGGCTTTGGTCTCGAGCCTTTGAAACAACAAATTCAGGAAATCGCAGGTGGTATCGATGGTTTTTAGCGTACTAAAACCAAGAAGTTTTCGCCATTATTTTATCGCTGATATTGTTTCTGGGTTTGGCGTAGGGATGAGTACGATTGGCGCGAACTGGTATCTCATGGATCAAACGAAATCGATAACCTCCATCGGGTTTATGCTTTCCTTAAATGTCATCGCAGGCTTCCTTATTTCTGCATTTGCAGGCACCTTGATTGACAAGTGGAATCGGAAAACGATTATTCTATGGGCCAATATCATTCGAGCCGTTTTATTGCTTATCATTACGGGTGCTTTTGTATGGACGGGTTTTCGAATTGAATACCTTTATGCGTTTGCCATTATTAACGGGATGGGATGGGCCTTGTATATGTCTGCCTCGCGCAGCTTGGTGCAAGAGCTTCTTCCCGAGAAGGATCTCATTCATGGCAACTCCTTAATCGAGATCAGCTTGCAAGTGGGCATGTTCATGGCCGGAGCCTTATCAGGAATTTTATACAAATATGTAGGTTTTGAGGTTATTCTCCTTCTGAATGCGCTCGCCTTTATCGTAAGCAGCTTCTTTCTGAGCCGAGTACAATATACACCCATTCCTACCGAGAATGATGAGGAATCCTTTTACGGCACGTTTAAAAATGGCATTCGCTACTTGGCGGAACGTCCTTATATTTTCCTATTAGGAATCGTATCGATTATTCCACTCGTTTGTACGATGGTATACAACGTCGTTCTTCCTGGCTATGTCAGCACTGCAGTCAAAGGAGATTCGGTCGTCTTTGGATTATCGGATATGTTCTACGGCATTGGAGGGCTATTGTCTGGCTTTATAGCGGCACCCTTGGCGAGGAAATTATCGCAAAACGGAACGATTCTACTATTTTTCCTCATCTCCGTATTGAACTTAGTGGCTGTTGCTTTTAACTCCACAATACTATTGTTGTATGTTGGCAGCGTGTTGATCGGCTTAACGAACTCTTCGCTGCGGATCTTAATGACAACGACATTGATGGAATCCGTCTCCAAATCCTATATGGGTAGGGCGACATCGGTCTGGATGGCGATATCCTTGCTTTTGCAGACCGTCTCAGCAACGGGGCTTGGCGTTATCATTGATCGCTATTCTCCCGGCGTAGGCTTTATCTGCATGAGCGGTTTAATGGCCATCGGATTTGTCGTGTATTACGTGCTAAATAGTAGAGTAACCCAAAAGAAAGCGCTAGAAGCGTGAGCTCATGCTTGAATCAGGTCAGTTCCACAAACCTTTAAGGAGGAAAATGATATGACGAGGACCAAAACAGTCGCTTTTGTTGAACCGAGTTTCTATGGCGTTAGCTTCGCTAGAGTTGCTTTTGAGCAGGGACATAGAGTCATTTCTATCGTCTCTTCCACAGAAAATCCGCAAAAATATGGCTATGAAGGCATTTATCATGATCTCATCGTGGCTGATATTCGTGACGAAGAATCGCTCTATCAAGCTATAATCAATTCAGCCTATGTAGATCAGCTCGATGCGTTAATTCCTGCTACCGATTACGCGTCCCATTTGACGGCGAAGGTGGCTGAGCGGCTTGGCCTAAGAGGAGTCCCCTATGAGGCTGCGCTGAGATCCAGAAATAAGGATTTGGCTCGAGAGGCATACGCCGAACACGGTGTTCCGAGTGCAAAATTCAAGAAGATCAGAACCTACGAAGAAGCCGCTGCGGCAGCGGAGGAAATAGGGTATCCCGTGGTGTTAAAACCGACGAATTGCGCGAGCAGCCAAAATGTTTACTTCATCAATAACTTAACTGAGCTGCAGAATGCGATGGATATCATCGTTGCGTTCAAAGTAACCTATATGGATTTTAAAGTCCGCGAAGAATATTTAATTGAACAATATTTGGATGGACCGGAATTTAGCGTGGAGCTGTTCGTGAAGGATGGCGAGGCGATTTTTTCGACCGTTACGGAAAAGATTACGTCGCCATTGCCTTATTTTGTTGAAACTCTTCATACGCTGCCTACATCCGTATATGCGGAGCGTGAGGATGAAATCGTTCGTACCGCCGCAGACGCGTTAAAGGCCATTGGCATTACGAATGGTCCAAGTCATGTGGAAGTGAAGCTTACGAGCACGGGTCCGCGCATTATTGAGGTGAACGGGAGACCGGGTGGGGACAACATTTCCTCAGACTTACTCGTGCAGGCGTTCGGGATCGATATTTTCGAAGCGACTGTGAACTACTACTTGGATAACGCTATTGATATTCAGAAAAAGCATAATCGAGCAGCTGCAATTGCTTATGTGACTGCGGATCGCGATGGTATTTTCGAAGGAATAGAAGGGCTTGAAGTTCTGCAGCAGCATGCGAATGTTGTCCGCTCACATTTCTCGGTATCTGCTGGCGATGCCGTTACAGTAGCAAAAAGCTCGGATGATCGGCTGGGTTACCTCATTACCGTAGGCGATACTCCGCTACAAGCGAAAGAACTGGCCCTTTCGCTTATTGGAAGCTTGAAAGTGATTTATCAGCAGCAAGAGGCAGAAATAGCGAAGGCATAACTGAAAGCACAGAGTAGAGGAGATGAGGTTTACTAATGGGAATCGCCGTAATCTATGGAAGCTCGCGTAAAAATGGCAACTCGGAGCAATTAGCCAAACGATTAGTTGAAGGGTTTGAAGCAGATAACATCTATTTGTCTGACTATACAATTGAACCTATCACAGACTACCGCCATTCTGAGAAGGGCCTTTATCCGGATGACGATTATCATCATGTGATCGAACGGGTATTGGCACAGGATGTTCTTGTATTTTCGACTCCGATTTATTGGTATGGCGCATCCGGGCTGACGAAAACGTTCATCGATCGTTGGTCCCAGTCATTACGTGAAAATAAAGCGGAATTTCTAGCTAAATTAGCGACGAAAACAGCGTACGTGATCGGCATTGGCGATGATGAGCCTCATCTAAAAGGGCTTCCGCTTGTTCAGCAATTTCAATATATTTTTAACTTTACCGGCACGAATTTTGCTGGCTATATTCTAGGCAAGGGCAACAAGCCGGGAGATATATTGCAGGATGCGGTATCCTTGGCGACGGTGGAGGAAATCCGGAAGAAGTGGGGAGCGGTTGCAGCTAAAGACGCTAAAGACGAAATCATTTTATAATAGTTTGGAAAGGGATAGGATAGGAATGGCAAATCAATTTGCCGGAATAAGAATCTGCTCATGTGAAGCCTTAAATAAGGGCGATACTTTGCATGGAGCTTGCATCGCCTGATTACTACAAAGCGATTGGCAATTAAATGAACGTGAGTAGCGATGCTTGCAACAAAAGGATGGGTATGATAAGATGCGGTTAATTTAAAGATTGGAGTTGAAAAGTCTAATGTAATATTTCTTGCGCTCTATATAAAATAATAAAACACTATAAGCGGTTTTTTTCGCATGTTTTATTCTTTATATGCAAGAAAGTTACTTTTTCTTTTCACTCAAACAATATATCCTAATCTAACTCCGCCGTAGTTGGGGGTTGGATTAACTGTATTTATTTGAGCTACAAGAAAGTAACTTTCTTGTAGCTTTTATATTTTCCATACAGGAGGATTAT
Organism: Paenibacillus sp. Y280; assembly: GCF_056786335.1. NCBI lineage: Bacteria > Bacillati > Bacillota > Bacilli > Caryophanales > Paenibacillaceae > Paenibacillus > Paenibacillus sp. Y280. The sequence goes on from NZ_JBXCIW010000003.1 coordinate 344,224, forward strand.
TTCATGTCATTAATAAATGTTACCAACCTGACTTTTGCCTATGAGGGCAGTTACGATAACATATTTGAAAACGTAAATTTTCAAATCGATACCGATTGGAAATTAGGATTCACGGGAAGAAACGGAAGAGGGAAGACAACATTTTTGAGCTTGCTGCTTGGTAAATATGAGTACAGCGGAAATATTTCTGCTCATGTCAGTTTCGAATATTTCCCTTTCCCTGTTGAGAACAAGGAAAACAATACCATCGATGTGATCAACGATATTTTCCCAGACTATCTGCACTGGAAATTAATGCGCGAGCTTTCCTTGCTAAAGGTTTCAGAGGATGTTTTATATCGGCCCTTTGATTCATTGTCGAGCGGAGAGCAAACGAAAGTGCTGCTGGCTACTTTATTTATTAAAGAAAACAGTTTTCTGTTGATTGATGAACCAACCAACCATCTTGACATGCATGCAAGAAAACTTGTCAGCGATTATCTCAAAACCAAAAGCGGATTTATTTTGGTTTCGCACGACAGATCATTTCTTGATAACTGCGTAGACCACATCCTTTCAATTAATAAAACAAATATTGAGATTCAAAAAGGAAATTTTTCCAGTTGGTGGGAAAATAAAAGGAGACAAGATAACTTTGAGCTTGCCGTGAACGACAAGCTTAGAAAAGACATTAGTCGCTTGTCGGATTCTGCGAAACGGACGGGAAACTGGTCGCACGAAGTGGAAAAATCAAAGAACGGAACAAGAAACTCAGGTTCCAAGGTAGATAAAGGATATGTTGGCCACAAGGCTGCTAAAATGATGAAACGCTCTAAAGCAATTGAGCAAAGACAGCAATCCGCCATTGAAGAAAAGTCGAAGCTTCTTAAAAATATTGAAAACGCTGAGAGCTTGGAGATTTCGCAACTTGCTTATCATAAAAACGAGCTTGCTAAACTGGATCATGTCTCGATTTTTTACGAAGAGAAGAGGGTTTGTACAGATTTAAGTTTTACAATTGAGCAAGGAGAGCGAATTGCTCTTTCGGGAAAAAATGGTTCCGGAAAATCAAGTATCATTAAGCTTATTTGTGGTGAGGATATAAACTATAAAGGCACCTTCATTAAGGATGGTCAATTGAAAATTTCCTATGTATCGCAGGACACATCCCATCTTCAAGGCCATTTATCTGACTTTGCTGCGGACCATGGAATTGATGAAAGCCTGTTTAAAGCGATTTTAAGAAAGCTTGATTTTTCCAGAGTTCAATTTGAAAAGGATATATCAGCTTTCAGTGGAGGACAAAAGAAGAAAGTTCTGATCGCAAAAAGCCTTAGCGAGAAGGTTCATTTGCATATTTGGGATGAACCGCTAAATTTTATAGATATTATTTCTCGCATGCAAATTGAAGAGTTATTGCTTGAATACGCTCCAACCATTCTTTTTGTGGAGCATGACAAGGAATTTTGCAACAATGTTGCAACAAAGATCATTGAGCTCTAATGGAAATCTAGGAATGGCCGGTAGAATAAATCTGCCGGCTATAATTATCCTGAATTACGAAAGCCCAATATAATAAGCACAGGCGGCTACACAATTAGGGAAAACTATCCATTTATAGGATGAGTATTTAGTGATAAGTTGTTTGACGGTGAAATGCAGCTAGAA